>CAIMWE010000063.1 GCA_903845115.1 uncultured Acidobacteriota bacterium | reverse complement strand
GTCAGGGCGCCCGCGAAGGCCGGCGCCGTCACCGTCCCCGTGAAGGTAGGCGAGGCCACCGGGGCCTTGCCGTTGAACGTGGCCCAGTCGTCTGCCGTGAGGTAACCGGGGACCCCCGATGCCGCGGCGGGCATGCTGATGGCGGGGGTCGAGCCGCCGCTGGAGACGACGGGCGCGGTCCCGGTGACGTCCGTGACGGAGCCGACGTGGGACCAGGCGCTTCCGCTGTACTGGTAGAGGCCGGGGCTGCTGCCGGTCTGGGTGTCGGTCTGGTAGACCTGCAGCCCCGCGACCGGGTTTGCGATCGCAACGCGCTGGTCCCGGGTCATCCTGGGCGGCAGGAAGCCCTTCGTCGTGCTCGCCACGTCGAGGGCTGCCGCGGCGTTCGGGGGGGAGACCCCGACACCGAGGGAGCCGGCCGTGTAGACCGCGTCGACGCCGTTGAGGGTGAAGGGGCTGGTCCCCGTTTCCCCCCTCGCTCCGGTGGCTCCCTGCGAGCCGGTCACGCCCTGGATGCCCTGCTGCCCGGTCGCCCCGGCGCTCCCCTGCGGTCCGGTCGGCCCCTGCGCGCCGGCCACCCCCTGCGGCCCCTGCGCCCCGACCATGTTCACGCCGACCTTTGGCCACGTACTGCCCGCCTTGGGCCCGAAGAGGACGTTCGTCGCGGTGTTGACGTAGTAGTCCCCGTCCACCCCCTGCGTCGTGGGGTCCGCCGCGCCGTTCAGGGCGGCCCTGTCGGCGATGACCGTCTGCCCGGCGATCCCCTGCGGTCCCTGCGCACCCGTGGCGCCCTGCGGACCCGTCTGCCCGGCGGCGCCCGTCGACCCTGCGACCCCCTGCGGGCCCACCGCGCCCTGCAGGCCGGTGGGGCCGATCGGTCCGATCATGTTGACGCCGGCCGTCGGCCAGGTTCCGCTCTTCGGCCCGAAGAGGAAGTTCGTTGCCGTGTTGACGTAGTAGTCGCCGTCGCTCCCCTGGGACGTCGACGGGTCGACCGAGCCGCTCAGGACCGCCTTGCCCGCGATGACGGTCTGCCCGGCGACGCCGGCCGTCCCCTGCGGACCCGTGGAGCCCGTCGGCCCCTGGATTCCCTGCGCGCCCGCGGCCCCGGCGGTGCCGGCGGCTCCCGCGACCCCGGCGGACCCCTGCGGGCCGGTTGATCCGGCCACGCCCTGGACTCCCGTATCACCCTTCGAGCCCTGCGCGCCGACCACGCCCTGGATGCCCTGCGGCCCGGTGGCCCCGGCTGGCCCCTGCGGCCCGACCATGTTCACGCCGACCTTGGGCCACGTACTGCCCGCCTTGGGCCCGAAGAGGACGTTCGTCGCGGTGTTGACGTAGTAGTCCCCGTCCACCCCCTGCGTCGTGGGGTCCGCCGCGCCGTTCAGGGCGGCCCTGTCGGCGATCACCGTCTGCCCGGCGATCCCCTGCGCCCCCTGTGCGCCCGTGGGGCCCTGCGGGCCCGTCTGCCCGGCGGCGCCCGCCGAGCCCTGGATTCCCTGCGTGCCGACCGGGCCCTGCAGGCCGGTGGGCCCGATCGGTCCGACCATGTTGACGCCGGCCGCCGGCCAGCCTTCGCTGGTCTTGGGCCCGAAGACATAGTTCGTCTGGGTGTTGACGTAGTAGTCGCCAACGATCCCCTGGCCTGTCGTCGGGTCGGCGTTGCCGTTCAGGACCGCCTTGTTTGCGATGATGGTCTGCCCGGCGATGCCGGCCGTCCCCTGCGGACCCGTGGAACCGATCGGCCCCTGGATCCCCTGCGGGCCCGTGGCCCCGGCGGTGCCGGCAGCTCCGGTGGATCCGCCTGGCCCCTGCGGGCCGATCGATCCGGCGGATCCCTGGGTTCCCGTATCGCCCTTCAGGCCATGCGCTCCCTGCGCTCCCATCGGTCCGGCTGGCCCCTGCGCGCCGGCCACGCCCTGGATGCCCTGCTGCCCGGTCGCCCCGGCTGGCCCCTGCGGGCCGGCGATCCCCTGCGGGCCGATGAACGACTGCGTGTCGAGCGACATGCCAAAGCCGGTCGGGCTGTTGCTCCCGTTCGGGATCAGCGTGGAGAAGCCGACCACCCGGCCGTTGCCCGCAGTCACCGTCACGTCGACCGCCGCGGTCGGGGCCGTCGCGCCCGGGAAGAGGTCGGACACCGCGTACTGCTTCATCTCCAGGGCGCGCACCGGCGCCTCGACCGACCCGAGCAGACTTCCCGCCCCGTCCCGAAGGACGATCCGGAGCGTGACCGCCTTGCCGTCCACCTCGACCAGGCCGAAGTTGTACCGGAAGACCCCCGAGCCGTCGGGCGTGACGCCGAGGAACGTCATCGTTCGCCCGATTCCGGCCCCCATTCCTGCCGGCACGGCCTCGAGCGAGGTCCCGACGGAGTTGCTGATGTCCCCGCCCGCGTCGTTGTAGGTGCGTGAGACGACCAGGACATCGTTCGTAGACCGGAGGCGGATGGCCCCGGCCGTCCCCGTCTTGCCGAAGAGGGTCTTGACGGCGTCCTCCCAACTCCTCGACTCTCCCGGCGCCATTGTCACGCGGTAGAGGACCGGGGCGGTGTTGGAGACGTCCCGCTCCAGGAAGGCCATCTCGACGTCCGTCGGGGCCATCGAGCCGTTGGTCACCCAGAGGGTCGTCATCCAGTACGAGCCGTAGGCCCCCCCCGCGCTCGCCGAGGTCGGGACGACGACGTCCGTCCCGGTCAGGGAGGCGGCTGCCGTGGGAGCCAGGACGAGGGCCATTCCGAGGAGGAGGACCGCCCCGAGTCGCGCGATGCCGACCCGGGCCTGGGCGAGGACGTCACTTCTTTCTTCCACGATCTTCCTCCGTGCGATAGATGGCGCATTCCTGGTAGGCGTCGCCGCAGTAGCGGACGATCAGCGCGGTGGTCTGGCTGGTGATGTTTCGGCAGTAGCAGGCGGCGGGTCCGGCGTCGATGTAGGGGCAGAAGGCGGGCCTCCGGCCGAGCAGGGGAGCCACCTGTTCTTCTTCTCCGGGGGATGGATCGCCGGGATCGGCCGTCATGCGCGAGCTGCTCACGCGCTGGTGGTAATCACGAGTCGTGCCAACGCGGAACACGCCTGAATCCAGGTACTTCCGCCCTTCGGCGGCCCGGAACCGCCGGCGGGTTGTTACTTTCTACTGGTGGAAAGTAACAACCCCTACCCGATCCGGTAGCGCTCCAGCATGGCCCTGAGGGTCTTGTAGGTGACCCCGAGCAGCTCGGCGGTCCTCATCCTCTTCCCCCCCGACGCCTCGAGGGCGCGTCTCACCCCCCACGCTTCGAGGTCCGAGAGGAGGAGGGAGTCCGGCGGCTGCGGGGCGGACTCCTGTGACCGGGCCTTCGAAGCCGGGCTCCCCGCCAGCACCTGCCGGATCGACTCCGCGTCGACGGCCCCGTCGCTGAAGAGGGCGGCCCTCCGGAGCGTCGACTTCAGCTCGCGGATGTTGCCGGGCCACGAATAGGCGGTCAGCTCCCCGAGCGCCTCGTCGGTCATCGAGACGGGGGGTGTCCCCAGCTCCACGCAGGACTCGAGGAGGAAGCGGTCCGCGAGCCAGGCGACGTCCTCGGGACGCTCGCGGAGAGGGGGGATCGTCAGGACGACGTCTCGCAGGCGGTAGAAGAGGTCCTGGCGGAACCTCCCCGCAGCCACCTCCGCGGTGAGGTCCCGGTTGCTGGCGGCGATCACGCGGACGTCGGCGTGTTGAGAAACGCTGCTTCCGAGCGGAAAGAAGCGGCCGGTCTCGACGACGGTCAGGAGCTTGGCCTGGATGCCCGGAGGGGTCGTGTCGATGTCGTCGAGGAAGACCGTCCCCTCCTGCGCCGTCTGGAAGAGTCCGGGGCGCCTCCGTTCCGCCCCGGTGAAGGCGCCCCGCTCGTGGCCGAACAGCTCTCCTTCCAGGAGCGTCTCCGGAAGGGCGCCGACGTGAAGAGGGACGAAGGGCCCCGAGCGGCGGGGACTGAGACCGTGGATCAGGGAGGCGAGGCGCGTCTTGCCGACCCCCGTCTCGCCCTGGATCAGGACCGTGAAATCGCTGGCAGCCACGCGGATCGCCTCGCCGGCGAGGCGCTTCATCGCGGGGGCGACTCCGAGCTGCCGGGCGGTCACCTCCTCCCGCTCGCCCCGCATTCTCTCGATCTCGCGCGCCTGGAGGAGCGGGTGGGCGGCCCGCTCGACGGCCCCCCGCAGCTCGCGCAGGTCGAACGGCTTTCGGACGACGCCGGCGACGCCCAGCTCGATCGCCCTGACGAGGGAGGGGACGTCGGCGAAGGCGGTGCAGAGGACGACCGGGAGGGCGGGGGAGCGCTCGCGCAGCTTCTCGGTCAGCTCGAGCCCGTCCATCCCGGGCATCCGGATGTCGCTGACCACGACGTCCGGCTTCTCGCGCTCGAACAGGGCAAGCGCCTCGACCCCGTCCGCCGCCGTCAGGACACGGCCGACCTGGAGGCCCAGGTACGTCGCGACCTGCTGGCGGAGGTCCGCCTCGTCCTCGACGTAGAGAAGAGTCAGGGCAGGGAGTCCGTAGCCGCTCACGCCCCCTCCGCAGGGACCGCCGCGGCGGGAAGGGTGATCCGGAAGAGCGTCCAGCCGTCGCCGCGGTCGTGGAGGGCGATCTTCCCTTTCAGCCCCTCCTCGACGAGGAGCCGGCTCATGTAGAGCCCCAGCCCCGTCCCCTTCCCCTCCGGCTTCGTCGTGAAGAGGGGCTCGAAGATCCGCTCCCGGTCGGCCGGCACGATGCCGCAGCCGTTGTCGGCCACGTCGAGGACGATCGTCCCCCCACCGCGCTCCACCGAGACCTCGACGACGTCCTTTCCGCCCGCCGCCGCACCCCTCCGGGCGCGCCGCTCCGAGATGGCGTCGCCGGCGTTCCCGAGCAGGTTGAGGACGGCCTGCTTGAGGTCGTTCGCGAGGCCGAGGACGGGGAACGCCCCGGCCGAGCCCTGCTTCTCCACGACGTCGATGCCGGCCGCCTTGAGGGAGGCTCCGCCGAGGCGGACTGCCTCGCCCAGCTTCTCCCTGGCGTCGAAGACCTTCGGCTCCCGGTCCGGGCGGTAGAAGTCGCGGAACTCGTCGATCGTGTTGGACATGTGGGAGATCTGCCGCATCGACTCGGCGACCTGCGCCTCGAGGCGGGCGCGGTCGAGGCGGCCGAGGTCGTAGAACTCCTGGATCAGCTGAACGGCGACCCCGAGGGTGGAGAGGGGCTGGCGCCACTGGTGGGCGATGGCGGAGACCATCTCGCCGAGGGCCGCCAGCTTCCCCTGGTGGGCCAGGAGCCTCTCCTGCGTCATGCGGCGGTTCGTCTCCTCCTCGACCCGGAGCTGGAGCGTCTCGTTGACCTCGGACAGCTCTCGCGTGCGCTCTGCCACCAGCTGCTCCAGCGTCCGGCTGTACTCGCCGAGGCTCTCGTAGAGGCGGGCGTTTTCGATGCTGATGGCCGCCTGAGCGCAAAGCATCTTGAGCACCCGGGAGCGCCCCACGGCGAAGGCTCCGGAAACGAGGCCATTCTCCAGGTACAGAGCCCCGCTCACCCGGTTCTGCGACAAGAGGGGCAGACAGACGACCGACCGCACGGCGGACCGCACCACATGACCGTCTTCGGCAAAGGTCGGATCCAGGCGAGCATCGTCGATGAACAGATCCTGGCGGCTGCGCAGAACGAAGCGGACCATGGCCTCGCTCAGCAAGGCAGAATCGCGCAGCGGGCTCCGTTCGAGCTTCGCCTGACTCTCCCGGACGTTCGCGTGCGCCACGACGACCCAATCGCCATCGCCAGGAAGAAGCAGATAGCCCCTCTCGGCACCGGCGTTCTCGATGACGATGCTCATCACCTTCTCGAGGAGCGCAGGGAGCTGCATCTCTCCCGAGATGACCAGCGAGCTCTTGAGCACCGTATCGAGGTCCAGCAGATGGGACGACGTCGCCGACGTCCCCTGGTCGCTCGCGTTGCGACCTGCTGCAACCTGGGGCGCGGGGTCTCGTCTCAGCTCCGAAAATTCCTCGAGCAACGCCCGAACCTTGCCGTGAGCGCCCCACTGGAAATAGTGAAAGCCCGCGTCCTCGAGGGCTGCCAGCGCAAGACCCAGCTGACCCCGACTTCGATGAAGGCGCCCGGCGCGCTCCTGGCTCATCGCCACCCCCTGCGGATGGCCATAGGTGCGGGCCAGGATCGCCGCGTGACCGTAGTGATTCAGGGCGCTCTCGGGATCTCCGTGCACGCGCGCGTCTTCCGCCAGGAGCAGCTGCTCTTGCCACGCGAAGTTCTCGGGACAATGGGGCGCCCAGACCGAGAACGCCTTGACGGCTTCTTCCAGGACCCCCAGGAACGCCGGACGCTCCTCCTCCTTCGCGTCCCCGTAGAGGGCCGCCGCCGACACGGCCCGGAAAAAGGAGAACACGGTCGTTTCGTAGAGGATCGGGATGTACTGCATCCAGAGCGCGTTCGCCGTCGCAAAGTCCCAGGCGGCCCGGTGCTCGCCGAAAAGAAACAGAAGCTGCAGCTTGCAATTCAGGAAATACGCGAGCCCGTGTCCGAAACGGGTCTCGGGCTGTTGCCAACGGTGAAGAATGGCATGCTCGTCGAGCTCGTCCGTGCTGAGAGACGTCGGAGCGGGGCTGTCTCCTCGGAGGTTCCGCAGAAACAGGCCGAAAAAGCGCTCGCTCACGAGAAAGGGCGAGCCCGTATTGGCATAAAACGCCACGCTGATGTCGTTCTCTTCGATGGCCTTGTCTACCGTCGTTGCGGCCAGCACGGTCTTGGGAATCATGGTTCGGGCATAGCCGGCGAAAACAAGATTGCCGTTCTCGATACCGTACTGGTAGGCCTGCTTGTAGACTTCGACCTGCTCTGCCAGCGGCCGTACCCAGTGGAGGACACATACGGCATACAGAAAAGTCACCTGGGCCCGGATGCGCGGGTTGGGATAACGCTCAATGAGGGCCAGGCTGAGCTTGCCGAGCTCGTACGCGCCCGGATAGTCCTGAAACTGCTCGACGACGATGACCGTCGCCCAGGCGAAGCCGATGGCCGACATCGCGTTGTGACCGTGGCGGAGCGAACGGGTCACCACCTCCATCACCACATGGGGGAAGAGCGTGGGCACGGCAATGTAGGTGCCATCCGTGAGGATCGCCATGAGCCGGATCGTGCAGTTCTCGGCCTGGTCGGTCACGTCCCCCTTCTCGATCATCTCTCCGATGGGGCGTCCACCCACGAGATGGGTGTAGTCCTTCAGCAGCAGGGAGAATCTCTCCGCAAGGACCTCCGAGTCCCCGGCCAGAGGAAGCTCCACGTCGAAGAGCCGCAGGGCTTGCCGGGCAACCTCCACGAGCTCGTTGTACTTGCCGAGCTGATTGTATTGCGTGATCTTCTGGAGGTAGATGTGCGCCTGGTCGTAACGGTCCGAGGCGTGGGCCAGAGCTTCGTCGATATCGCGTTCGGCTTGCTGGAACTTCCCGAGGAGGTATCCCACATCGGCCCGCTCGCGATAGATCTCGAGGGTGTGGACGTAGCGAGTCTCCCAGCGATCCTCGCCCAGGAACCGCTCGGCAGCAACGAAGTGGTGCCATGCGGGCTCGTAGGCGGTGGAGGCTTTGGCCTTCTTGCCCGCCTCGAGATTGAGCGCAGAGAGCTGAAACCGCTCCGCAGGGTCGACGACGAGCTCCATGGCCGCATTGAGATGAGCGACGAGCTCGAAAATGCGGTCCTCCAGTTGCGCCTCGGTGGAGTGATGCCAGAGGAGACGGCCGATCTTCAGGTGGAGGGGCCCGAGCTCCTCGGGAGCGATCAGGGAATACGCCGCCTGCTGGACCCGGTCGTGGAGGAAGCGAAACTCGCTCCCGGAGGCGAGCAGCAGCCCTTCCTGAATGGCCTCCCACAGGTCTGTCGCGGTGTCGTGCTCTACGGTCTCGCGGATGGTGGCCAGGGTGGCCAGTGAGAAGCGGTTGCCGATGCAGGCCGCCAGCGTGAGCACCTGCCGGCCCTGGGGCTTCATCCGAGCGATCTTCCCGGCCATGAGCGTCACGACGTTGTCCGTCATCCCCACGGAAACGATGCGGTCCATCTCCCACAGCCATCGCCCGCTTTCCGCATGCAGCGTGTAGAACCCCCGGTGGTGAAGCTCCTTCATGAGCTGGGAGACGAAGAAGGGATTGCCACCGGTCTTCTGGAGCAAGAGGGCAGAGAGCTCTCGGGTCTCCTCCGGGGGCTGGTGAAGGGTGTCCGCCACCAGCTGGTTGAGATCGTCGGGGCGGAGGGGCTCCAGCACCAGGGTTTCCATGGGGGCCCCCGCTTCCCGTACGCGGCCGAGGGCGAGCATCAGAGGGTGGGCAGGGGAGACCTCGTTGTCCCTGTAGGCCCCGAGTATCAGCAGGTAGCAGCTGTCGACCTGGGTGCAGAGAAGCTCCATCAGGTGGAGGGAAGGCGCATCGGCCCACTGGAGGTCATCCAGGAACACCACGAGGGGGTGCTCCCGGCGGGCAAAGACGCCGACGAAACGCTGGAAAGAATGGCTGAAGCGGTTCTGCGTCTCGGTGGGCCCCAGCTCCGGCAACGGCGGTTGGGTGCCCACGATGCACTCCAGCTCGGGTATGACCTCGGTGATGACCCGGGCATTGCCACCCAGAGCCACGAGGAGCGCGTTTCGCCACCAGGCGATGCGGTCCTCTGGCTCGGTGAGGACCTGGCTGACCAGCCGGCGGAAGGCCTGGATGAAGGCGGAGAACGGGATTTGTCGCTGAAACTGATCGTGCTTTCCTGCGATGAAACGCCCTCGCTTGCGGACCAGGCCCTTGTGCACTTCGTTGACGAGGGAGGTCTTGCCGATGCCCGAATACCCGGCCACGAGAAGGAGCTCGGAACGTCCTTCTGCCGCCCGTTCGAACGCGTCCTGGAGGAGACGGGACTCTCTGTCTCGCCCGTAGAGCTTCTGAGCCACCTGAAAGCGCGTGGAGATGTCGTGGGAAGCAAGCGCGACGCTCGCCAGACGATCCCCCGCTTCGAAGGCGGCTTTCATCGTCTCCAGGTCCCGCAGCACCCCGTAGGCGCTCTGGTAACGCTCCTCGGCCTTCTTTTCGAGAAGCTTCATGACCAGCTTGGAAAGCGCCTCGGGGACCGTCGTCTTGAAAGAATGAGGGGCTCGTGCCACACGCGCGATATGGCAATGAACGAGCTCCATGGAGTCCCCTGCCGAAAACGGTAGCTCCCCCGTGAGCATGGCGTAGTAACAGACGCCCAGGGAGTACAGATCGGCCCTGAAATCGACGGGCCGGTTCATCCTGCCGGTCTGCTCCGGGGAGATGTAGGCCAGGGTGCCTTCGATCAAGTCGGGGTGGCAGGCTTCCGGGGCTTCCCCGTCGATGAGCGTGGATAGGCCGAAGTCCGTCAGCTTGACCACTCCCGTCGCCTGGTTGATCAGGATATTGGAAAGATTGATGTCCTTGTGGATGATCCCGTGCGCGTGAAGCTGCATCAACCCTTCCGCCATCTGGATGGCGATGGGGAAAAAGACCGAAAGCTCCACGGCCTTTTCACCGAGCAGGTAGAAGAGGTCGCAGGCGCCGAAGTCTTCCTCGACGATGGCGAATCCAGATCGGTATTGGAGGAGATCGTGGACCTTGATGACCCGATTCAGGTCGAGGGAGGAAAGCAGGTTGTACTCGTGGCGAAAGCGCAGGTTTTCCCGGATGGACAGGGAAGAGGACGCGGGTACCTTGAGAACCACCGGCCTCGCATCGCACTCTCGAAGGCCGCGATACACGGTGCTGTTGGGCCCTTGGTAGAGAAGCTGAGTGATGCGATACCCCTCCACGGGCTGGGGGGTCAGGTCTCTACTCTGTGATTCATCTTTACAGCAGGAAATGTGAAGTAGCACTCCTATCCACAGTCTTCCTCCGCGCGAAACGGTTCGCAGTTCTCGCGGGCGCCGCCGCAACGGACGATCGACGCCGCGTCCGGCCGGTGATGTTTCTGTCGTGGCAGACCGCCTGCGCTCTCCCGAGGCGAGGACGCCCCCTGCCGTTTGCCTGGCCCGAATCCCGGGCAAGAGAATCTGGCGAGAACTTACTTTGTCTCAACGCCCGAAGAACGGGTATTTTCTATGCGCACCTGCCCGACTTCTATGCGATGTTGCAAGGCGCAGGCCGTAGACTCCCTCCCGTGGTGCCCCGACGCTCCCAGAGGATCCGGATGAGCTGGCTCTCGGAGCCGGACGGGGAAGCCCCGAGGGAGATCGAGGATCTCGACGTGGGAAGGACCCCCTACCCGGACATCCCCGGCGTCGGATCGGGCTGGTTCGAGATGGTGGAGCTGGCGCTCGACATGTCCATTTTCGAGGCCGTCCATACCTTCCTGCCGGCGGCCAGGGGGAGGCTCGTCCCCCTCGGGAGGGTCCGCTCCACGATGCGCGAGACGAGCCTGATGGTCCAGGTGACGAGCCGGGGGCGGATCTGCCACCGGGAGTCGACCCCGGGGGCGGAGGTGACCTTCGGCGAGGGGGACGCCCTCTTCCGGCACTCGAACGAGATCGACCTGGTCCCCGTCCTGGACACCTCCCGCGACATCGCGATGACCGCCCTCGTGGTCGGCGACTCGGTCCTGGCGCGCCTCCTGGGGGAGAGGGAGGCGGAGTCGCTCCTCGAGGCCCTCGGAATCCGCGACGCTCCGGCGATCCGGGTCGAGCCGATTCCCCGGCACATCCTGCGGCACCTCCACACGAGCCTGTCGACGCCCTTGATCGGAATGCCGCGGAAGCTGTTCGCCCAGACCAGGGTCCTGGAGTTCATCGGGGCGCTTCACGACCACCTCGTAGGGCCGGCGAAAAGGCATCCGGCGGAGCTCCGTCGGAAGGAGACGCTCGCGCGCCTCCACCGGGACCTCGCCAACCTGCGGGAGAGGGTCCCCTCGCTCGACGAGCTGTCGAAGGAGTACGGCGTGCCCGCGAGGGCCCTGAACGACGCCTTCCAGAAGGAGTTCGGGTGCTCGATCGCCGCCCACGTCGCGCTCACCCGGATGAAAGAGGCGAAGAGGGCGCTCGAGGCGAGCGACGTCACGATGAAAGCGATCGCAAACCGCCTCGGCTACTCCCACGTCAACAACTTCATCTCCGCCTTCAGGCGGCAGTTCGGGGTGACGCCGGGGAGTGTGCGAGGGGGTCAGGTCTCTACTCTGTGATATTCGAAGGGCTCGAGCGGAGGCGCTTGCGCGCCGCCTCGGCTTTCCGGGCGAAATCACGATCCTCTCGCTGAAGCGCGAGAAACCGTTCCCGGTCCTCGTCGTCCACGAAGATCGAGTGGTGCTCGTACCCACGGGAGGTGAGGTGCCAGATGGCGCCCAGCCCCTCAGGCCCGAGGGGCCGGCGCACTCGACAGCAATATCACAGTGTTGAGACCTGACCCCCAGCCGGGAGAAACTACTGCGACGGGATGGCGTGCAGCTTCATTCCCAAGGCGGCAACGAGCTTCGCCACCGTCTCGTAGCGAGGCTTGGCACCGGGACGGAGAGCCTTGTAGAGACTCTCTCGCCCCAGTCCGGCGTCTCTTGCGAGCTGGGTCATGCCACGGGCACGAGCGACGTTTCGGACGGCCATCAGGAACATTTCCGGATCGGGATCTTCGAGGGCAACGGAGAGGTACTCGGAAATGCCTTCCTCGCTATCGAGGTAGTCCGCCACGTCGAAGGTCGTGAGCCTGGTCATCGGTTACTCCTTGGGAAGAGTCTCGAGGAGAGCTCTGGCACGTTGAATGTCGTGAGGCTGGGTGGACTTCTTGCCTCCGATGAGGAGCAGGTAAGTCACCTTGGCCCGGCGCGTGTAGTAAATCCGATAACCTGGACGTGTATCGACCCGCATCTCGGAGATGCCCCCTCCCAGGGCCTTTGCATCTCCAAAGTTCCCCTTGGTGGCGCGGTCCAGCCGGTTGAAGATGACCGCCAATGCTCGAAAGTCTTTCAGTCCTCCCAGCCAGGCCCTGAATTCGTCGGTCTGGAGGAACGTGATCATCTCTTCGATTGTAGCCATTTGGATACGGCGGTCAAATCTAGGTGCGAGGGGGCTAGGTGTCTACTCTGCGGGCCGCTTGGACCGCGAGCTGCTCGGCGCCCTTCGCCGTGCCGTGGACGCCCCCGGGATCAGCTGAGGCCGAGGGGGCCGGAGAGGGTCGGCTCACCCGGTATAAATATCACAGTATTGAGACCTGACCCCATTCCTGCTCCAGCGTTGCCTTGACCACGTTCATGAAGGCGTCGGCCTCGGAGCCGTCGACGATCCGGTGGTCGAAGGTGAGGGAGAGGTAGCCCATGGTCCGGATGGCGATGGCGTCGGTGCCGTCGGCTCCGGTGACCACCTTCGGGCGCTTCTCGATCGCCCCGATCCCGAGGATCGCCACCTGGGGCTGGTTGATGATCGGCGTGCCGAAGAGGGAGCCGTAGACGCCCGGGTTCGTCAGGGTGAAGGTTCCGCCCTGGACCTCGTCGGGAAGGAGCTTCCTGGCGCGGGCGCGGTCGGCCAGGTCGTTCGCCGTCCGCGCGAGGCCGGTGAGGGAGAGGTCGTCGGCGTTCTTGATGACGGGGACGATGAGGCCCCAGTCGAGGGCGACGGCCATCCCGAGGTGGATCGCCCGATGGTGGACGATCGTGTCGCCGGAGACGGAGGAGTTGACGATCGGCCGGGCCTTCAGGCCGGCGATCACCGCCTTGAAGAGGAACGGCATGAAGGTCAGCTTCGTCCCGTTCTTCTGGAAGAAGCGTTCCTTCGCCCTGTCCCTGGCGCGCGCGACGTTCGTGTAGTCGATCTCGAAGAGCGTCGAGACGTGCGCGGACGTCATCTTCGACTCGATCATCCGCTGGGCGATCTTCTTCCGCATCGGCGTCATCTGCTCGACGACCACGCCGGCGCCGGCCGGGAAGGCGATGACGGGCGCGGCCTGGACGGCCGAGGGCTTCGCCGCGGCGGGCGGAGCCGCCGGGGCGGGGGAGGGCGGCGGCGCGGCGACGGCCGCCTCCGCGAAGGAGAGGATGTCCTGCTTGGTGACCCTGCCGGAGATCCCCGTTCCCTCGATCTTCGAGATGTCGATCCCCTTCTCCTGGGCGATGGCGCGGACCACCGGAGACGAACGCGTCCGGCGGAGGTCGTCGACGGAGGGGGCCTCGGACGCGGCGGGAGGAGGCGGAGCGGCCGGGCGGACCGGAGCGGCCGCGGCAGGCGCGGGCGCAGGCTTCGCCTCGACGGGCGGGACAGCGGGGGCCGGCACGGGCGCCGGCGCTGCCGCGGCCGGGGAGGGGCCCGCGGCCGATTCGCCCGCCTCGCCCATCACGGCGACGACCGTGTTGATCGCCACGGTGGTCCCCTCGGGGAACCGGATCTCGAGGAGGATGCCGGCGACGGGCGCCGGGATCTCGGCGTCGACCTTGTCGGTGGAGATCTCGAAGAGCGGCTCGTCACGCTTGACGGCGTCGCCGGGCTTCTTGATCCAGCGGGTGATGGTCCCCTCGGCGATCGACTCGCCCATCTGCGGCATGATGACGTTGGTCGGCATGGTGAGATTCTCCGCTATTTCCGGCCGTCAGTAGGAGGCCAGCCTGCGGGCGGCCGCCAGGACGGTCTCCACGCCGGGCAGGTAGGCCGCCTCCAGGGAAGCGGCGAACGGGACGGGCGTGTCGGGCGCCGTGACCCTCAGGATCGGCCCGTCGAGATACTCGAACGCCTTCTCGGCCAGGGTCGCCGCGATCTCCCCGCCGGGCCCGCCGGTCCGCGTGTCCTCGTGCAGGACGAGGCACTTGGAGGTCTTCCCGACCGACGAGAGGAGGGTCTCCTCGTCGAGGGGGACCAGGGTGCGGAGGTCGATCACCTCGGCGTCGATCTCCTCTCCCTGGAGGATCCCCGCCGCCTCGAGCGCGACGAGGACCATCGCCCCCCAAGTGACGATCGTCAGGTCCTTCCCTTCCCGCCGAACGGCGGCCTTCCCGATCGGAACGGTGTAGTCGCCGGACGGGACGAAGTCCTTCACGCGCCGGTAGAGGAACTTGTGCTCCAGGAAGAGGACGGGATCCTCGTCCCGGATCGCCGCGAGGAGAAGGCCCTTGGCGTCGTACGCCGTGGACGGGACCACGATCTTCAGCCCCGGGGAGTGAAGGTAGTAGCCCTCCGGGCTCTGCGAGTGGAAGGGGCCCCCGTGGACGCCGGCGCCCGCCGGCCCCCGGACCACCATCGGGACCCCGATGCCGGTCCGGTACCGGTTCTTCGAGGCGAAATTCGTCAGGAGGTCGAAGGCCCGCGCGAGGAAGTCGATGAACTGCATCTCGGCGACGGGCCGCATCCCGCGGATGGCCGCCCCGATGGCGGCGCCGACGATCGCTTCCTCCGAGACGGGCGTGTCGATCACGCGGGCCTCACCGAACCTGGCCAGGAGCCCGTCCGTCGCCTTGAACGCGCCGCCGTAGGCCCCGACGTCCTCTCCCAGGACGAAGACCCGCTCGTCGCGCTCCATCTCCTGGTGGAGCGCCTGGCGGATGGCGTCGACGAAGAAGAGCTCGGCGCCGTCCCCGCTCACGGGAGGCCCCCGGTGAAGGTGCCGCGCCGCGCCCGCTCGCCGATCGTCTCGTCCAGGAAGACCCCTCGAAAGGCGGTCTCCGGGGACGGGAGCGGCGCCGCCTCGGCCGCGGAGAGGTCGGCGTCGAGGAGCGCCCCTTCTTCCCGCGCGACCTGCTCCCGGTCCGGGAGGGGGACGATTCCCCTCGCATCGAAGGAGCGCTCGAGCCTCAGGATCGGAT
Organism: uncultured Acidobacteriota bacterium; assembly: GCA_903845115.1. Lineage (GTDB taxonomy): Bacteria > Acidobacteriota > Thermoanaerobaculia > UBA5066 > UBA5066 > CAIMWE01. The sequence goes on along the minus strand of CAIMWE010000063.1, from coordinate 87,939 downwards.
CCTTCTCGCGCCACGTCTCGAGCTCGGACCGGTCGACGTACGCCTGGGCGTCGTGCTCGGCGTGCCCCTTCATCCGGTACGTCCGGCACTCCACGAGCGTGGGGCCGCCGCCGTTCCTGGCCCGGTCCACGGCTTGCCGGACGGCAAAGTAGACCTCGGCCACGTCGTTGCCGTCGACCGTGACTCCCGGAAGGCCGTAGCCCGGCGCCTTGTCGGCCATCCGGGCCGCCCGGCACTGCTTCTCTCCCGGCGTCGAGTAGGCCCAGCCGTTGTGCTCGAGGACGAGGACCAGGGGGAGCCTCTGGACCGCCGCGAAGTTGATTCCCTCGTGGAAGGCGCCGGTGGAGCTGCCGCCGTCGCCGATGTAGGTCATCCCGACGGTCGCAAGGCCCCGCATCCGGTCCCCCAGGACCATCCCGGCCAGGACCGGGATCATCGTGCCGAGCATCGTCGTCGGCGCGTAGATCCCCAGCTCGGGGCTGGAGAAATGGAGGACCCCTTCCTTGCCGTGGGAAGGGGAGGTGGCCCGGCCGAGGTACTGCGCGAAGACGTCGCGAGGCGGCACGCCGCGGGCGAGGACCGAGCCGAGGTTCCGGATCAGCGGCGAGAGGAGGTCGCCGTCGCCGAGAGCCATCGCGGAGGCGACGGCGCACCCTTCCTGCCCCAGAGACCGATAGAGGCCGCCGGAGAGCTTGCCCTGCCGGTAGAGATTCGAGAGGCGCTCCTCGAGGAGCCGCGTCCGGACCATCAGCCGGTAGATCTGGAGCTCGGTGTCGGGTGGGATCGTCTGCATGGGCGGGTGCGCCGGAGGGCGGGATTATGAGAGGGGGTCTCGGAAGGGTCAAACGGCTTACGCCCCGGGAGGCAGGAGGATCTCCGCGTGGACGGGCCCGGACTCCGTGAAGACCTCGAGAGGCTGTCCCGCCACGGCGAGCTCTCGTTTCAGCCAGGCGAACGCCACGACCCGGCCGAGCCGTACGGAGTCGACAGCGCTCACGATCCGTCCGGCGGCCGTCTTCCCCTGCCCGTTCCCCTCGGGCGCGAGGACGGCGGCGTCCGGTGCCGGAGCCGAGCCGGAAGGCAGGAGCAGCCGGCAGAGGAACCGGTTCACGTGACCGTACGTCTTGAGCCGTGCGACGGTCTCCTGCCCGATGTAGCACCCCTTGGAATAGGAGACGGCCCCGAGCTGCAGGCCTGCCTCGTTGGGGAGGACCGACTGGTCCAGCTCGGATCCCCAGCGGGGGAGCCCGGCCTCGATCCGGGCGGCGTCGAGCAGGCCGACGGAGGCCGGGGAAAGGCCGAGGCGAGAGAGCCGCTCCCGGAGCGCCGGCAGGCTCTCTCGCGGAAACCGGAGGTCGAACCCTGGCTCCCCGCCCCTCGAGACCGAGACGATCCGGCCCTCGATCTCGCCGAGGGAGAACGGCCCGTGGGCGCGATCGCCTGCGGGCAGAGGTCCGAGGGCGGCCCCCAGGATGGCGGCGGCCGAGGGACCCTCGACGTGGAGGACGCCGGTGGAAGCCGTCCGGTCCTCGAGGCCCACCGGGGGATAGACGATGTAGGCGCGCAGGCCCTCCACGAGCGGGCCGGCCAGCCCGGGCTCCGTGTCCAGGAGGAGGCACTCCTCGAGGGCCAGGACGTCCAGCGTGGCCCTCAGCTTTCCCTTCGCGGTCAGGAAGAGGGCGGGGCAGCCGGTGCCCGGAGCCAGGGCCCGAACGTCGTTCGTGACCACTCCCTGGAGGAAGGCGACCCGGTCCGGGCCCGAGACGACGAGCGATCCCCGCCCCGTGAGGTCGACCACGACCGCGCCCTCGTGAAGGGGAGCGGTGTCCACCGGCGGCGGCGAAGGAGGGGCTCCCGTGGTCATCCGGACCGATTCTCGCACGCAGGGTAGAATCAGAAAGTTGACCAAAAATCCACTGCCTAGAATGGACTGAGTTCGATGACCACGAAACCTCCGGTTCGCCGTCGCCGACGGGGAGGGAGGGGCCGGGCGTCCAGCTCGACAGCTGGCGCCCAGGACCTCGCCCTCGACGTCCCGTTCCCGGAAGCCGAGCCGATCGCCCCGATCGCCTCGATCGCCCCGATCGTCCCGCTTCCACTTCCACTTCCCATCCCCCCATCCCTATTCAGCACCGTGGAGAGCGTCGTCTCGTCGCCTCCCGCAGGAAACATGAACCAGGACGAACAGAAACTCGCGCTCTTCATCGACCTCGACAACGTCGTCATCGGCCTGCGCGACACCGGGCACGCCAAGTTCGACGTCAAGCTCCTGATCTCCCGCCTCCTCGAGAAGGGGAAGATCGTCATCAAGAAGGCCTACGCCGACTGGAGCCGGTACGCGGAGTACAAGCGGGCGTTCCACGAGTCGGCCTTCGAGCTGGTCGAGATCCCCCAGTACAAGATCAGCGGGAAGAACTCGGCCGACATCCGGATGGTCGTGGACGCGATGGACCTGGCCTCCAACAAGGAGCACATCACCACGTTCGTCATCGGGTCGGGCGACTCGGACTTCTCTCCGCTCGTGTCGAAGCTGAAAGAGAACAACAAGCAGGTCCTGGGCTTCGGCGTGAAGGGCTCGACCTCCGAGCTGTTGATCGACAACTGCGACGAGTTCCTCTACTACGAGGACCTGGTCCGGGAGAAGGTCAAGGTCCCCATGATGGCCGGCGTCTCCGAGAAGGCGGCCGAGGCCTTCTCGCTCCTCGTCGACTCGATCCTGGCCCTCAAGCGCGAGAACAAGGAAGTCCTCTGGGGCTCCATGGTCAAGCAGACGATGCAGCGGAAGAACCCGTCGTTCAACGAGACCTACTACGGCTACCGGACCTTCTCGGAGCTCCTCGAGGCGGCCGAGAACCAGAAGATCATCGTCCTGAAGAAGGACTCCAAGAGCGGTTCGTACATCGTCGCTGGCTTCGGTCCCGGCGGATCCTGATCGGCCGCGAACGTGCCCGAGAAGCCGCGCCTGGGGCGCTGGGAGCTGCTGTCGGAGAGTCCGGTCGCCGATTTCGGGGTCTTCCGGGTCCGGAGGGACGTCTCGCGCTCCCCGCGGACCGGATTGACCCACCCGTTCGTCGTCCTCGACGGTCCGGACTGGGTGAACGTCATCGCCCTGACCCCTGCCTCGGAGCTCGTCCTCGTCCGCCAGTACCGGCACGGGACGCGCTCGGAGACGCTGGAGATCCCGGGCGGAGGGGTCGACCCGAAGGACGCGTCGCCGCTCGAGGCCGCGCGGCGGGAGCTGCGCGAGGAGACGGGGTACGCCTCGAACGACTGGACCTTCCTGGGGGCGGTGCAGCCGAATCCGGCGATCCTCTCCAACGCCTGCCACACCTTCCTCGCGCGGGATGCCGTCGTCGCGGGCGACCCCGAGCCGGATGCGGGGGAGGACCTCCACGTGGAGCTGCACCCCGCCGCCGACGCCGACCGCCTCGTGGCGTCGGGAGCGATCCGGCACGCCCTGGTCCTCGCCGCCTTCCACTGGTGGTCGCTGCAGCGGCGGGACGGGCTTCCGGGGGCGTGCTAACTTCGCACCGTGGGTGTCGAGCCTCGCCAGCGGCTCTCGTCTACTTTGCGACGGCTCGACTTCTCCGTGACGTACGAACTCGGTGTCGCACGGGGACCGTTCGTCAGCGCCGACCGAGCCAGTAGAGCGGGGCTCGTTTCTGGTGGGCCACTGCGAGGATCCGGAGCGAATCGCCCTTGATCCGGTAGTAGATCTTGTAGGGGTATCGTTTCAGGGTCTTGGCTCGCACCTCGCCGCGGACAACGGGCGCAGCCTCCGGGTGCTGGCGTAGGAGGAAGGGCGCTTCCTCGACGGTGGAGGTGAATCTCGGGCCCTCGCCGCGTCGCCCGGTCTCGTAGGAGTCCTCGGCCGCCTCGAACTCCAGCGCCGCGAGGCGGTGAAACGTATACGGAAGGATCACTCGCGGCGGGCGCGGAGCCGGGCGAAGACCTCGTCCCCGGGAATTCCCGTGCTGCTTCCCTCGTCCATCTCCCTGTCACGCCGCTCCGCCTCGTCGAGCCAAAGCGACTCGAGCATCTCAGGGGAGAGTCCCTCCAGGCTGATGACGATGTCGTGGGCGAGCGCGGCACGCCGTTCGGGGCTCAGCGCGAGGGCTTCCCTTTTCAGATCTTCGAGCGTCACGGTCTTCCTCGGCCCTGAGCATACGCGCGATCGATGGCCACGAGGCAGATCTCACTGCGCGCAGTCGGTCGTCACCGGTTCTTTCGGTGTCGCTCCCAGAACCTCTCTGGCGACAGCGCGAAAGACTGGTGGTCGCTGCAGCGGCGGGACGGGCTTCCCGGGGCGTGCTAACTTCGCACCGTGGGTGTCGAGCCTCGCCAGCCTAGCCGGGTCCTGACGGCTTCCGTGCCGGGCCCCGCGGGTTTCCTCGAGGCGAGCTGGCGGCTCCCGGCGAGGGTGCGCGGGGCCGCCGTGGTGGCCCACCCGCATCCTCTCCACGGCGGCACGATGCACACGAAGGTGGTCCACCGGGCCGCGCGGCTCCTGGCCGACCGCTTCTCTTTCGCCGCCCTGCGGTTCAACTTCCGCGGTGTCGGCGCCTCCGCGGGCGCCCACGACCATGGCCGGGGCGAGGTGGACGACCTCGTCGCGGCCGTCCGGTTCGCCAGGGAGGCCTACCCGGAGGGGCCCCTCGTCATCGCGGGCTTCTCCTTCGGGTCGGTCTGCGCGCTGGAAGCGGCGCACGTCGTCCGTCCCGACCTCCTCTGGCTGATCGGTCTGCCGCTCCTCCGCTGGGACCGGCGCGGGGCCGAGGCCGGCGCCCTCTACTCGGTGGTCTGGGTCCAGGGCGAGGAGGACGAATTCGGCTCCGGAGAGATGGCCAGGGCCACGGCGGAGCGGTTCGGCTGGCCGCTCCGGGTCATTCCCGGGGCCGACCATTTCTTCACCGGCCGCCTCGATCCGTTCGAGGAGGAGTCCACGGCGGCGATCCGCGAGGCGCTACGGTAACGCTCCTGCCGGAGGCGCGGGCCGGCCTGGTCCGGCTCGCCCACGCCGCGGCGAGGAAGGCCCTCGGGATCCGGGCGGGAGAGGCGGTCGCCGAGCCCGCCGGACGGCTGCTCGACCCGCGCGGCGTCCTGGTCACCTGGAGACGGGACGGTCGGCCGCGCGGAAGCGCCGGGTCCGCCGAGGCGGCCCGCCCGATGGCCGGGGAAGTGGAGCGGTGCGCCGTCGCCGCGCTTCTCCAGGATCCCCGCTTTCCGCCGTCGACCGCGCGCGACTACCCGAGGCTCACGGTCGAGATCGCCGTCCTCGGTCCGCTCGAGCCGATCCTCTCGCCGGACGACGTCGAGATCGGACGGCACGGGTTGTCGGTGGAGAAGGGGAGCCGGCGGGCCGTCCTCCTTCCGGCCGCGCCCCTGGAGTGGAACTGGGATGCGGTCCAGCTCCTCGAGCAGCTCTGCCTGAAGGCCGGACTTCCGGCCGGCGCGTGGAAGGACGGCCGCGACGTGAAGCTCTACCGGTTCGAGGCCGACGTCTTCGGCGACAGCGCGTAGAGGAGGACGGCCGCGGCGGCGGCGGCGTTGAGCGACTCGACGGAAGGCTGCAGGGGAATCGTCAGGCGGAGGTCCAGCGCGAGGGAGAGCTGCGGGGAGATCCCGTGCCCCTCTGACCCGATCACGAGCGCGAGAGGCCGGACCGTGGCCGCGGCGGAGGGGTCCTCCCCGCCGTGCGCCTCGGCGCCCGCCAGGGTGGCGTGCCGGCCCCGGGCCCAGTCGCGAGCGTCCTCGGGCGAGACGCCCCAGGCGAGGGGGAGCCGGAGCGCGCTCCCGGCGGAGGCGCGAAACGCCCGGGCCGAGAAGGGGCGGGCCGAGCCGGCCGTCAGCACGGCCGCGCTGACGCCGAAGGCCTCGGCCGTCCGCAGCATCGCGCCGACGTTGCTCGGGTCCTGGACGCCGTCGAGGAAGAGGGCGGTCCCCTTCGCCGGCAGCGGCAGATCCCCTAGACCCCGCTGCGGGGGCGCCGCCAGGACGACCAGCCCTCGCGTCGAAGGGAGGTCGGAGAGCCGGTCGAGGACCCGGGGCGTCACCTCGTAGAGGGGAGTCCCGGAGGCCTCGAGGCGGTGGCGAAGGGCGTCGTCGAGGGCCCCGACATGGAAGGCGATGGCAGCCTCGACCGAAGCGTCGAGCGCCTCGCGGACCGCCCGCGATCCCTCCAGCGGGAAGAGGGTCCCTTCCCGGAGGGAGTGAAGAGCCCCCACGACCCGGGGATTGGAGGCGGAGTCGATGCGGCCCATCGCCGGATTATCGGGGATGGCGGCCCCGGGCCGCCGTCAGGGCAAAATGCGCGCTCGAGGAGACTTCTCATGAAATTCACGAAGCGGTTCACGGCTGGCCTGGCCATCGGAGCCTTCCTGGCGTTCGCGGCGAGCTCGCGGGCGGACGAGAACGGGGAGTACAAAGCCGGCGTCGTGGCGAAGGTGATCCTGAAGACCACGAGGACGTCCAGCGGCGACCCCATCCGCTACATCTCCACGGACAAGCCGGAGGTGACCGCGCTGACCGTCGACTTCCCGCCGGGCTCCGAGACGGGGTGGCACCTTCACAACGTGCCGGTTTACTCCTGGGTGGTGGCCGGCTCCGTGACGGTCGAGCTGGAGGGCGGGGTGATGAAGACGTTCCGGGAGGGGGACGCCATCGTCGAGATGGTCGGCCGGAGGCACAACGGGCGCAACGTCGGGACCGTGCCGGCCAGGCTCGTCGTCTTCTACACGGGGGTGGAGGGAGAGCCGATCGTCCAGCGGACGCCGTGATTAAATCGGCAGCATGAAGTCTCTTGCAGCCGGGGCCGCCGCGACCACGGTGAAAGCGTCGTCGCTCGCCGCCCTCTGGACGTTTCCGTCCGTCCTCTTCTCGGCGTTCCTCGTGGCCTGGGGGGCGGAGGCGGCCCAGTTCCTCGTGTCGCAGGGCCTCGCGCTGGCGATCCTCGCGTGGCTCCAGACCCTGCCCGAGTTCGCCGTCGAGGCGGTGATCGCCTGGGAAGCGGGGAAGGATCCCTCCAGAGTCCACCTCGCCATCGCGAACTTCACCGGGTCGATCCGTCTCCTCGTCGGCCTCGGCTGGCCGCTCGTCTACTTCGTCGCGGCGTTCTTCGCGAAGCGGACCGGGAAGCGGCAGACGTGGGCCCCGATCGAATTCGACGACGAGCACTCCATCGAGGTGATGGGGATGCTCCCGCCGGTCCTCTACTTCTTCGTCATCTGGTGGAAGGGGTCGCTCGGCCTCCTCGACGCGGCGGTCCTCGCGTCGTGCTACTTCGTCTACCTCGGGGTGCTGCTCCGGCTGCCGCCCCGGGAGGGAGACGTCGAGGAGATCGACGACCTGCCCGCCGTGTCGCGATGGGCGCTCTCGTTCGGGCCGCGCGGACGGGTCTGGGCCATCGCGGGGATCTTCGTCGTCGGCGGCGTCATCCTGACCGCCTCCGCCCACGCGTTCGTCGAGTCGATGCTCGCGCTCGCGCTCGCGGCCGGCGTGGCCCCCTTCGTCTTCGTGCAGTGGGTCGCGCCGTTCCTCTCGGAGTTCCCCGAGAAGCTCTCGGCGTTCAACTGGGCCCGCCAGATCTCGAAGGCCCCGATGGCGGTGATGAACCTGGTGTCGTCGACGATCAACCAGTGGTCGATCCTCTCGGCGCTCATCCCGGTCGTCTATTCGATCTCCAAGGGCTCTCCCTCGGCCATCGTCTTCGACGAGCACCAGCGCCTCGAGATCCTGCTCACCCTTCTCCAGAGCATGCTGGCCTGGCTCCTCCTGGTGAACCTCGACCTCGCGGCCTTCGAGGCGGGGATCCTCTTCGCCTTCTGGCTCGTCCAGTTCGCGGTCCCGTCGACGAGGGAGGCGATGGTCTGGGTCTACATGGGCTGGTGCGCCGTGGAGATCGCAAGGCTCCTCACCGGGAAGAGGAAGCTCAAGGCCCCGGCGGCCGCCTGGCGGGTCATCACGGCTCCGAGGGCGATTCGGGGATAAACTCGGCCCTTCTTCGTATTGGGACGGGAACCTCCCGGCGTCCCGCCGGGCCGGAAACATCAGGAGAGGGATCCTCAAGATGAGCATCAGTCAGCTGGCGCGTTCCATCGTCGAGTCTCCGACGTTGCGCCTGAACGAGGAAGCGCGTCTCCTCCGGGAGAAAGGCGAGCCGGTCATCCACCTGGGAATCGGCGAGCCGAAGAACAAGGCGCCGATCGGTGCGATCCTGAGCTCGGCGGCGAAGCTCGTCTCGGGGGACGTGAAGTACACCCCCACGGACGGGATCCCGTCCCTGAAGAAGGCCATCCTCCGTTACACCGAGGACCACTACGACCGGGCGGCGGCCCCCGAGAACGTCATCGTCTCCGACGGGGCCAAGCAGTGCCTCTTCAACCTGCTCTTCACGCTCTGCAACCCGCAGGACGAGGTGATCGTCCTGGCGCCCTACTGGGTCAGCTATCCCGAGATCATCAAGATGGTGGGGGCGGTCCCGGTCATCGTGAAGCCGGAGGACGGCTCGTTCGTCCCGCGGTTCTCCGACGTCGAGCGGGTCGTCTCGTCCTCGACGAAGGCGATCATCCTGAACAGCCCGAACAACCCCAGCGGCGCGATCGCGCCCGAGGCGTTCGTCGCCGAGCTGGTCAGGTTCTGCGAGAAGAAGGGGATCTGGCTGATCGCGGACGACATCTACCACAAGCTCGTCTTCGACGGGAAGGTGGCGCCTCCGGCCTGGAGGTACTCCTCGGCGGACATGGAGAGCACGAAGGTGCTGGTCGTGAACGGCGTCGCGAAGCTCTACGGCATGACCGGGTTCCGCATCGGCTGGATCGTGGCGCCCCGCAAGCTGGTCCAGATCATGACGAACGTCCAGGCCCAGACCACCTCGTGCGTTTCGCCCGTGCTGCAGGCGGCGGCCGAGGGGGCCCTCACCGGCCTGCAGGGGGTCGTCGAGGGGCTGCGCCTCACGATCCAGAACAACCGCGACGTCCTGATGAACGAGCTGCGGACCTTCACCGGGATCCGCGTCGCGAAGCCGGAGGGGACGTTCTACGCGCTCCCCGATTTCCGCGCCTACTCGAACGACTCGGTGGGGCTGTCGAAGCTCCTGCTCCAGAAGGCGCGGGTCGTGACGGTCCCCGGGCGCGAGTTCGGGATGGAAGGGCACCTCCGCCTCTCGTTCGCCGGGACGGTGAAGGACGTGATGGAAGGGGTCGCCCGGATGAAGTGGGCGCTCGACCCGGCGTCGCCCAACGAGATCTACATCGGCGACCGGAAGATGGTGAGGGACTGGCTGTAATGAACAACCTCCTTGGCATCAAGACCCCCTGCGAGGGCGAAGCCCAGTCGCTCAAGGCCGACTACGGGCTCGCCTACCTCGGCCTCACGAACCTCCGGAAGGTCTACTGGAACCTGCCGACCGAGTCGCTCTACGAGGAGATCGTCTTCCGCGGCGAGGCCCGGATCGCCCGCCAGGGCCCGGTGATCGTCGACACGGGAAAGCACACGGCCAGGGCCGCGGGCGACAAGTTCGTGGTCCGGGAGCCCTCCTCGGAGGAGCACGTCTGGTGGGGGCAGTACAACCGCCCGATGGCCCCGGAGAAGTTCGACGAGCTCTTCTCCCGCCTGCAGGGGTTCCTCCAGGGACGGGACCTCTTCGTCCAGGACTGTTTCGGCGGGGCCGACCCGGAATACACGCTTCCGGTCCGGATCGTCACCGAGTACGCCTGGCACTCCCACTTCGCGAGGAACATGTTCCTGAAGCCGGCGACGAACGACGCCTACCGCCGGCACCTCCCCGAGTTCACGGTCCTCGCCGTCCCGTCGTTCAAGGCGTTCCCGCCCGTCGACCAGACGCCCTCGGAGACCTTCATCGCCCTCAACTTCGACAAGCGGCTCTGCATCATCGGGAACACGGGATACGCGGGGGAGATCAAGAAGTCGGTCTTCACCGTCATGAACTACCTGCTGCCCCTGCGCGGCGTCCTCTCGATGCACTGCTCGGCGAACGTCGGGAAGGACGGGCAGAGCGCCCTCTTCTTCGGCCTCTCGGGAACCGGGAAGACCACCCTCTCGGCCGACCCGCAGCGCGGGCTGATCGGAGACGACGAGGCGGGCTGGAGCGACCAGGGGATCTTCAACATCGAGGACGGCTGCTACGCGAAGGTGATCGGGCTCTCGGAGGCGGCCGAGCCCCAGATCCACGCCACGACGAGGCGCTTCGGGACGGTCCTGGAGAACGTCGTGTACGACCCGGTCACGAGGGTGATCGACCTCGAGAGCGACGAGCGGACCGAGAACACGCGCGCCTCCTACCCGCTGTCGTTCATCGAGAACGCGGTCCCGTCGAAGATGGCGGGGCACCCGAAGAACATCGTGCTCTTGACGTGCGACGCGTCGGGAGTGATGCCCCCCATCGCCCGCCTCTCGCCCGACCAGGCCCTCTACCACTTCATCTCGGGCTACACGTCCAAGATCGCCGGGACGGAAGTGGACCTGGGGAAGGAGCCGGAGATCACCTTCAGCGCCTGCTTCGGGGCGCCGTTCATGGTCCACCACCCGGCCTTCTACGCCGACATCCTGAAGCGGAAGATCGAGCGGTACGGCTCGACCTGCTGGCTGGTCAACACGGGGTGGGTGGGCGGTCCCTACGGCATCGGGAAGCGGATCAGCATCCGCCACACGAGGGCCCTCCTGAACGCGGCCCTGGACGGCCAGCTGGACGGGGTGGAGTACTACACCGACCCGGTCTTCGGCTTCCAGGTCCCGAAGTCGTGTCCCGGCGTGCCCGAGAGCGTCCTCTACCCGGCCGAGTCCTGGCACGACAAGGCGCAGTACGACGGGAAGTACCGGCAGCTGGCGGCCCGCTTCGTCGAGAACTTCCGGAAGTTCGAGGACCACTGCTCGGAAGAGGTCCGGCAGTCCGGGCCGAAGCTCTGATCTAGCAAGCCTGTAGACTCGCGCCTTCGACGATGGTGGCGAGTCGGCTGGCCGTTCTGACCGGTGGGACCGGCTTCGTGGGAAGCCACGTGGCAGAGGCTCTGCTCGAATCCGGCTACCGGGTGAGAGCCCTCGTCCGCCGGCCGGCTCAACCGGGGTGGCTGGCCGACCTGAAGGTGGAAATTGCGGTGGGGGACGTCCGGGACGCGGCGTCGTTGACCCCTTTCGTGGAGGGGGCGGACCTGGTCGTCCACGCGGCCGGGAAGACCGCGGCGAAGGGCCTGGCCGAGTACCGGGCCTGCAATGCGGCCGGGACGAGGCACCTTCTGGACGCCACCCTGTCGGCGGCCCCGGGCGCGCATTTCATCCTGATCTCGTCCCAGGCCGCGGCAGGGCCGAGCCTCGACGGAGACCCCGTGAGGCCGGAGGGCCGGGGCCGTCCGGTCTCGTCGTACGGCTGGTCGAAGCTGGAGGGAGAGGACGAGCTGCGGGCCTCGCCGGACCTGGCCTTCACGATCCTCCGGCCGTCCGCGGTCTACGGCCCGAGGGAGACCGCCCTCAGGGACCTGTTCGTCGCGACGGCGAGGGGATTCACGCCGGTCCTGGCGGGGGGGACGCCCCGGGTCCAGATGGTCTACGTGGAGGACGTGGCCCGCGCCGTCGTCGCTTCGGCCGCCCGCGGGGGCCGGCGGGAGACCTTCTTCGTGGCGCACCCCGAGATCCTGGACTACCGCTCGGTCGCCCTCGTCCTCTCGCAGCTTCGCACGCCTCCCGCCCGCCTCGTCCCCGTCCCCGCGGTCGTCATCCGGGCCGCCGGACTCCTCGTGAGCCTGGCCTCCAGGCTGGCGAAGGCGCCGCCCGTCTTCAGCTCGGAGAAGGCCGAGGAGATGCTCCAGGCGGCGTGGCTGTGCGACGTCTCCGCGACACAGGACGCGCTCGGTTCCCCGCTCGTCACGCCGTTCGCGGAGGGGGCCCGGAAGACGTGGGAGTGGTACCGGAAGGCCGGCTGGCTCGGAAAGGGTTGACGGCCCGCACGGGGTGGTAACATTCACCCTGTAACGTGAAATCGTTGCCTGATAAAAGGTGGCCCCGCGCCGCTGCTGAGGGAAATGCAATGCCTTTGAGACAGGCCGCGGTCGCGGCTCCTTCCGCGATCACGCAGCGGCCCATCTTCGAGAAGTGCCGCAAGTTCACGCTGGCGAAGGACATCCAGGCGGCGGGGCTCTACTCGTACTTCAGGGTTCTCGAATCGGGCCAGGATCCGGTCGTCACGATCGACGGGCGGAAGCTGGTGATGCTCGGCTCGAACAACTACCTCGGGTTGACGTCCCACCCCAAGGTCAAGGAGCGCTCGATCGCGGCGGTGAAGAAGTACGGCTCCGGCTGCGCCGGGAGCCGATTCCTGAACGGGACGCTCGACATCCACGTCGAGCTGGAGGAAAAGCTGGCGGCGTTCATGTGCCGTCCGGCCTGCGTGACGTTCTCCACCGGGTTCCTGGTGAACCTGGGGATCTTCGGGTCCATCGCCGGGAAGGGCGACACGATCTACCTGGACCGTCAGGACCACGCCTGCATCTACGACGGGGCGCGGCTGGCGATCGGAGCGGAAGTCCGGAAGTTCAAGCACAACGACCCGGCGGACCTGCGGCGGCTCCTCGCGGCTCACCGGGACCGCGGCGGGCGGATCCTGGGCGTGGACGGCGTCTTCTCGATGGAGGGCGACATCGCGCCCCTCCGGGATTACGCGGAGATCTGCGACGACTGGGACATGGCCCTCATGGTCGACGACGCCCACGGGATCGGCGTCCTCGGGGAGCACGGCCGCGGCACGGCCGAGCACTTCGGGGTCGAGGACCGGACCGACCTCGTGATGGGGACGTTCTCGAAGTCCCTCGCGGCGATCGGCGGGTTCGTGGTGGGAGACGAGGAGATCATCCACTTCATCAAGCACCGGGCCCGGTCGCTGATCTTCACAGCCGCCCCGCCTCCGGCTTCGGTCGGCGCCGCGCTCGCCGCCCTCGAGATCATCGAAGCCGAGCCCGAGCGCCGCGAGCGCCTCTGGGAGAACACGCGGTTCATGATGACCGGATTCCGGGCGATCGGGTTCGACTGCGGCGAGTCGCAGTCCCCGGTCATCCCGATCGTGGTCGGGGACGACTCGGTCGCCTTCAAGATGGCGATGCGCCTCCACGAGGAGGGCGTCTTCGTGAACCCGGTGGTGAGCCCCGCGACCGCGCCCGGGCGCGCGCTGATCCGCACCTCCTACATGGCGACGCACCGGCGGGAGCACCTGACCCGCGCCCTCGAGGCGTTCCAGCTGGTCGGCCGGGAGCTGGGGATCGTCTCCTAGGGAGGCCCCGGTGCCCGACTCCGTGGCTGCGCCGATCGTCGTCTCTCGCGTCTCCTCCGGCGCCGACCGGAAGGAGTTCGTCGAGCTGCCGTTCCGCATCTACCGGGGCGACGCGAACTGGGTCCCACCGCTCCGGTCGGACGTCCGCTGGATGCTCGACCCGAAGAAGAACCCGTTCTGGCTGCACGCCAGCCGGGAGCTGTTCCTCGGGCGCCGGAACGGGCGAGTCGTGGGCCGGATCGCCGCGATCGTGGACCCGTACCACAACAAGGTGCACGGCGACCGGACGGCGTTCTTCGGGTTCTTCGAGTGCGAGAACGACGCCGGCGCCGCCGCGGCGCTCCTGGACGCGGCCGAGGGCTGGGTCCGCGAGGCGTTCCCGGGATGCGACAAGCTCCGGGGGCCGCTCAACCCGTCGATGAACGACGAGGTGGGCGCCCTGGTGCCGGCGGAGAGCGAGCCGGGGCCGCCGATGATCATGATGACGTACAGCCCCGCGTGGTACCTGGAGCTCTTCGCGGGGGCCGGCTTCCGGAAGGAGAAGGACGTCGTCGCCATCCTCGCCCCCGTCCTGGACCACTCCGGGGACCGGCTCGGGCGGGTGGCCCAGGCCGTCATGAAGCGGAACCCGTCGCTGAAGGTCCGGACGATCCGGATGGACCGCTTCGCCGAGGAGCTCGCGACGGTGAAGGACCTCTACAACCGGGCGTGGGAGAAGAACTGGGGCTTCGTCCCGATGACGTCGGAAGAGATCGACGCGATGGCGAAGAAGATGAAGCCGATCCTCTACCCGCCGTACGTCTGGTTCGCCGAGGTGGACGGCCAGCCCGCCGCGTTCATGCTCGGCGTCCCCGACTTCAACCAGGTGCTCCGGAAGATGGGGGGGAGCCTCTTCCCGTTCGGATGGCTCACGTTCCTTCTCGAGAAGCGGAAGATCGACCAGGTGCGGCTGATGGCCTTCGGCGTCGTCCCTGAATTCCGGAAGCGGGGGATCGACGCGGTCCTCTACTACCTCTCGATGCAGGAGGGGGTGAAGGCCGGCGTCAGGTGGGGCGAGTTCTCCTGGATGCTCGAGGACAACGAGGCGATCCTGAAGGACCTCGAGGTCTTCGGCGGGAAGGTCTACCGGCGCTACCGGCTCGTCTGCAGGGACGTCCCGGCGGCTGCGACCCGCGCGTAGGCGGACCGCGCGAGCGGGACCGTGACCGCGACGAGAACGAGGCCCGCCAGCACGTCGGTCACGTAGTGGAAGCGGCAGTAGACGGTCGCCGCGAGAAGGCCGACGGCGAAGGGGAGGAACCCGAGGAACGTCCGCCGGGAGCGACGCGCCCCTTCGATCAGGACCGCGACCGTCACCATCGTGTGCCCCGACGGGAAGCAGTTGCGCTTGTTCGCCTCGAGCCGGTCGAGCGTGGAGTCGATCGTCCGGGAGACGGCGCCCCGGGGGAGGGGAGCGTCGTGCCGGATGGTGTAGCGGGGACCGATCGCGGGAACGGCGAAATACCCCGCGTAGCTCACGTAGAAGACCGCCAGGATCGTGAAGGCGAACCGGGGGAACTCCCGGGCGAGCCCGCTCCGCGACTCTCTCCAGTCGTCGGCCCACAAGAGGCCGGCCAGGACGATCGGGTGGAAGTAGTAGAGGGCGTAGCAGACGGTGAGGACGTCCGAGATGAAGGGGGTGGCGAGGGCCTCCAGGGCCCTGGTCGGGTCGGTCCCGAAGATCCAGCGGTCGGACGCGATCAGCCAGGCGTCGCGGTCGACCGGGTTGACCGCCCGGATCAGGGGCCCCAGGTTGTCGAAGATGACGAGGAGCGAGGCGATCATCGAGAAGTCGAGGGCCACGCGGGCGGCCACCGACGCCGGCGCTCCGGCCCGGATCCTCGCGACGCCCAGCGGCAGCAGCCCGGCGGCGGCCACCAGGAGGATGGAGAGAGGATCGGAAACCGCGCCGAGACGGAGGATCCCCGCCGCGACCAGGACGAGGGCGAAGGCCGAGGTGAGGAGGTCGGCCGGCGTGAAGAGCACGCGGCGTTGTAGCACGGGGCGGGACCTATAATCGCGGTGTGACGGTCCGGTCTTGGCTCCTCGCTCTGGCCCTTCTTCCGGCGGCCGGAGCCGTGGGGGCCGGGACGCCGGCCGGCGCCGCTCCACCCGCCGCGTCGGCCCGTCCGGTCGTCCTCGCCGACATCGACCGGGACATCAACGCCGTGACGGCCGACTTCGTCGCCCGTGTCATCCGGGACGCCGAGGCCGAGAAGGCCCCCCTCGTGATCCTCCGGCTGAACACCCCGGGTGGTCGCCTCGACTCGACCCGCGACATCACCCAGGCCATCCTCGGCTCCAGGGTGCCCGTCGTCGGGTACGTCGGTCCCCCGGGAGCCCGCGCGGCGTCGGCCGGGTTCCTGATCCTCATGGCCTGCGACGTGGCCGTGATGGCGCCGGGGACCAACGCCGGAGCGGCGTCGGTGGTGGGCGGCGGCGGGGAAGAGCTCCCGA
The DNA here is from genome assembly GCA_903845115.1 of uncultured Acidobacteriota bacterium. Classification (GTDB taxonomy): domain Bacteria; phylum Acidobacteriota; class Thermoanaerobaculia; order UBA5066; family UBA5066; genus CAIMWE01. The sequence continues at coordinate 72,170 of CAIMWE010000063.1, read as the reverse complement.
AGACGATCTCCCGGAAGATGACCGAGGACGCGTCGGCCCTGCTCCGGTCCCTCGTCGGGCCCCGGGGTCGGCCGCCGGACGCGGCCGTCAAGACGATCACGGAAGCCTCGTCGTACTCGGAGACCGAGGCGGCGGAGAAGAAGCTGATCGAGTTCGTGGCCCGGGACCTCCCGGAGCTCCTCGTGAAGCTGGACGGCCGGGCGATCCGGAGGGTGGGCCAGCCGGACGTCGTCCTGAAGACGGCGGGCGCCGGCGTCGTGGAAAAGAAGATGACGGCGATGCAGCGGGCGCTCGGCGTCATCGCGTCCCCGGCGGTGGCTGGGCTGCTCATGCTGATCGGGCTGGTGGGCCTCTACGTCGAGGCGCAGAGCCCCGGAGCGATCTTTCCGGGGATCGTCGGGGGCATCTGCCTCCTGCTGGCCCTCTCCGCCCTGTCGGTCCTGCCGACCAGCTGGGCCGGGATCGGCCTGCTCCTCCTGGGGCTCCTCTTTTTCTTCCTGGAGGTGAAGCTGATGGGGCACGGTCTCTTCGCGATCGGCGGAGCGGTCTCGATGGTCCTCGGCGCCGTCCTGCTGTTCCCACCCGACGACCTGGCCCCTCGCGGCGACTTCTGGTTCGTCGTCGGCGGGGCCGTCACGGCCTCGGCGATCCTGGCCGCCCTGTCCCTGAAGGCCCTCTCCGTCCAGCGGCTTCCGAGGTCGACCGGCGAGGGTGCGTTGATCGGGCAGATCGTGACCGCCAGAACCGACATCCACGAGTCCGGAACAGTGTTCGTCGACGGCGCCATCTGGGAAGCCCGCTGCGCCGCGCCCGTCGCCCAGGGCGACCTAGTCGAGATCTTCGCGGTCGAAGGGCTGCGACTCCTCGTCAAACCTCAACATAGGAGCGAGAACTGAAATGCCCCCCTCACCGTCCACCGGACCCCTCTTCCTGGCCGTCCTGTTCGTCGCGATCTTCTTCCTCTTCAAGTGGGTCAACATCCTCAACGAGTACGAACGGGCGGTCACCTTCTGGCTCGGCCGGCTGGCGCCCATCCCGAAAGGGCCGGGGCTGACCTTCATCTTCTGGCCTTTCGAGACGATGGTCCGGGTCGACCTCCGCACGATCACCCTCGAGATCCCCCCCCAGGACGTGATCTCCCGGGACAACGTCTCGGTGAAGGTCAACGCCGTCGTCTACTTCCAGGTGATGGACCCCTCGAAGGCGATCGTGAAGGTGGCGAACTATCTCTACGCCACCCAGCAGCTGGCGCAGACGACTCTCAGGTCGATCCTCGGCCAGGCCACCCTGGACGAGCTCCTCTCCGAGCGGGAGAAGCTGAACGAGAGGCTCCAGGAGATCCTCGACCGCCACTCGGATCCGTGGGGGATCAAGGTGACGATGGTGGAGGTCAAGGCCGTCGACCTCCCGATCGAGATGCAGCGCGCGATGGCGAAGCAGGCGGAAGCCGAGCGCGAGAAGCGGGCCAAGGTCATCCACGCGTCGGGCGAGCTGGAAGCCTCCAAGCAGCTCTCTGAGGCCGCCGCGATCATCGGGAGGGAGCCGGCCACGCTCCAGCTCCGGTACCTCCAGACCCTGACGGAGATCGCCACCGAGAAGAACTCGACCATCATCTTCCCGCTGCCCATGGACCTGATCTCGGCGTTCCTCAAGAAAGGCGCCTGATGACGGACGATCCCGAGGGACCGGTCCACTACCAGGTCTCCGTCACGGGCCGCCAGGCCGCCGCCTTCTTCCTGGTTCTCCTGGTGGCGCTGGGCACCGCCTTCTTCTTCGGGATGAAGACCGGTCGGGCGGCCTACCGGGGGGCGGAGCCGCCGGCCCGGGTCGCGACGCTCCCCGACCCGCCCGCCGCCGGACCGGCGCCGGGCGTCCCGGACGGAAAGAGGAGCGCGGCGCCGACCCCGGAACAGGGGGAGAAGAAGCTCGGGTTCGACGACGGCCCGCCGAAGGAGGCCGAGGCGCCGACGCCGGCGCCCGCCGAGAAGACGGTGGAGAAGAAGGCCGTCGAGCCGGTCCGGCCTCCGGAAGCGGCGCAGGCGGCGCCGAAGAAAGAGGCGCCGAAGAAGGAAGCGAAGAAGGAGACGACAGGGCCCTTCTTCGTCCAGCTCCTCGCGACGAAGGAACCGGAAGCAGCCGACACCCTGGTCAAGAAGCTGAAGGATGCCGGCGGGTTCCGGACCCCCGACGTGTCGCCCGTGCCAGGAAAACCCGGGACCTACCGGGTACGGATCGGCCCGTACCCCGATCGCGCGTCCGCGGAGCGGGCCGTCACGCGCATCAAGAAGGAGAAGAGGAGCCCCGATCCGTCGATCGTGAAGGCCGACAAGCCTTGAGACGAAGCCCTTGACTCTCCCGAGGCCCTGACCCGGTGTCCCGCGCCCTTCCCGTTCGCGGCGAGCCGTCCCTTCCCCCGTGGATCCGGGAGAAGAAGATCCGGCTGGCGGGCCTGCACGAGCTGAAACGGATGATGCGGTCCAGCGGGCTGTCGACCGTCTGCGAGGAGGCGCGGTGCCCGAACCGTGCGGAGTGCTTCGAGCGGCGGACGGCCACCTTCCTGATCGCAGGCGACATCTGCACCAGGGCCTGCGGTTTCTGCCACGTGACGTCCGGTAGGCCCAGGCCTCTCGACCCGGCGGAGCCCGGGAACGTGGCGGGGGCCGCCCGGTCTCTCGGGCTCCGGCACGTCGTCGTGACGTCCGTCGACCGGGACGACCTGCCGGACGGCGGTTCCACCCACTGGGCGCTCGTGGTCCGGGCCCTCAAGGACGACGACCCCGACCGGGCGGTCGAGGCGTTGACGCCCGACTTCGCCGGCGACTCCGCGGCCATCGACCGGGTCTCCGGCTCCGGTCCCGACGTCTTCAACCACAACGTCGAGACGGTCCCCCGCCTCTACCCCACGGTGCGGCCGAAGGCCGAGTACCGCCGCTCGCTGGACCTCCTGGGACGCGTCAAGGGGCGTCACCCGGCCATGACCACGAAGTCGGGTCTCATGCTCGGCCTCTCCGAGACCGACGGGGAAGTGGCCCTGGTCCTCAGGGACCTTCGCGCGGCCGGCGTCGACATCGTCACGATCGGGCAGTACCTCCGGCCGGGAGCCTGGAACCTCCCGGTCTCGGAATACGCGACGCCGGCCCGGTTCGACGCGCTGCGGGAGGAAGGGGAGGCGCTCGGGTTCCGCCACGTCTTCTCCGGCCCGTTCGTGAGGTCCAGCTACCGAGCCGAGGAGGCGTTCCTGGCCTCCGGCGCCCCGCGTGCCTGACGGTTCCCCAGCATCGCGCCGCGTCAGGCGGCTCCTGCTGGCGGCTCTCTCGGGGGGGCTCGCCGCCCTGACGACGCCGTCGACCTCGCTGGTCTTCCTCCTCCCGGTCGCCCTCGTGCCCCTGATGCTCGCCGTCGAGGGCGACGGGGTGAAAGGGGCGGCCGTCTCGGGAGGGCTGTTCGGCGTTTGCTTCTGGGTCGCCACGGTGCAGTGGATCGGCTTCACGGTCCACCACTTCGGGGGCTTCGCCTGGCCGCTCGCGGCGCTGGCGGTGCTGATAGCGGCGCTGATCCTCGCGGTACCGCTCGCCGCGATGGCCGGGCTGGTCGCGGCCGTCGAGCCGGCCGGGCCCCTTGCGGCCGTTCCGGTCTGGGCGGCGGCGTGGGTCCTGCAGGAGGCGGTCCGCACGAGCTTCCTGGGCGGCTTCCCGTGGGCGCTGCTGGCCGCTCCCCTGGTCTCGTTCCCCCCGCTGGCCCAGAGCGCGGCCCTGGGAGGGGTCTTCCTGCCGGGTGCGCTGATCGTGGCCACGAACGGCCTCGTCCTGGGCGTCTGGAGGTCGGCCGGCCCCCGTCGAAAAGCCGCGTTCGCGGCGGGCGCCCTCCTCGTCCCAGCCGCCGCCTGGGTTCTCGGCGCCGCGCGGATCCGGGCCGTCGCCGCGGAGATCGCGCCGGACCTGCCGCCGCTCCGCCTCTCCCTCCTCCAGCCGAACGTCGAGCAGACGGTCCGGTTCGACGCGGGCAGGAGCGAGCGGACGTATCGGGACCTCCTGGAGCAGACCCGGGAGGTCGCGCGCCGCGAGCTGCCCGACGTGGTCGTCTGGCCGGAGAGCGCGGCCCCCTGGGCGTGGCAGACCTCGAGCCGCTTTCAGTCCGACCTCGTGGCCCTCTGTCAGGAGGAGCGGATCGCCGTTCTCTTCAACACCATCTGGAGCGAGGCCCCCGAGGACGACGACGCTCCGTATTACAACTCGGCGCTCCTGGTGACGCCCGCCGGTCCGGTCCTGCCGCCCTACCACAAGCAGCGGCTGGTCCCCTTCGGCGAGTACGTTCCGCTCGGGGCGGTCCTCCGGCGCATCCGGCCGATCAGCCAGGCCGTCCCCGGGTCGTTCTCGCCGGGCGTCGGCGGGCCGCCCATTCCGTTCGGGGCCTGGAGGCTCGGCGGGGCGGTCTGCTACGAAGTGGTCTATCCGTGGATCGCGCGCCGCCACGTGCAGCACGGCGCCAATCTCCTCTTCACCCTGACGAACGACGCCTGGTTCGGGACCCTGAGCGCGAGGCGCCAGCACTGGCAGGGAGCCGCCTTCCGGTCGATCGAGACGGGCGTCCCCCTGGTCAGGGCCGCGATCACGGGCCTCACGGGATGGGTCGACGCGGTGGGACGGGGCCACTGGATTCCACCCGACGAGAAGGGCTCGATGACGGTCACGCTCGGCGGGCCGTCCGGATTCGCCCGCCCGGTCCTCCCGCCTCCGGCGGTCAGGGCCGGGAACCTCCTCGTCTGGGTTTGCGCTGGCGGACTCTTCGTCGGTATCCTCCGCCTTCGAGTCTTCCAGCCCCGGAAGACCGCCGGGATCGTCCACGACCCGGAGAGGGGAACCCAACGATGAATGAAGACCGGATCGAGCGTCTGCTCGAGCTCGCCTCCACCGTCGACGCCCTCCGGGGGTATCTTTGACGTCCGGAAAGCGGAGAGGGAAAAGGCGGAGCTGGAGGCCCTGACCGGGGCGCCCGAGTTCTGGAATGCCGCTGCCGCGGCCCAGGACACGCTCCGGAAGCTGAGCCGTGCCGAGAAGGTGCTGGCCGACGACGCCGCCCTCCAGGAGTGGAAGGGCGAGCTCGAGGTGTTCGTGGAGTTCCTTCGCGCCGGCGAGCCGGTGGGGAAGGACGCGGACGAGGCGATCGCGCGGATCGGCGGCGAGGCGAGGGAGCGGGAGCTGCAGTTCAAGCTCACCGACCCCGAGGACCCCATGCCGGGACTCGTCGAGATCCATGCCGGCGCGGGCGGGACGGAAGCCCAGGACTGGGCCCAGATGCTGATGCGGATGTTCCTGCGCTACGGGGAGCGCAAGGGGTGGAAGACCGACGTCCTGGAGGTCTCCTACCCGGACGACGCCGGGATCAAGACCGCCACGCTCCGGTTCGAGGGGGAGTACGCCTACGGCCACGTGAAGTCCGAGCACGGCGTCCACCGGCTCGTCCGGATCTCGCCGTTCGACGCCGCCGCCAGGCGCCACACCTCCTTCGCGTCGGTCCACGTCTCGCCCGAGATCGACGACACGATCGAGATCGAGATCAACGACAAGGACCTCCGGATCGACACCTTCCGGGCGGGCGGCAAGGGCGGCCAGCACGTCAACAAGACCGACTCGGCCGTCCGGATCACGCACTTCCCGTCCGGGATCGTCGTCTCGTGCCAGAACGAGCGGTCGCAGGGGAAGAACCGCGACTTCGCGATGAAGGTCCTCCGGTCGCGCCTCTACAAGAGGGCGCAGGAAGAGCTCCGCGCCAAGAACGAGGCCCGCGCCGGCGTGAAGATGGAGATCGGGTTCGGGTCGCAGATCCGGTCGTACGTCCTGGCGCCGTACCGGCTCGTGAAGGACCACCGGACCTCCTTCGAGATGGGCGACGTGGACCGGGTGCTGGACGGGGACCTGGACGGCTTCGTGGAGGCCTACCTGCAGATGTTCGTGAAGCGGGGCGAGAAGACCGCCAAGGAGCGGAAGAACCCCGGCGTGCCCCAGCTCGAGGCGGATTCCTGATCAGTCGCGAGGCGTCTCGACGCCCGCTGCCGAGAGGAAGTCGGCGGCGGCGACCGCCCGTTCTTGGTTGGCCCGGTAGGCGGGGGACGCCGGCTTCTTCGCGAGGGCCCGGTCGAACAGGGTCACCGCTTCCGTGAAGTGACGCCGCTCGAACGCGACCGCCCCGGCCTCGTTCCAGACGTCTCCGTCGTCCAGCTTTGCCGCCTGCTCCAGGACCGCCGCCGCGGCGGCGAGGCCGTCGGTGGCCTTCCGGGCCCTGGCGAGGCCCACGAGCCCGGAGGTGCTCCGCGGGTCGGCCTGGAGGACCTTCTCGAAGAGGGTGGCCGCCTCCCGCGCCCGCCCCGCCTCGAGGAGCAGGGTGCCGAGACCCAGGAGCGCCGCCGGGTTCGTGGGCTCGAGCCGGAGCGCCTCCCGGTACTCGCGATCGGCCTCCGGCCGCAGCCCTTTTCGGAGGAAGACCCCCGCCAGGTTCGTCCGGACGGCCGGCAACGAGGGGAGGAGGGCCGCGGCCTGCATCAACGGATCGACGGCCTGGTCTATCCGCCCTCCCTGGACGAGGACGGCTCCGTACTCGGTCTGCACGGCCCCGTCCTCCGGAGCTGCCCTCGCCGCGGAGGCGAAGACCTGGATCGCGTGGAACAGGTCGCCCGCCGCCCTCGCCTTCCGGCCGATGGAGACGAAGCGTCCGACGTTCGCCGGGTTCAGGGCGGTGGCGCGGTCCAGGTAGTCGATCGCGGCCGACCAGTTCCTCTCTCCCAGCTGGAAGTCGGAGAGAGAGAGGAGCGTCCCCTCGTTTCTCTCGTTCAGCTTGAGTGACTGCTTCCAGTTGGCTTCGGCCAGCGCCTTCTCTCCCCGTGCCGCGTAGGAGTCCCCCAGGAGCCGGTACGCTTCGCTCGAGTTGGACTCCAGCTCGAGCGCGCGGTTCGCCGCCGACTGGGCCAGGAAAGCGTCCCCCCGCTGCAGGGCCGAACGCCCGCCGCTCAGGATCTCGGCGACGGCGGCGGAGCGATCGGGAGCGGAAGGGGCGGACGGCGCCGGGGTCGGCGTCGCGAGAGGGGGCGCCGGACGGACGGGGGCGGCGGCCTCGGCGGCGGGAGGCGCGGTTCGGGCGACCGCTCCGGCCTGCATGCGGGCCTCGGCGGCGTCGGCCGGCCGGCCGGACACGTCGTAGGCCCGGGCGAGGAGCACCAGCCCTTCGGAGTCGAGCCGCCCGGGGGGAAGGTTGGTCAGGTCGTAGACCACCTCGGCGGCGCGGCCGTCTCGGAGCTTCTCCTCGCAGACTCTCTTCAGCTCGGCCAGATCGACCGGCGGCGGAGGGGGAATCTGCGTGGAACGGGCCGCGGCGCGAACCTCGTCGACGAGGCGGAGAAAGTCGGGGCTGAAGAACTCCGGGACGATCTCCATGGAGGGGTCGGCGACGAAAGCGCGGCGCGCCGCTTCACGCGAGAGCTTCGGGCTGCGGTCGTTGAAATGGGACCAGGCGGCCTGCATCTCCATCTTGCCTCGCCGGCCCGGGTCGGGCGCCGACGCCGCGGCGTCCTGGAACTTCGCCGCCGCGTCCCGGAACCGGCCTCCCCGGAACGCCGACCGCGCCTCCCGTTCGAGGGAGTCGCTCGCTCCCTGCGCGGCAACGACCCCGGAAGAAGCAATTGCCAGACCGGCGGCGAGAAGGAAGGCGAGACCTCGCACACCGCGGATTCTAATCGGAACGCCCGCGGGCCGATCGGCGGCCTCGCGACTACTTCTTCCGGAGCTCGAAGGGGACCTTGACGGTGTCGTCCTCCGGGACGACGATCTCCCTCCCCGCCGTCTCGAAGCCCGGATGCCGGACCTCCAGGTGGTGGGGACCCGCGGCGATCGTCTTCTTGAGGGGAGCGACGCCCACGGCCTTCCCGTCGACCAGGACCTCGGCCCCGTTGGCCTCGACGTTCACGGCGACCTGCAGCAGTCCGCGGGCCGGGAACTCCGCCTGGACGTCCGTGGTCTGCCCTCCCTTCACCTCGAAATCCCTCTCGAGGGTCATGTAGTCGGCGACGGTGAAGGCGGCCCTGTGGTGGCCGGCCGGGATCGGCTCGAGGCGGATTCCCGCCGGCGGCACGCCGCCCCTCTTCTTCCCGTCCACCGTGAGGACGGCATAGACGTTGGAACGGAAGAATGCCTTCCCGGCGCTCTCCCGGATGGCAGGAGCCGGCGGCGCGGCGGGGACGGGAGTGGGGGAGGGCTCGATCGGGACCGGAGCCGTTGCCGGAGGGGACGGAATCACCTCCGGGGCCGGCGCCGTGGAAGCCGGTGGGGCGGTGGACGCCGCCGACACGGCCGGCGCCGGCGCGGGGGCCGGCGTCGGCGTCGGGACGCTCTCCGGGGCCTTTCCCGCGGCCTTGCCGGGGCCGTGGACGGAGAAGTACCACCCGGCTCCCGCCACCGCGGCGAGGAGCGTGAGAGAGGCGAGGAAGATCCGAAGCGGAGCCAGGCTCGCGCCGCTCGTCTCTGGAAGGACCAGGCCCGGGATCGTTCCGTCCTTGTGGAGCGGGACGTCCGACACGGCGACCCGGGGCCCGCTGTCGACCGCCGGTTTCGGCTCGGCCAGGGCAACCTCCGGACGCGAGATGACCGTGTTCGAGGAAGTGGTCGGTCCGGCATCGGGCTGGGTGACAGGGGCGGTGGGGGCGATCGGCACCCCGCCCGACCGCTGAGGCGTCGAAGGGTCGATCTCGATCCGCTCCGTCCGGGACGGCCCGTCCGCCCCCGTCCGGCCGGAGATCTCCCGCGAGATCCAGTAGAGCTGGTCCCTCAGATCCGCGCACGACGCCGGCCGCTTCTCCCTCTCCTTCTCGAGCATGGAGAGGACCAGGAGGGCGAGCGACGGGGGGAGGCCAGGGCCGGCCTCGGCCGGGTGGACCGGGTTCTCGTGGAGGATCTTGTAGAGGACCGTCGAGATGTGCTCTCCGGTGAACGGCCGCTGGTAGGTGAAGAGCTCGTACGCGAGGACGCCGAGCGAGAAGATGTCGGTCCTCTGGTCGACCGGCTCTCCCCGGATCTGCTCGGGCGCCAGGTAGGAAGCCGTCCCGAGGGTGATCCCGGTCTGGGTGAGGGTCGATTCCGAGACCATCGACTTCGCGATGCCGAAGTCCATGATCTTCACCGTGCCGTCCTCGAGGATCCGGATGTTCGACGGCTTGATGTCCCGGTGGATGATCCCGGCCGTGTGGGCGTACCCCAGCCCTTCGGCGACGTCCCTGAGGAACCGGATCTTCTCGAGGATGGGAAGCGGCTCCTGCCGCTTGATCTTCTTGTCGAGGTCCTCGCCGGTCAGGAACTCCTGGACGATGTACGGGATCCCGTCGTCGGTGACGCCGAAGTCGTAGATCGTCGTGATGTTCGGGTGGTGGAGGTTGCCGGCGTACTCGGCCTCTCGGAAGAACCGCTTGCGGATCTCTTCGTCGTCCCCCTGGCACGTCTTGATGGCGACAGATCGCTTGATGAAGGGGTCCCGGCCCCGATAGACGGATCCGAAGCCCCCGACACCGATCTTCTCGAGGATCTGGTACTTACCTACCTGGGTCAGCATCGCGTCGCTGCAAGGGTACCATCCTCGGATATCATCGGGGCTCGTTGAGCTTATCGAGATCGACGCTCCTCCTCGGGCTCCTCGCGGTCTTCGGCGTCGGGGCGGGGTGCGGACGGGGCGGAGGAGAGCCTCTGCTCCCGGCCGCCGCTGGAGGTCCTCCGCAGGCCGCGGAGATCCCGAAGGCCAGCTTCCTTCCCCCGCCTGACGGGCTCCTCCGGCAGGGGCAGGTCGAGCGGTACATCGTCGTCCTGGCGGCCGCGGCCAGGGCCTCGAGGCCCGCCGCCGCGCCGGGAGCCGGACAGGAGGCGTCCGCGCTCGTGGACGAGGATCCCCTCGTCGCACCCGATCTCGCCGCGGCTCGCTTGTCGGGGTTTCCCGAGGAGGAATTCCTCTGGATTCGCGAGAGGGTGCTCGAGTCCGAGGCGTCGGCGATGAACGCGAAGCTCAATGCCGACGTCCTGGCCATGCTGGACCAGACGCTCGCCGACCTGCGCGCCCGGCGCGCCACGGCCGCGGACCCTCCTTCGCGGCAGCTCGTGGACGAGCAGATCGCGGGATTCGAGGCCGAGAGGGCGAGGGTCCGGACGGAGGCCGCGGAGCCCGAGCCCCTCCAGGTGAGGAACAACCTCCGGATCCTGGAGCCCTACCGGTCGAGGATCAGCCTCCTCCAGGCCGAGATCGACCACTCCCTCTCGGCGCTCCGTCCCCAGAGGAAGGGAGCGCCCTCTTCTCGCCCATGAGTTCCGGAATTTCGACAAGGAGATGCCGATGAGAATGATCGATCCGATGCTGATGGAGTTCGACCGCGAGGCGTCGACGACGAAGAAGCTCCTCGAGAGGCTTCCCGACGACAAGCTGTCCTGGCGGCCGCACCCGAGGTCGATGACCCTGCAGGACCTCGCCTGGCACCTCGCGACGATTCCCGCGACGGTCGCCGCCGGAGTGCTTCTCGACGGGATGGACCTGGCCGAGCGCGTCAAGGTCCCCGCGCCCGGCTCCGGCGCCGCGATCGTCGAGGCATTCGCGGCGAACTGCGCCGCGGCGAAGGGCGCCATGAGCCAGCTCGACGACGCGAAGGTTCTCGGCGCGTGGACCCTCTCGAGCGGCGGCGCGAAGATCCTCGAGATGCCCCGGATCGCGTTCCTCAGGAACATCCTCCTGAACCACTCCATCCACCATCGGGGCCAGCTGTCGGTCTACCTCCGCCTGCTCGACGTCCCTCTCCCGCCGATCTACGGCCCGACCGCGGACGAGAACCCGTTCCGAAAGGGGTGAAGCGATGAGCGTCCTGCTGCGCGAGCTGTCCGAGAGGATCCTGGTCCTCACGATCCACCGGCCCGAGAAGCTGAACGCCCTGAACCCGGAGGTCGTCGAATCGCTCCGGGACGCCCTCCACGCGGCGAAGGGCGACGATGCCGTCGGCGCCGTCATCCTGACCGGCTCCGGGTCCAAGGCGTTCGTGGCCGGAGCGGACATCGCCGGTTTCAAGGGGGTGACGGCCGCCGGCGCCCGGGAGCTCGCGCGGCGCGGCCAGGCGGTGCTCGACCTTCTGGAGGGCCTCGGGAAGCCGTCCATCGCGGCGATCAACGGGTTCGCGCTGGGCGGCGGGCTCGAGCTGGCCATGGCGTGCACCCTCCGCATCGCGTCGAGGACCGCCCGCGTCGGCCAGCCGGAGGTGAACCTCGGCCTCATCCCCGGATACGGGGGGACCCAGCGGCTCCCCCGGCTCGTCGGCAAGGGCCGGGCCCTGGAGCTGATCCTGACCGGGGATCCGATCCCGGCCGAGGAGGCGTACCGGATCGGCCTCGTGAACCGGGTCGTCGAGCCGGAGGAGCTGATGCCGGCGGCGCGGGCTCTGGCCGCCAGGATCGTCTCGCGGGCCCCGCTCGCTGTGAAGTACGCGATCGACGCGGTGAACCACGGGCCCGAGCTCCCTCTTGGAGAGGCGCTCCGGGTGGAGGCCGACCTCTTCGGCCTCTGCGCCGCCACGGCCGACATGCAGGAAGGCGTGACCGCCTTCCTCGAGAAGCGTCCTGCCACGTTCCGGGGAGAGTGATATCCTTTTTCCACTGAGACCCCATTTCAAGGAGGATCGAATCGATGTTCCAGCGCTCGAAAGCCTTTGTGTTCCTGGCGGCGGCGGCCATCGCCGCCACCCTCTCGACCCCGGCCCAGGCCGGCAGCAAGAAGTTCATCGACTCGGATGACGCCAAGAAGGAGGACGAAGCCCCGCAGAAATTCCTCAAGGACTACGACAAGCTCGTCCAGGGGAAGGAAGCCGACTGGGTCTGGTTCGCCGAGGGCTTCGACGCCAAGGCTTACAAGACGGTCAAGATCCGGCCGTACGCCGCCACGGGCAAGAACTCCCGCTCGAAAGCCGCGGCCGAGGACGGCCCTGGCTACTGGGACAGGTGGGTCACGAAGACGAAGCTGAACTGGGACGTCGCCAAGGGCGGGGCGGACCTGACGATCGAGGGCAACATCGCCGACGCGTGGGAGCCGAGCGGCGCCGCGCGGGCCTGGGGCGGCTGGATGGCCAACCCCGGCGTCTGCCAGGAGATCATCGGGAAGGACTCGAAGGGGAAGACCGTCTTCGAGATCCGGCACAAGTCGAAGGGGTCGACCCTCTCCGACGCGGTCGAGAACGGCGTCGAGAACATCTGCAAGTCGATCGCGAAGGGGAAGTAGACCGGGTCTCCTGACGTGGAGCGGGGCCGCCGGAAGTGGGTTAGCCACAACCTCTCGAACGCCATCGTTTACGGCGGCCTGTTCCACGGGGCGGTCCGGCTCCCGATGCCGGTCCTGCTCGCCATCAACGCGGTCGGGAACTCGATCGCCGTCACGACGCTCCGGTCCACGATCGCGGACATCGCCGACAACTTCGGGAAGGCCCTGGGCGCCTCTCCGCGTGAGGCGCGGCGGCTGGCCAGGGCCCAGTTCTTTTCCTACGGCCGCGCCACGATCGACGTCTGGCGCTGCCGGTCCGGGCGCCCGGAGCTCTTTCCCGCGATCTCCTCGCGCGAGGAGGACCGGGCGACGCTCTACCGGGCGCGGGGAGAGGGAGGCCGGGGCTTCCTCCTCGTCTCGGCCCACGTCGGCAACTGGGAGATGGGGGCTGTGGCCCTCCGGAGCCACGGGCTCGTCCCGGCGGTCCTGGGCCAGCCCGAGCTGGACCCCGACGTGCAGCGGATGCGCCGGTCGATCCGGGATCAGCTGGGGGTCGAGTCGATCGACGTGGGGAGCTCCATGGCGACGGCGCTCCGGGTGCGAACCGCGGTGGAGCGGGGCTCGGTCGTGGCGCTGGTGGCCGACCGCGCCTACGAGGACGACCACGTCGTGGTCTCGTTCTTCGGCAGGCCCACGCGGTTCCTCCGTTCCCCGGCGCTGCTGGCCCGGTTCTGCGGCTGCCCGATCCTGCCGGGCGTCTACGTGAGGAACCCCGACGGGAGCTACCGGAGCCTGTGGGGCGAGCCGCTCATGGCCGACCTGTCGCTGGACCCGGACCGGGACGCCGCGCGCCTGATGGGATCGGTCGCCGCCTTCGTCGAGCGCGCCGTCCGGGAGACGCCGACGCAGTGGTACAACTTCTACCGCTACTGGGGCGAGGCCGGAAACCGGGCCGGCTGACCGCTGACCGTCGTCGCGGAGCCGGCCCGGCGATTGAACCTACTTTTTCGGGGCCGCTTCCTTCGCCTTGGTCTCGAGGGTGACCGTGAACGTTTTAGCGTTCTTGGCGTTCCGGAAGACGTAGTCGAAGTCGATCGAGTGGGTGTCGCGGGCTCCCTTCTTGAGGAAGCCGACCTTCGTCCCTCCGGCGCCGGCGGCCACGATGTTCCCCGCCTCGTCGAAGAAGACGACCGCGATTCCGACCTCGAAGTCGTCCGGACTGTTGTTGTCGACGCGGACCGTGGCCTTCATGCCTCCCTTGGAGAAGAGGTTCGGCGAGGAGACCTCGTCCGAGAACTCGATCTGGTTGACCCTGATCGCGTCCGTCTCGAGGTTCAAGGCCTGGATCCCCTTGACGGTCTTCAGGTCATACTTCTTCGTGATCTGGCCAGCGGAAAGCGGCAGCGCGGCCGCGAGAATACCGAGAGCGGCGAATCGAAGGATCTTCATGTGTTCCGAGCCCTCCTATGGCTCGATCTTCCATCGTAGCCCGATCGGGCCGTTTCCGCTTTGCAGGAAGCCTCTTCCATGCAGTCGTCAGTTGGCCGGCGCCATCGCCTTCTTGCTGGTCGGCCCCGTCAGGTCCACGCCGCCGCTCGGGACGTGCTCGATCCAGGCGTAGCCGTTCGTCAACGGCTTGCCCGCCAGGGTCCCCTCCATCGTGCCCCAGTACTCGTACAGGGCCGGGTTGGTCCCCCAGAAGTTGAACTTCAGCTCCAGGTCGCCGGCCGTCGTCTTCGCCTTGATGACGAACGACTTCTTGGCCTCGATCGGCGTGATCGAGAACTCCGACGGGATGACGTACTTGCCGCCGATGTAGAGGCCGGCGTCCTTGTAGGCGATCCCCTCGAAGACGAGCCCGCTCACCTGGTCCGCGGTGAAGGCGACCCACCACTCGTTTCCGTACTTCAGGAGGACTTCCCGGTACCCGGCGCCCTTCACGAAGTAGTTCTCGAACTCGCCGTGCCCGGAGACCTTCACCGGCTTGCCGTCGAACGAGAGGGTCCCCGTCGCCTTTCCGGGCTGCTCGAACCCCGCGGTCTGGCCGCCCGGCAGCACCTCCGCCGGCTGGATTCCACGGTTGTACCAGAAGGAATACTCCGTCGGGAGGGTGAGGTTGACGGTGAGCGTCGGGTCCTTGTAGCGGACGGTGGTGCTCTCCTTCTTGATCGTCCAGCTGAACTCCTTGGCTCCGTCCTTCGCCTCCCAGACCAGCTCGGTCGGCAGGTCCTTCCTCTCGGGGACGACCATGAGGTCCAGGACCCGCAGCGGGACCTTCCAGGCGTTGCTGCTGATGGCGAACATGACGCGGGGCTGGGCCTTGCCAGTGCCGTGGTGGTTGACGCAGGCGTAGAGCCCGTAGAGGTTGCCGTCGTCCCCCTTGCCGCTGAACTGGAACCAGGTGTTGTAGCGGGGGGTTCCGTACAGCTCCACCAGCTTCAGCTCGTCGAGCGTCGCCTTGTGGATATTGCCCATGATGGACGGGTCCGCCGAGAGGGGATTGGGGACCATCCAGCCCGGGGGAACGGCCGCCTTCTGGGTGACGTCGAGCTTCGCGTTCGCCTGGTCCAGGAGGAAGCTCGCGGTCCCGAAGTCCGCCACCGCCAACGCCTGCTGGGCCGCCTTGACGAGGACGGCCGCGTCGGCGGCTCCGGGAACATTTCCTTGAACGTAGATGTCGTACCACTGGGTATTGACGATCTCGAGCTTGTTCTGGACGACCTTCGCCTTCGCGAGGACCGCGTCCTTCGAGACGTCGGCGGCCAGCACCAGTCCCGGCAGCACGAGAAACGCAGCCAGCAAACCACGGACCATTGTTCTGAACACTTGAATCCTCCTTCGTCCGGTCACTTCGGTAACTCGGTTACTTTGGGCCGATCTTTCCGCTACCCAGGAGGGGCGGCGGGAAGTTCTTCTGCAGGTTGTCCATCACGGCGGAGATACTGATCTCGCCGCGCCCCATCTGGTCGATGGTCTCGACGCCGCTCATGCCGCCGAGCGGGGTCTTCTCGAGCGCGCCGTAGCCGTTCGTCAGCGGCGTGCCGTTGAAGGTCCCGGTGACGACGGTCCCGTACTCGTAGTAGAAGAGCTCGCTCGTGAGGCACTCGACGAGGATCCTCAGATCGCCCTTCGGGGTCTTCGCGTCGATGCGGAACGACCTGTTGGCGGTCACCGGCGTCAGCTTCACCTCGGTCGGCACGATCACCTGCCCGTCGAGGAAGATCGCGAAGTCGCGGGAGGCGCCGATGAAGCAGAGGAAGCCGTCGAGCTGGTCGGTCCGGAACGGCATCCACCACTCGTTGCCGTAGATCGTCATCAGCTTCCGGTAGCTCGTCCGGTTGATCTCGGAGTACGGTTTCGGGCCATTGAAGAGGTTCTCGTTCTCCAGGAACGCGTTCTTGAACCGGGCTGTCTTCCCTCCGATCGTGATCATCCCCTCGGCGGCGCCGATCTCCTCGAACCCCGCGAACGCCGAGTTCGGGTAGAGGACGTAGCCGTCCCGGTTCTGGTTGTACCAGTACGTGGAACGGGCCTTCCCCATGATGTTGAAGGCGACGTCGACCCCGCCGAGGTCCTTGCCCTTCCCCTCGACCCAGGTCCAGGTGTCGTCGCCGATCTTGGAGACGGAGTAGAGCTGGTAGTTCCCCCCCTCCTCCGCGTACCAGACGACCGAGCTCGCCGTCTCGAGGGTGATGATCGGCTTCGCCTTGATCAGGACCATGTGGATCTTCCCGAACTCGTCGCTCCGCATGATCTCGAAGGCGACCGGCTGGACGATGCCGCCCGAGCCGTGGTAATTGACGAGCGGCATGATCTCGTAGGTCAGGCCGTCGTCCCCCTTCCCGACGAACCCGAGGCCGATGTCTCCCTTGGTCAGCCCGTACATGTCGCGCGCCTTGTAGTCGGCGATGGTCGACTTGCGGAGCTTCGAGAGGTCCGGGTTCTTGAGGTTGTCGGTGGCCGCGTACTGCGGCAGGACGCTCTTGTCGCGGACGTCGAGCAGCTTGTCGGCCTGGTCCAGCAGCTTCGCCGCGTCGGCGGGCTTCTTCTGGTCCATCAGCCCCTTCGCCTGGTCCAGGAGCTTCCCGGCCTCGCCGGCCTTGACCATGATCCCCTCGGCGTAGAGGTCGTACCACTGGTAGCGGGCGATGTCGTACTTGTTCCGGACCTGGCCGTACCTCGCCGCGAGGCCGTCGTCGGCGGCGAGGGCCGGTGCGGCGGCAGCGAGGGGGACGATGATCCCGAATCCCGCAACGATTGTGACGAGAATCGCGGTGACCGCGCTGCGACCTTTCCTGGTGAATCTGCTCATCTCATCTTCTTCACTTTCTCTGTGCTCAGTTGCTCTTCCACCATGATGGGCCGGAATCCGAGCGGGCTCGCCTTGAAGCCGGGTGGCCTCCCGTAGCTCCGGTAGGCCGTCCGGCAATCCCCGGCGAAGTCGTCCCACCCGCCGCCGCGGCCGAGGCGGCCCGCGCCGGAGTCGGCACGGAGGGGGTCCACCTCGGAGGCGGACGGATAGGGACCATATCCGTCGGCGCACCACTCCCAGACGTTCCCGTGCATGTCGTAGAGGCCCCAGGCGTTCGGCTTCTTCGACCCGACGGGGTGAGTCTTCATGCCGCTGTTCGCCCCGAACCACGCGTAGTCGCCGAGTGCGCCGGCGTCGTCGCCGAAGCAGTAGGCGCTCTCCGAACCCGCCCGGGCCGCGTACTCCCACTCTGCCTCCGTCGGCATCCGGAAGAGACGCCCCTTTCCACCCGCGGCGGCGGCGTTCAGCCGTTTCACGAACTCCTGGCAGTCATCCCAGCTGACGCTCTCGACGGGGGCGCCTGGACCTGAATCCCTGAAGTGGCTCGGGTCGCTTCCCATGACGCGAATCCACTGGGCCCGGGTCACCTCGGTCCTCGCCATCCAGAAGCCGCGGGTCAGCTTCACGAGGTGCCACGGCCCTTCCGCCCGGATCGCCGCCTCGGTCTTCCGACGCGAGGCGGGTGTGATGTCCGCCGGGAGGAAGCGGGTCGCCGCGTCCTGCTGGGCGGCCGAGCTCCCCATCTGGAACGACCCCGGCGGGCACCAGACGAAAGTCATCGTCTCTCCGCCGCCGAGGTCGACCGTCCGGAGGGCGCCGGCCGCCGGCAGGGGAGGAGGCGGCGGCGGACCCGGATTCGCTCCGGGCCACGCTGCCCCCGTATCGGCCGAGAGAGCGGTGAGAACAGCGAGAGCGGCGAGGAGGGGACCGACACCCCGGGATCGGTTGCCGTGGCCTTGTCTCTTGCCCATCACTTCCTCTCTCTCGAGCCGAGTCCGGAATGCCGGTTCGTGCCTACATCGGGTCGACGAGCTGCGGGGATTCCTGTACCGCCTTGATCCCGTCGGGGGAGCCCTTGAAGACGTGCTCGAACCAGGCTCCTCCGTTCGTCAGCGGCTGGCCGTCGAACGTGCCGTCCACCGTTGCAACCCGCTCCGTGTAGACCGGATCGTGGAGCGCCATCTGGAAATCGAGGACCAGGTCGCCGTACTCATTGGTCTTCGCGATCAGCGTGAGCGTCTGATTCGCGATGCCGGGAACGAGCTTGTACTCCGTCGGGACGATGTACTTCCCCTTGTAGTAAATCCCGGCGTCCCGGAACTTCCCATAGCTGATGAACATCGCGTCCACCTGGTCCGTGTGGACGGCGATGTACCACTCGTTCCCGTACTTCGTCATCGTGCTCCGGTACTCGTCGTACTTCGTGTTCCCCGGGGCGCCGCTGATCATGCAGACCTCGGTGACCGCCCCCGCGTTCTTCGTGAAGGTGACCGTCTTGTCTCCCATCGTGATGGTCCCCGAGGCCGGCCCCGGCTGCTCGAAGCCCGCAAGGACGACCCCTGGGTACATCAGGGCCGCCCCGACGTTCTGGTTGTACCAGTACGAGAAGGTGGGGGTTGTGGTGACGCGGAAGCTCATCGCCGGGGCCTTCCCGGGGAATGCGGGGTACTTCCCCTCGGCCAGGACCGTCGTCCCCCCGCCGACCGGGTCGTCCTTGACGAAGAGGTGGAACGTCTTCCCGCCGTCCTCGCAGTAATAGTCGATCGAGTCGGCGGTCCGGGTGACCTTCGTCTCCTTGTTCAGGAGGTAGACGTACCGCTTGCCAGGGTCCTTCGTGCTCATGATCTCGACGACGACGGGGGTGATGATCTTCCCGCGGGCGTGGTAGTTGAAGAAGGTCATGATGAAGTAGTACTCGCCATCGTCGCCCCGGCCCCAGATGGAAGGTCCGATGTCGTTCATCAGGACGCCGTAGCGGTCGAGGACGGCGTAGTCGGCGGCCTTGGCCTTCTGGGCCTTCGAGAGATCGGGCTTCAGGAGCGGCGTGGGCGCCTCGTAGGGGAACTGGTCATAGCTCTTCTTGTAGACGTTCAGCAGCGCGTCGGCCTCGGCCAGGAGCTTTCTTGCGGCGTCGAAGGCGCGCGCGTTGATCTGGCTCTCGGCGAGCTTGAGCTTCTTGTCGGCGGCGACCACGTTCTCGGGCGGGACCTCCCCGTTCGCGAAGGTGTCGTACCAGAAGTAGTAGGCGACCTTGTACTTGTTGAGGACCTGCTCGTACGTCTCCCGTGCGACCGCATCGAGCACCTTCGTCATGTTCGGGTCGGCCTTGGCCGGCTTCGTAGGCTTTGCCGCGGCCGGTTTCGCCGCGGCTGGGGCTTTCGCCTCCTCGGCGGAGAGGGCCGCCGGGAGGGTCGCAAGGGCGAGTGCCGCTGCGGCGAGGAAGGTGGCCCAGGTGGAGCACGACGGCTTCATGGTCTGTCTCCTGTACCGGTTAGGGGGCGGTTCCGGGCCGTTGTGCGGACCGGGAGCCCAGGTGGTCGAAACCTATTTCTCGGGAAACATGACCTGGAACTGGAACCGGATCGTGTAGGGGCCCGACGGGACGTTGCCCGTGGGGCGCACGACGTTGTAGTAGTAGTGGAGCGACATGTTGATCGCCTGTTTGCCGATGTGGAACGCCCGGCCGGCTCCGAGGCCCAGGGGGACGCTCCACCTGTCCTTGCTCTCGGCCTGGGTCCAGTCGGCGATGTTCTCGGGCGAGGAGGTGAGGTACCACCCCTTCTGGAGGTTGTAGTTGACGAAGTACTGGAAGAGGAACTGGTTCACGCTCGGGGCTGCCTCTGGGCCGGCGAAGGACCAGACGTTCTGGACGACGGCGCCGAGCACCCAGTGGCCGGGCATCGTGAGGACCACGAGGGAGGGGCCAATGCTCCACTTCGACGTGCCGATCGAATGGTTGGTCGCGGTCGGGAGCTGGGCGACCGGGCCGACGCCCCAGATCACCTTGCCCGGCTTCGCGGGGCAGAGGAAGACCGTCTCCTGGAGGTTCCCGATCCCCCCGATCGAGGACGACGTCCCCTCGGGAACGGGCTGGGAGAGGACGGGGAGGATGGTCCGGGTGAGCAGGTTCCACTCGGCGCTCACGGAGATGGGGACGACCGGCTGGATGTTGAGAAGGTACTGGTTGCCGCGCTTCTCCAGCGCGTCGAGGCCGTAGTTGAAGGTAGTGTTGAGCTGGAAGGGGACGCTGATCATCGGCTGGATGGGGTTCTGCGCCTTCTTGGCCAGCTCCTCGGGCGTCTGCGCGCCGAGCGGGCCTGCCGCCACCAAGACGGCCACCGCCAAACCGGCGAGCGTTCGCTTCGATCGCATCGTCAGCTCGCGATGAGACCCGTCTGCTGGAAGAAGGTGCTCATCCGGTCGAAGACCACGTCGGGGGAGATGAACCGCTTGTCCCAGATGTCGATCCCCAGGACGAGGCAGGGGATGCCGTTCTCGCGGCAGACGTCGCGGACGAGTTTCAGGCGGGAGTTCGTGTCGCGATGTCCGACGTGGGCGGGCATGATCACGGCATCGCACCGGAACTCCTTGACGATCCGGAGGATGTCGCCGATGAAGAGGTCCGTGGAGTGGAGCGCCTGCCGGGTCATGGCGGCCTCCAGGAGGAACCGCTTGGCGAACGACGCGAACATCTTCTCCTCGCTTGCGAGGTCGATCGGCGTCCAGGTGGCGTACGACACGTAGTCCATGACGCAGACCGCGCCCAGCTCCTTCTGGAGCCGCGCCAGGACCGTCCCGGTCGACCAGCTGCCGGCCAGGTCCTGCCAGAGGAAGCGGACCTTCTCGTCGACGCCGTCAATCCCCTTCCCCTCCTTGACGCGCTGCTCGGTGAGGCGAACCACCTCCTCGAGCCACCGCGTGACCTCCGGCGAGACCCGATGCTTGATCCAGCGCGACAGCTCCGTCCCCTGCCGCGCGAGGTCCGGCTCGGCGGGGCAGGGGACCGCCTTCTTCAGCTCCTGGAACTCGAGGAGCAGCTGGCTCTGCTTGTTCGACTCGACGCAGACCTCGCGGAGGCGGTCCCAGTCCATCTTCCGGCCGAGGACCCCCTCGAAGAAGGTGACGGCCTCGCGAAGCTGTCTCCCGAAGTAGGCATAGCTCTCCTCGTCGAGCGTGTGCGGCGCGTCCATGATGAATCTAGGGACGTGCGCCCAGGGTTCGTAGGCGTTCATCAGGTTGGCGAGCGTGTCCATGCTGTCGCAGCAGGCGTTGGTCGTGATGATCATCTCCGGCGTCCGGATCTTTCCGCTCTCGAGGTAGTAGCAGGCGCTCTTGATGGCGTTGCACATCCGGCTCTCGACGCCGAGCTCGATCCCTCCGTCGATCAGGTCGGCCCCTTCCGGGAGGGCTGTTCCCATCGCACCCGTCAGGGTCAGGTCGGAGAACTCGCACCCCAGGGCCACCGGGATCTCGGCCATGAAGTCGCCGTTGCAGAGGATCACCGGCGTCGTGGATTCGTTCTGCGGATTGACGGTCAGCTCGAAGAGCCCCTTGCCCGACTGGGCCATCAGCTGGGAAAACGCATTCAGCATGAGCCACCCCCTGAGATCGTCTCGAGGAACGCCTGGACCCTCGTCTGCAGCTGGCCCGAAGAGCCCGACACGTACTCGCGCTCCAGCCGGAGCATCGGTATTCCCGCTTCCTTCAGCTCCTTGTGCAGGATGTAGAGCTCGCCCCCCCACATGTTGCAGCAGAGGAAGCTCTGGCCGATCACCCCGTCCACCCGGAGGGCCCGGACCTGATCGAGAAGCTCCTTCTGGATGTGAGGGTGCGCCCCGAGGTTCTTCGGGCAGAAGGGACGGGCGAGGACCTGGTAGTCGGCGATGGCCTGGAGCGGGTCGGGTCCCTCTTCCTGGACGCTGCCGAAGATCACCTTGCCGCCAAAGCAGGTCAGGTCGGCAGCGACGAGGCCGCCCAGCTCCTCCACGATGTCGCACATCGAGGTGTCGTCGTGGCCCGGGCCGACGATCATGATCCGGGCGCCGATCTTCCGCTCCGGAACGGTCGCGCCTCGCAGCTCCTCGAGCAGCGTCCTCAGCATCGTGTTGTACCGCTCCTTGGGCATCGAGGAACCGGCCACCATGACCTCGACCGTCTCGCCGCCGGTGATGGGCGGGTTCGCCGACTGCCGGAGAGCGTAGAGATCGCGCTGGAGGGACCTCGTCTCGTTGCAGAGGCGGACTGCGCTCCGGAGCTTCTCGTCGGTGATCTCCGCCCCGAAGTGCTGCTCGATCTTCGTCTTCAGCCCGGCGAGCTGGCCGCGGAATTCGAGTGCCATCGGCTCGCCGCTGGCATGCGGGAAGAAGATCGTCTCGAGGAACTGAGGCTTAACGGGGCTCTTCTGCCAGTTGTCGTAGATGTGCCGGTTCGCGTCGCAGCCGCCCCCGATCACGGCGCCGTCCAGGAAGTCGTACCTTCCCTGGAGGACCTGGTCGAACGTGTGCCGGATGAAGCTGCAGACGTTCGCCGCCTCGAAGTACTCGTTGGCACTCTCCGCGGTCAGGCTGCCGGTCCCGCGGATGCGGAAGGGCATCAGCCCTGCCGCGACGATCAGCTCCTCCGGGACGAAGGAGCAGGTGTACCCGAGGACCTTGCCCCCCCCGCCCTTCCACTTCTCGAGTTCAGGGTTGGAGATGCTCCGGGCCGCGCTGGCGAACCCTTCGAAGACCTCCGATTGCAGGCCGGACTTCATTGCTTGACCTCCTTTGTTGTCTTCGTCGGATTCGTCGAACCTGTTCCCGAGGGCTCCAGCGTCTCGCCTCGCCCCTTCATCCGGTACAGGAGGAACCTGTACCAGACCGCCGCCGTCAGGAAGCTCACGATGATGTAGGCGAGCACCGTTCCGAGGATGTGGACCTTCGGATACGAGACGTGGGCGATGACGAACAGGGCCGTGATGTTGCACTCCGTCGCCGCCATGGCGACGCTGATCCGGTCCCTCGCGTCGGGCCCGCCCAGGAAGTCGCCCGCGGCGAGCGCGAGCGACATCACGATGACGATGGCCCCGAACTCCACGAGCTTGAAACGGAACAGGGCCAGGAGCCCGGGGACGATGAAGACGACGAACAGGATCACGATGCACACCTTCGAGTAGAGGTCCAGGGCCTTCCCGGCGACCTTCGAGACCGCGGGCAGCAGCTCCCGGAGCGCCACCGCGAGGACGAGGGGGACGATCGTGAGCGGCGCCACCGTCGCCAGGAGCTTCGGGACCGAGATCGAGAGGTGCATCGGGAACCACTGGCTGTAGACCCACAGCCAGAACGTCACCGTCACCGGCATCAACAGGACGAGGAGCCCCATGACCGTCGACGCGAGCTGGAGGCTGCCTTTCTTTCCCCTCGTCCCGAGGGGGGCCAGGGGACTCCCGGCCGTGGCCGCTCCGAGCAGGATGACGCCGCCGACGACGAGCGGGACGTCGAGCAGCTTGACCACCCCGGCCGCGATCAGCGGTCCGATGACCGTGGTCGCGGCGAAGGTTTTCAGGAGGAGCGCGGGCTTCCTTATCTCGTCCAGGAGGTCCTTCAGCGTGCAGCGCGAGGCGATCGCGAAGACGACGCAGAAGAACCCGCTGTGGGCGATGAAGCCGATCGCCTGTAGGAAGAGGGGGCTTGCGAAGATCTCTTTCATTCACGTCCTCCCTGCTGGGCGGAGACACATGGCCGCTCCTACCGCCGCAGTCCGCTGGTGTCGAAGAAGGCCTCGATCTTGTTGAACACGACGTCGGACGTCATGTAGCGCTCGTCGAAGACGTCGCACCCCACGACGAGAAAGGGGACACCGATCTCCCGGAACAGGTCGTGGACGACCCGGTGCGACGCCGCGCCGTCCTTGTGACCCACGTGGCTCGGCATGAGGATGGCATCGCACTTGAAGTTCTTCGCGATGTGGACGGCATCCCCGCCGTAGACCGTCGAGAGCGCGAAGATCTGCCGCGTCATCGGGTTTCCGATGAGGAACCTCTTGGCGAACGAGGTGAAGATGGTCTCCAGGGTCGAGGTGTCGATGACCGGCCAGGGGGCGCTGTAGCCGTACAGGTCCATGAGGTTCACGGCACCGAGCTCCCGCTCGAGCCTCGGGAAGAGCTGGTCGCTCCAGCAGGGGAGGATGTCGAACCAGGCGTACCGGATCTTCTCCTCCACGCCGTCGATCCCTTTCCCGTCCCGCACCCGGCGCTCCGTCGTGTCGAAGAGCCGCTGGAGCCAGGCGGTCGCGAGCGGCCGGCCGCAGCCGGACCACCTGGCCGCCATGTACGCCAGGAATCCCCACTCCGCCCGGACGGGGGAGGGAACGGCACGCCTCAGCTCCTGGAAGTCGAA
Organism: uncultured Acidobacteriota bacterium; assembly: GCA_903845115.1. Taxonomy (GTDB): domain Bacteria; phylum Acidobacteriota; class Thermoanaerobaculia; order UBA5066; family UBA5066; genus CAIMWE01. The sequence continues at coordinate 48,224 of CAIMWE010000063.1, read as the reverse complement.
GAGGAGCCGGGTCTGCCGGTTCGACTCCTCGCAGACCTCCTTGAGGCGGTCGAGGTCGAACTTCCGCCCCGTGGCCTTCTCGACGAGCGGGATGAAGCGCATCCACTGCTTCCCCAGGTACTCCATGCTCGCCTCGTCCTTCTCGAAGGAGGCGTCGAAGCTCATCTTCGGCACGTCGGACCAGGGGGCGTAGTTCGCCATCATCTCGTTCACGGCGGTCTGTCCGTCGCACGAGGTGGAGGTCATGACGATGGCCGACGGCTTGGGCAGGCGGCCTTTCATCAGGAGGTAGGCGGCGGCTTTCTGGAGCGAGCAGAGGGAGCTGGAGCCTCCCAGCTCGTTGTAGCCGTCCACGGCCTCGGGCCCCTTGCCGACGTGGAACGCCAGCTCGAGGCCTTGCCTCACGACGAAATAGAACGGCACCTCCATGGCGGTGAAGAGCTCGGGAAAGAAGTCGTCGGTCCCAGCGACGATGGGAGTCCCCGAGGCCACGTACTCGGCCATCCGGCCCTGGAACGAGGCGGCCGTCATGGAGCCGAACTCCGACTTCAGCTGGGCATAGGCGTCGGCCGGCTGGCTAGCGGCGGGGAGAGTCATCCGCGGCCTCCTGTCGTCTCGAGAAATGCCTGGATCCTCGTGGAGAGCTGGCCCGACTCGCTGTGGATGTATTCGCGCTCGACCCTCAGGTAGGGGATGCCGGCCTCCTGCATCGCCTCGCGAAGGAGCGCGTACGAGCACCCCCAGGCGTCGCACGAGACGTAGCCCTGGGCGATCACGCCATCGACCCGGTATCTCGCGACCATCTCCTGGATGAAGCGGAGCCGGTGGGCGTGCGAGCCGCCGATCTTCGGGCAGAAGGGCATGTCGACGACCTGGTACTTCGCGAGGGCCGTCAGGGGGTCGGGGGCCTCTTCGTCGACCAGCGCCTGGACGGTCCTTGCCCCGAAGCAGGTGTCGTCGACCACGATCGCCGCTCCCTGTTCCTCGAAGACCTCGTAGAACGCGGGGTCCTCGATGGCCGGCCCGACGATCATCAGGCGGGCGAGGGCCTTTCCTGGAGTTTCTGGAGCCGTTTCGAGCTCCTTCAGCGCTTCCGAGAGGAGTGCGTTGTACCGCTCCTTCGGCATGGAGGCCCCCGCCATCATGACCGCGGCCCGCTCCGACGCTGAGACCTTCGGCGCCGGGGCCACCGAAAGGTCGTACAGCCTCCTCTGCAGCCGCCTCGTCTCGTTGCAGAGCGAGATGGCGGCGCGGAGCGCCGGTACCGTGACGGCGACGCCGAAGTGGTTCTCCAGCGCCTCCTTCAGCTTCGAGAGCTGCTCGCGGTAGTAGCGGACGATCGGCTCGGCGCCCTCCTCCTCCGATCCCATGGTGCGGGGATGGTCGAGGAGGTAGACGAAAGAGGCCTCTAGGGGCGCGTGAAGGGCGTTGTCGTAGATGCGGCGCAGGTGGTCGCAGCCGGTGCCGACGACGAGGCCCTGGAGGAAGGAGTAGTCGCCCCGGAGGGCGAGGTCGAAGGAGTGCCGGACGAAGGGGCAGTTGAGGTGGTCGAAGAAGGCGTCCGCCTGGTCGGTGTCGGTGCTTCCTGTCCCGCGCATCCGGAACGGCAGAAAGCCCCCCGCGAGGAAGAGCTCCTCGGGGATGAACGGGCAGTAGTAACCGATGACGCGGCCGCCAGCGCTCGTCCAGGCGTCCAGCTCGGGGTTCCGGAGCGACGCCGCCGCCGTGAGCAGCGCCTTCAGGGCGGCCGGCCGAATGCTGTCTGACATCTACGATCTCTTCCCGCCTGGCACGGATCTCATGCGAGGTCTTTCCTGAGAACGGCCGCCACGTGGCGGACCGCCTCCAGCGCCGGGTTGCCCTCGGGGAGCTGCCAGAGCGGCCAGCCCTCGCGGTCGAACTGGCGGAGGGCGACGTCCTCGGGGACCTGTCCGAGGAGCGTCGCCCCGTCGGGCAGCGAAAGGGTCTCCGCCGCCGAGAAGCGGTTGGCGACGACGCCGACCCGCGACGGGCCGACCATCTCGACGATCATCCGGAGCGTGTCGAGGCTCCGCTGCGAGGCGTCCACGACGGCGACGACGCGGGTGACGCGCTCGGTGACGTCCCGGTTGATCTGCTCGATGCCGGCCTCGGCGTCGATCACGACAGCGGCGAAGGAGGGGACGAGTCCCTCGATCGCCGAGCGCAGCAGCTTGTTGGCGGGGCAGAAGCACCCCTTCTCCCCGTTGTGCCCCATCGCCAGGAGTGCGTAGCCCTTCCGCTCGACGAGGGCCTTCAGGAGAGAGTATTCGAGGAGCTGGGCGGCGTCGGCCGCCCCCGACTTCCCGCCGCGGCGGGCCTCGGCGATGAAATGGTCCCTCACGCCGGCAAGCGTCTCGACGGCCCGCTCGCCGATGGCCGACGTGAGCCCACCGACGGGATCGGCGTCGACCAGGAGCAGGGGAGAGACGCCCGAGTCGATCAATACCCGTGAGAGTAGGGCGGAGAAGGCGGTCTTCCCGACCCCTCCTTTTCCACAGACGGCGATCACCTGGGGAGCCGGCCTCGGTGCGGCAGCGTGATTTCCGAGCTTCTCAAGTGGCATGCGTTCCTCCAGGTGACTCGTCGATGTGCTGTCTTTCCTTCAGGACGCTCCGGATGTCGTCGCAGACGGGCTTGTCGCCACAGGCCGAACAGTCGTTTGCGCAGTCGATGTCGTAGCCCTTGACCTTCCAGCGCTCCCTCGTCCCCTCGCGGGCGATCTTCCGGACCTGCTGCGCCGCGGCCTCCAGGGGGACGAGGTCCGCCTTGCCAGAGGTGACGAAGAGCACCTCGACCGCCTCGACCGCCGGGGAGCCCGACATGACGAGAGCTCGCAGCGCGCGGCCGAGCGTTGCGAAGGAGAACCCCTTCGCGGCCGCTTCCTGGCTCACGCGGCTCCAGACGTTTCCCGGCGCGCTCCGGACCATGTACCCCTCGATCTGTCCGGCCACCACCAGCAGCCGCTGCAGCTCGTCGAGGTCCTTCTCCCCGAGGCCGGCTCCGCGGAGCATCAGGACCTGTCCGAAGGGGAGGCTTCCGCCGGCCGATTCCCCGACCTCGGGGCCGACGAGCGTGACCCGGCCGTCGTGGACGAGCCGGGTCGTGTCGGTCGCGAGAAGGAGCGAGCACGATCCCGCCTCGGGGCTCCCCAGCTCGAGAAACGTGTCGCTGCGCAGGATCAGCCCCGGCGAGGCTCCGGGGCCGACCCGGATCGGCAGCCCCTCCGTCAGGCGAGCAAGGGCGTCCGATGCGCCCGGGAGGTCCCCGGTGCCCGGAATGCCAGGGGCCTGGTAGACGCGTACCAGGGCCGCCCGCTCGCGCATCTCCTCGACGAGGGCGTAGACCCTCTCGAGGTAGGCGTCCAGGACGTTCATGGTCACGCGGTCGCTCTCCGCCTAGGCGAGCCCGACCGACTGGAAGAAGGTCTTCATCGTCTCGAAGACCTTGTCGGGGGGCATGTACCGCTCGTCCCAGACGTCGCAGCCGAGGAAGAGGAACGGGATACCGGCCTCGCGGCACGCGTCGCGGGCGATCTTGGGGAAGGCGTTCAGGTCCTTGTGCCCGATGTGACACGGCATGACGACCGCGTCGAGGCGGAACTCCTTCACGATCCGGAGCGCGTCCTCGATCCAGAAGTCGGCGCCGTGCATGGCCTGCCGGGTCATGGGGGTGTCGATCAGGTACCGCTTTCCGAATGTCCGGAGGGCGCTCTCCTCGCTCGTCGTGTCGATGACGGTCCAGGGAGCCGCGTAGGAGTAGTAGTCCATGAGGCAGACGGCGCCCAGCTCCGTCGCGAGCCGCGGAAACAGCTTTCCCGCCCAGACGGGGGAGACGTCCCACCAGAGGAACCGGATCTTCTCGTCGACGCCGTCCATCCCCTGCTTCGCCTTCACCCGCTCCTCGGTCGCGGCCACGAGCCGGCGGAGGATGTCGGTCACCTCGGGGCGGCCGGGAGGGATCCACCGGGAGAGACGGAACCCGCGGCGCGCCCAGTCGGGGTCGACCGGGCACGGGACGGCTCGCTTTAGCTCCTGGAATTCGGCCAGAAGGGCCCCCTGCCGGTTGGACTCCTCGCAGAGGGCCAGGAAGCGGCCCAGGTCGAGCTTCCGGCCGGTCGCCTTCTCGAGGAAGAGCACCATCTCCTTCAGCTGTTTGCCGAAGTAGACGAAGTCCTCCTCCTCGCGGCCGTGCGGCGCGTCGAGGTGGAACTTCGGGACGTGGGCCCACGGCTTGTAGTTGTCCATCATGATGCCGAGGGTGTCGACGGCGTCGCAGGGGGAGTTCGTCGTGACGATGGCGTCGGGCATCGGCATCAGGGGCGAGTAGAGGTAGTACATGGCGCACCGGACCGCGTTGCAGAGCCGGCTCTCGACCCCCATCTCGATCGCCTTATCGATGGTCTGGGCGCCGTCGGGCATCCCGGCGGCGGTGGCCCCGGTGACGGTCAGGATGTTGTAGTAGAGGTCCATCGCCGAGACGATCTCGGGGAGGACCTCGTCGCTCCCGATGACGAAGGGCTTTCCCCCCTTCGGCGCTTCCAGGAGCTTCTGCGGCAACAGCTCCGCCAGGATCCCGTTCGCCTCGCGGTTGAGCTGGTCGAAGACCCCGGCGTCGCTCGCGAGGGCAGGGGTCGTCATGGTCATCTGCGTGGCCTTGTCACTCACGATTCACCTCCTGACCGTCTCGAGGAACGCCTGGACTCTCGTGGTCAGCTGGCCGACGGAACTGGGGAGGTAGTCCGTCTCGAACTTCAGCATCGGGATGCCGGCCTCCTTCAGCTCGTCCTTGAGCAGGAACATCTCGCCGCCCCACGGGTCGCACGAGACGAGGACCTGGCCGATGACGCCGTCGACCTTGAAGTCGCGAACCATGTCCAGCACGGCTTGCTTCCTCATCGGGTGGGCTCCGCCGATCTTCGGGCAGAAGGGGCGGTCGAGGACTCCGTACCGGGCCAGCGCGAGAAGGGGATCCCCGCTGCGGGGACCGATGGACTCGAGCATCACCTTCCCGCCGAAGCAGGTGAAGTCGGTGACGACGATTCCTCCCTCGGCCTCGACGATCGCGCAGAGGCTCGGGTCGTCGTGGGCGCAGCCGGCGATCATCAGCCGGGCCGCACCCGCCTTCCCGCCCCCGGGGGCAGTCCCGAGCTCGGCGAGAAGCGTCCGGAGGGCCGCGTTGTAGTCGGTCTTCGGCATCGAGGCGCCGGCGACCATCACCGCGACGGTCTCCGACCCGGTGATCGCGGGGTTGGGGACCTTCCGGAGGGCGTAGAGCTCTTGCTGGAGGCGACGCGTCTCGTCGCAGAGCTCGATGGCCTCCCAGAGCTTCTCGTCGGTGATCCGGGCGGCGAAGTGCTCCTCGACGGCCGATTTCAATTTCTCGAGCTGCCGCCGGTAGTAGTCGACCTGCAGCTCGCCGGTGACGTGAGGGCGGTGGAGCAGGTAGGTGAAGGGGGTCTTCAGGCCGGCGTGCTTCCAGTTGTCGAAGGTGTGCCGGATCGTGTCGCACGATGTCCCGACGACCAGCCCGTCGAGGAAGTCGAACTCGCCGCGGAGCGCCTGGTCGAACGAGTGGCGGGGGAAGGTGCAGCTGACCTGGGTGTAGTACTGGTCGGCCAGCTCCGTTCCCTGGCTCCCGGTCCCCCGGATCCGGAAGGGGAGGAGGCCGGCGGCGACGAAGATCTCCTCGGGGATGAAGGAGCAGTAGTACCCCATCACCTTCCCGCCGCCGCTCTTCCAGGAGTCGACGCGGGGATTCCGGAGAGTTCCGGCGATCCGGGCGAGGTCCCGGAACGTGGGTGAGGTTTCAGACAGTCCCATGGCTTGCCTCCTTCGCCGGCCGGGCCACGACCGACGCGTCCGTCGCCTTCATTTCCGGGCGAGGATCACGTCGTGCGCCTTCGTGCCGTCGAGAGTCACCAGGAATTCCTTGACTCCGTTCAAGACCGCATCCGGTTTGCCGTCGACCGTCAGCTGGTATCTCCTGGTCGGATCGAGGTTGACGATCTTGAACCCACCCGCCGCCGCCTTGGATCTGGCGGGCATCGTCGAGACGATGAGCGCCGACTTCGAACGGTCGTAGATCGCCCGTTTCAGGGCCGTCTTCCTGACGTCGACCCCGGTGATCGCAGGCTCGGAAAAGTGCTCGGCGTCAAAGGGCTTGTTGTGCATGGTCCACATGCCGTTCTTGGGCAGCGCCCGCGACAGCGCGATCTGGCGATCCACGAGATCGGAATGCTGCGGCCAGGTCTTCATGTTGCAGACGTTGCCATCCTCTGGCGTCCGCAACTGGCCGGCGCAGCAGAGACCGCCCTTGGCATCCGCCTTGGCCGGCTCCGTCTTGACGGAATCCGCTGACATGACCGAGCTCGGTGCGGGTGCTTTCTGTTCCGCCGGCGCCGGCTTGGTCTCGGAATCGGCCGCCGCCAGATTGATGGTCGGGGTCTTGTCGATGAATGGATAGTGATACGTGTCGCCGATCCACACGGGCGACAGCTCCTTGTCGGCAGCCGCGTGCAGGGCCTTCAGCAACGGCGCGTCACCCATCTCGGCGACCCCCATGGTGAAGAACCCCCAGTAGGCGTCGGGCGCGAAATCGTCCTTTCGGAGATCGACGGAGCCGTCCGGACTTGTCTTCACCTGGAAGGCTTTTCGATAGGGCCAGAGCTCTTCGATCAGCTTGGGGTTCCAGGCGTGCATGAAGGTGCCGAGCCAGCCGTCGATGCTCGCCGAGTTGAAATTGGCGCCCTTCTCGACCAGGCCTTGAATCATGGGGTCCATCTTGTTGCCGTACCGGGGGCTCCACGAGGAGAACACGAGGCCCTGCTTGATGAGATAGATGATGGCGTAGCTGTGCGTCTTGGGGTCGACGAACTTCGAGGCGAAGAACTCGTCGAAGAGCGGCTGGGCGGCGGCGAAATAGCGCGTGCCATGCATCTGGTCGTACAGCTTCCAGCTGAGCATGGGATGGAGATTGCAAACGGGAAAGATGGCGTTGCGCTCGCACTCGATGCCGGGGACCGGATTGCTGATCAACTGCAGGAACATGACGTCCTGAAGGCTCTTGTTGTTGTAAACGAACGAGACGGTGTCGGACTGCTTGAAGACGATGGAGCCGGGCGCGTCCCAGGTCCTGTCGTTGTAGAGCATCTGGTAGAGATTGATCATCTGTCCCAGATGCCCGGAATACATGATGTTTCCCAGGGAGACAGGGTCCGCATTCTCCGGATAGGGGCGGTCCATCTTCGGCTCGAATTTCGTGATTCCCAGGCTCTCGTGAGCCCAGTATCCCCAGACTTTCTTTTCGAGCATCTTCTTGTTGATGCGATCGAACGCAGGTTGAATCGTATCGCGCCAGGCCGGGAACTTGTGGTACTGCTCGGCAGCCAGGAAATAGGCCGCAAACGCGACGGAGTAACGGCTTGCACTGATGCCCTGCTCGTCCACGGACTGAAAATTGCTGAAGTCGGCAATATCCTGGTCCGCCAGTTTCAGCACCCACTGGAGCTGCCCCCACTCCTTCTCGTCAGCCGAAGGGTAGGAGGGCGGGACGGCCGCGGAGAAGGCAGGGGCGGCTGCCAGGACCGCTGCGATGGCGAAGGCTGCGAAGGGAATGGCTCTGGAGAGCTTCATGATTGCTGGCCCCTCTCTTTCCGGGGTTGGCGAAGGTTCAGACAGTCCCATGGCTGGCCTCCTTCGCCGGTTGCGTCGCGACCGGCACGGCCTTCGCCGCGGTCGCCTTGTCCCGGGCGAAGACCGCGGCGCCGACGGCGCCCATGAACTGCGGGTCCACCGGGAGCATCAGGATCGGGACGCCGAGCGCCTTCTCCAGCGCGTGGATCAGGCCGGCGTTCCTGGAGCACCCCCCGGTCATGACGACGTCGGACTTCACGCCGACCCGTCTCAGGAGGCCCCCGGCGCGCCCGGCGACCGACAGGTTGATGCCGGTGATGATGTCGGCGAGCGGCACGTCGTTGTTGACGAGCGAGATCACTTCCGACTCGGCGAAGACGCTGCACTGGCTCGTGATGTGGGCCGGGGTCTCGCTGACGTTCTGGAGGCTCGAGATCCCGTCGTAGCCGCACGTCAGGACCTTGGCCATGACGTCGAAGAAGCGGCCGGTACCGGCGGCGCAACGGTCGTTCATCTCGAAGCCGGCGACGGTTCCCTTCTCCGTGACGGACATCGACTTGCAGTCCTGGCCACCGATGTCGATGATGGTCCGGACCGACGGGCAGACGTGCCAGGCGCCGCGGGCGTGGCAGGAGATCTCCGAGATGTTCTCGTTGGCGAACGTGGTCTTCTGCCGGCCGTAGCCGGTGGCCACGACGTAGTCCAGCTCCTGGACGGAGGAGAGGCCCGCCTTCTTCAGCGCCTCCTCCATGGCCAGGTTCGCCGTGTGCTCCGGCTTGGTCGTGACTCGAAGGATGGTGCCGAGGATGATCTCGTCACCCCTCAGGACGACCGCCTTCGCGGTGGTGGAACCGATGTCGACGCCTCCGACGATCATGGGACTGCTCCTTTCCGGTTAGGCATTCGCTTCTCCTGTCGCTCCCGGCTCAACGGGCTTCCGAAGGAACGACGTCGTGGTCGGTGGAAGTCTTCGAGAGGTCGACGACGGTGGCGAGGGAAATGGCTCTGGCGAGCTTCACGAGTGCGGGCTCCTCTCATTCTCTGGAGTGCTCCGGACCCTGCCGGTGGCGAAGGACGCCTCGACGACCCGCAGGCACGCTTCGTCCATCTGTCCCCCGTCGTTGACCCGGAGGACGAGGTGGGGAGTGGAGGCCAGGCAGCGCCGGATCGTCCGCTTGAGCTCGGGGGCCTGCTCGGCGCCGAGCGGCCCGAAGAGGACCAGCCGTCCCTCGTCCCCGTGAGCTTCGTAGTCGAATCGGATCATCTGGACATCAATCAGGAGCGAGCGGCGGCCGGCTCGTCCGCTGGTAGGTGGCGCCCCGCGAAGAACCCCACGAGGCGGTCGACGGCGAGGACCAGGGGAAGTCCCATCGTGAAGCAGGCGACGAGGAAGACTCCGCTCTGAGCCGGGATGCCGTAGAGGAGGAACAGGAGGAAATAGAAGAAGAGGGGGAGCGAGGCGACGGGCCAGTTCACGGGGCCGCGCGGGGAGGCGCCGATCCGCCGTTCGACCACCCCGTGGACGAAGAACAGGGGGGTCATCACGAGGACGTAGCCGAGGTAGTTCATGTACGGGATGCCGTAGTAGCCGGTGTAGTTGTTCTTCGTCCAGACCCACTCGGAGAGCTTGGTGGCATCGAGGGGGTCGACGGCCATATCGATTCCGGAGACGAGGACGCTCGCGACGAACGACGTGAAGAGGAGCCGGCCGAGCCCGCCGCCCGAGCCCGAAAGGTTCCCCTGGACGATCAGGTTCGCGACCACGAGGCCGGGGAGGATGTAGATCCAGAAGTAGTTGAGGCCGATCGTGATCGGCACGACGTCCAATTTGTAGCCGAGCATGTCGGAGTAGTAGTAGTGGCCGAAGGGGAAGCCGTTGTGGACGCTGCACTCCTCGGCCAGCCAGCAGAACACGGCGGCGAAGGCGACGAGGAAGAGGGAGCTGCGGAACCCCCTCGTGTAGGAGAGGTAGAGGAAGGCGAAGCCTAGAGGGGGTACGAGCTTGCCGTAGGGCCCGCCCGGTATGCCGGGAAGGTGAAGGGAGTGCCCGAGAAAAGCGCGGACCACCATGTAGAGGAAGGCGAGGAGGAAGAGGGACATCAGCCCCAGGAGCACCCGATTCGGTCCGGTCGCTCCGTCGGGGCGGAAGTTCGTCAGTCGACCCCTCGCGGGTTCTCGGATGGTGCTGTTCATCATCGCGTCCTTTCTCGACGGCCCTCAGAAGAGGTGGGCGACGTAGAGCATGAAGGTGCGTGTCCGGGAGATGTCGCTCGGAGAGGAGACGGGTTCCCGGTAGGCAAGCTGCACCTTTCCGTGCGGCCACAGGATGAAGTTGGCGGTGGCTCCGAGACTGAAGGTGCTGTCGCCGTTGTGCTGCCGGACGCCGTCGACGGTGGTCTCGCCGCCGACGTTGTAGAAGACGTCGAGAGCGGCCCAGACCCAGCGGGCGAGGTCGTGGCTCGCGTGCCCCTCGAGGTCGAGCTGCACGTCCTGGGTCATCGTCTTGGACCCGGCGTAGTTCCGGAACTCCGTGTAGAAGGTCGGCTTGAAGTAGAACTCCAGCCAGCTCTTCCCGGCGTTCGGGGTCCAGCTGTAGTTGACCTCGGGGGTGATCGTCCAGCGGTTGCTTCCCGCGTTCAGGGCCGCCTTCGGGTCGTAGGCCCCGAGGGGGGCGGTGACGGCGACGTGGAGGCTGGCGTACGGCTGGGGGACGTAGGACCGGAACTCCTCTCGGGTGAGGGCGGGCGCGCCGAAGAGGTTCACGTCGAAGACGAACTTCGGGTCGCCGACGTTCGTCTTCCGGGAGCCGGTGTCGCCGTCGTACGAGAGCGAGAGCGTCTGGAGGGGGACGATGAGGTTCCAGCCTCCCGTCCTTCCGAAGACGTTCAGCGTGTTGGTGACCCGGAAGAGGTTGGTCGTGCTGTCGATGACCGTTCTCCCGTCGGGAGAGCGGGTCTCGGCGAGGACCAGGTAGTAGGCCGGGTACCAGGAGCCGCTCGGGACGTTCAGGAAGTCCCTCGCCTCGTCGGCCGCTGCCGGCACCGCCAGCGCCATCAGGACGAGCCCGACGGTGCAGGCGATCCTGAGCCGCGAACCGGCCCTTGACGGACAAACCCGGGGCCGTCGCTCCCGCCCGTTCCCTCCGAAGTCGAACCTGATCGCTCCGCCTCCAGCGCGTCACCGCTTCCGGGTGCAGTGCAGGAGACAGGCCAGCGACACCCGTCCCGGCGACGGGAGAGGACCGGCCAGGGCTGATCGGGAGGTAAGTCCCTGGCACTTCAGGAGTTCAGCGCCGGATCGAGGGTCCGCCCGGTACCCGGGTCGGGAGCGGGGAAGCTCGATCCTCCGGAAGCGGGGTGGGCGTCTTGCCTACCGATCGGCCGGAGGGGTGAGCGTTTTGCCTACCCAGCCGGAGGCAGGAGGATCGTGAAGAGCGCCCCGAGCGGGCCGTTCGACGCCGAGAGAGTTCCCCCGAGGCTCGCCTCGACGAGGCTCCGGGCGAGGGAGAGTCCGATTCCGGTCCCCTGCGGCTTCGTCGAGAAGTAGGGCTCGAAGATCCGGGGGAGGATCTCGGGGGGAATCCCGCCGCCGGTGTCCTCGACCTCGACCCGGATCGAGGAGCCGTCGGGGCGGACGCGAACGTCGACGAGGGACGGTGTATTCGGGTCCGCCGCCCGCCGCGCGAGGATGGCGTCCTTGGCGTTCTGCAGGAGGATGACGATCACCTGCTTCAGGTCGTTCGGACGCCCGAGCACCCACAGGGACTCCCCGTCGATCTCGGCCCCGGTGTCGAGCCGCAGGTCGACGAAGTTGTAGTCGAGCTGCGCCTTCAGGAGCGAGGCGGTCTCGAGGAGGAGCGGAACGAGGTCGATTCCAACCGACCCTCGGTCCGGACGGTAGAAGGAGAGGAAGCTGGTGACCGTCTGGGAGAGAAACCCGAGCTGCTGCCGGGCTTTCCCGACGGCCGACTCGAGCCTGGCGGCGTCGAGGCCCCCGGCACGGCTCTCGGTGACGAGGTTCTGAAGGACCATCCCGAGCGTCGAGACCGGCTGGCGCCACTGGTGGGCGATGGCGGCGAGCATCTCTCCCATCGCGGCCATCTTCGCCTGCCCCTGGAGGACCGCCTCGCGGGCTGCCCGCTTCGCCACCTCGTCGATCACGCGTTTCTCCAGGCTCGCCGCCTGCTCCGCGAGCTGGAGGTTCTTCTGTCGGATCTCCTCCTCGAGCCGCTGCTGCTCCGTCCGGTCCATGACGATCAGGAGGGTGGCGCTCCCCTTCGAGTAGACGAGGCGGGACGCGAAGATCTCGAGCGGCCGGACGCACCCGGACCTTAGGCGGGCCCTGATGAAGAAGTGGGCGGCGTCGAGGTCGCCGCTGCGAATCCGCCGGACCTTGTCCTGCACGTTCGGGAGGTCCTCGGGATGGATGAGCCCTTCCAGGAAGCCGGGAGTGACCATTTCCTCCCGGGTCGACTCGAAGATCTCGGAAATGGCCTGGTTGACGTAGTGGGACTCGCCGGGATGCCGGACCAGGACTCCCACGGAGGCGTTCTCGGCGAGGATCCGGAACTTCTCCTCGCTCTCGAGGAGGGCCTGGGAGAGGTCGGGGCCGGCCGAACCGTCCGCCGCCGGGGTCACGGTTCGCCCGCCCTTCCCTTGCCTGCGCCTCGCTCGCCGTCGATCCCGAAGCGGCGCAGCCGGCGCCGGAAGGTCGTGTAGTCGAGACCGAGGAGGCGGGCCGCTTTCATCCTCGCTCCGCCGCATTCGAGCAGGGCCTGCGTGAAGGCCAGCTTCTCGAGCTCCTCCAGGGGGACCTGCGGCAACCGGACCGGGAGCGGGTTCAGGCCGGGCGCCCGGTCGCCCGCGCGACGCTCCGCCCCACGGATGGCGTCCTCGGTGAGGACGTCGCCGGAGGTGAGGAGGAATGCCCGGCGGACCACGTTCCGGAGCTCGCGGACGTTCCCTGGCCACGGTTGCCGGAGAAGGAAGGCCTCGGCGGCGGGGGAGAGGCCAGAAAAGGGACGGCCCAGCTCGTCGGCTGCCTCGGCGGCAAACCGGCGCGCGAGCCACGGAATGTCCTCGAGCCTCTCCCGGATCGGGGGGAGGACGATCTCGACCTCCGCGAGGCGGAAGAAGAGGTCCTCCCGAAGGCGCTTCTCGCGCACGGCCAGCCGGGCGTCGCCCTGGACGGCCGCGACGATCCGGGCGTCCAGCGCCACCGAGCCGCGGCCGCCGAGCGGGGTATAGCGCCTCTCCTCGACCACTTGCAGGAGCTTCGCCTGCACGGACGGCGGGAGGCTGCTGACCTCGTCGAGGAAGATCGTCCCCCCCTTCGCCGACTCGAAGCGGCCTGGGCGATCGCGGTCGGCGCCCGTGAAGGCTCCCTTGCGGACGCCGAACAGCTCCCCTTCGAGGAGAGTCTCGGGGATCGAGCCGAGGTCGACCTGCACGAAAGGGCTTCCGCGCCTGCCGCCCATTTCGTGGACGAGCCGCGCCACGTAGGTCTTTCCCGCCCCCGTCTCCCCCTGCAGGAGGACGCTGTATCCGGATCCGGCGACCATCAAGACGGCCTCCCGGACCTCCTTCATGGCCGGGCTGGGCCCGACGCTCGCCTCGAGAGAGACGGTCGCGTGGTGACGGAGCAACTCGATCTCGCGCCTCTGGAGGAGGGGCAGGACTGATTTCCTGACGGCGCGGACGAGCGCCTCCGCGTCGACCGGCTTGGGGACGAACCCGGCCACCTCCAGCTCGATCGCGTTCACGAGGGTCTGGGTGTCGGCGAATGCGGTGATGAGGACCACGGGAGTCTCCGGGCGGAGGGCCTTGATGAGGGCCGTCATCTCGAGCCCCCCCATCCGGGGCATCCGGATGTCCGAGACGACGACATCCGGCGGAGCGGCGGTGAAGAGCGACATCCCCTCTTTCCCGTCGGCAGCCTCGATGACGGCCGCACCCTGCAAGGCAAGGCAGCGGGCCAGCTCCTCGCGATGCTCCGGCTCGTCCTCGACGAGGAGGACGGTAATGCCTCGAAGGTTCCCTTTGGCCATCTTTCCCCTTTGCTCAGCGAGCATATCGCCTCGCCGGGAGGGAGGCCCAGGGCAACGCCGAGAACGCGTCTCCTTCGGCTTCGCCGATTCGTCAACCCGAAAGAAGGACGCCGTCCTCCGCGTCGCTCCCTTCGTCGGGCTTTGCTACACCACCCTCGTGCTGTGGTGCAGCCGTTCCGCTGACGCCCTCAAGCTCGCCGCCCCCCGTCCCTGGTACAGGCACGGTCTCTTCGGAGGACCATATCTTGACAGTCCTTGTAGGAATTCATACGCTATTGGTATGAAAACGAGCGCAATCGTCAGCGAGAAGGGTCAGGTGACGATCCCGAAAGCACTGCGCGCGCGGCTTGGGCTGACCGCGGGGACCGTGCTGATGTTCGAAGAGCGAGAGGGCACGCTCGTCGCCTCGCGCGCGGTCGCCGAGGACCCGATCCGCAGCCTGGTAGGCCTGGGTGAGCGGCGCGGCGTCGACGTCGATCGCTGGCTCGCGGCCTCGCGCGGACCGGCCTGGTCGAAGGAGCGCGACGGGGAATGATCACGGCGCTCGATTCGTCCGTCCTGCTCGACGTCCTCCTCGAGGACCCCCTGCACCGGGACAGCTCGCTTTCCGCCCTCTTGGCCGCCCACGCCGCGGGCGTTCTCGTGGTCTGCCCGGTGGTATGGAGTGAGGTTCGGGCCGCGCTCCGGGAGCCGGACCGGATTGGCGAGCACCTCGGAGCGGCAGGGATCCGGTTCGACCCATTCGACGAGGCCTGCGCCGATCTCGCCGGCGACCTCTGGCACGTCTACCGGCGCGAAGGCGGAAAGCGGGAGCACCTGATTCCCGACTTCCTCGTCGGCTCGCACGCGAAGGTCCGGGCCGACCGTCTTCTGGCCCGCGATCGCGGCTTCTTTCGACGCCGCTTCGACGGCCTGACCGTGATCGACCCGTCGCGCCCGTGACCCGGGCTCCCCCGGCGCCTGCAACCTCCAGGGGAGGGGATCTCTCTTACTGCCGGCGGACACGGGCGAACGCCCTCGGCTTCCGCCTGGCACGGTCGTGCTGAGTCGGGGGATGGACGGGCCCGGGGCTATCAGCCGGCGGGGGTCCCAGGGAGCCGGATGCGGAAGGTCGTGCCCGCGCCCGGGGCGCTCTCGACCGTGACCGACCCGCCGTGCCTGTGGGCGATCCCGTCGACGAGGTAGAGGCCGAGCCCGGCGCCGAGGCTCGCCTGGGCGTCGCGCCCCCGGAAGTACTTTCGGAAGAGGTGGGGCAGCTCGTCGGGGGGGATCCCGGACCCCTCGTCCCGGACGGAGAACTCGACTCCGCCTTCCGGCGTCCGGGCGGCGGTTAGCGAGACGAGGCGATCCGGGGGGGAGTGGCGCTCGGCGTTGGCGAGGAGGTTGCGGAGAGCGACCTGCAGGAGGTCGGGGTCGCAGGAGAAGCCTGCGGGGAGGTCTCCGGCCGCGACGGCGGCCCGCCCGTCCGGCAGCTCGGCGACGGCGCGCGCGATCACGAGGTGGAGGTTGGAGGGGTGGACATCCATCGTGGTCTCGTCCCCGGCGAGCCGGTCGGCGGCGAGGTACTCGTCGACGAGCGAGGTCATCCTGCCCGTCGCGATGCCGATCTTCTGGTATCGCCGGAGCATTTTCTCCCGGGGGGCGTCGGGGCTCATGCTCAGTTGCTGCGCCGCCGCGTCGATGACCGAGAAGGGCGTCCGGAACTCGTGCGAGACCATTGCCACGAAGTCGCGCTGCACCTCCCGGGCCGCCCGCTCGACCTCCAGCGCCCCGGCGTGAACGCCGATGTCGGCGAGGTTTCCCGGGGGGATCAAGCCCAGGTTGCGCAGGAAGCGGAGCGAGATCCCGACGAAGAAGAGCCCGAAAGCGACGAGGAAGAGCCGTGCCGGCGCGTGTCCCCGGAGGGAGAGGTAAATCGAGACGCAGAAGAGGCTGGCGATCAGGACGAGCCCGCCGGCCTGGGCCGTCGCCAGGCCGGCGCTCTCGCGCCCGAGGACGAGGAAGACGGCTCCCATCCCGGATGCCAGCGAGGAGAACCAGAGGAAGACACGGTTGAACCGCGGGAGAGTGCTGGCCAGCTCGAGCGCCAGGGAGTTGAAGACCGAGCCGACGCCGACGACGCCGCAGAGGGCCAGGCTGCGGAGGAGCTCGGAAATGGGAACGGGGGCCCCGAAGTACTGCTGCGGCAGGCCGATCGTCAGGGCGGAGGTGCAGCCGTAGAGGACGATGTACGCGGCGTACCACGCGGTGACCGGCTCCTTCGTCCGAACCCAGAAGGAGAGCTGGAAGACGACGATCGAGAAGGTCGCGCCGAAGAAGAGGCCCCAGGCGACACCGGCGGCCCGCGACTCGTTCGCGAAGCTTTCCGGGCTGTAGACGTTGAGCTGCGCGGCGACGGTGAACCGCGTCCGGATCCTCACGAAGAGACGATTCCTTCCCGGCTGCAGGTCGAGCCGGAACGCCGGTTCCTGGTAGTCTATCGGACGCTGACCTCTCGGGACGACCGCTCCCGACCGCTGCTCGAGGAGGCCCGTCGGCGAGTCGGGGGACCAGAGGCCGACGTCTTGCAGCGAGGCCTCGGCGACCCTGAGGAGCCAGCTCGACGACGCCGAGGGGTCGCGGTCGATCTCGAATCGGACCCAGACGGCGTCCTTCGTGTAGCCGAGGGCGAGGCCGCGCGGGAGGGGCCGCCATCCCGTCGATCTGATGGCTTCGTCTATTCCGAGGGTTCCGCCCGGGTCCCTCAGGAGGGCGAGGTGTCCCGAGAGGGAGGCGGAGGCTTCCCGCCCCGTCAGGTGGAGCACCGGCTGGGCGAACGCGAGGCTCGCCGCGAGGCTCGGTCCGAGCAGGCCAAGAAGGAGCCCTCCGCGCGCGGAGAGAAGATAACAGCCGATCGGTCAGAGCTGGTCGGAATTGGTTCCAGCGGACGCCTCGTCCGGAGGGTGGACCTGATCGCCTCCCTCGGCGAGAACCCCTCGGAATTCGACCAGAGGCGGCTCGACAAGGAGATGAGCCGCCTGCGGCAGAAGGTCCACGCCGAGATCGGCCTCGAGTTGCCGGTCCAGACGGTCCACGGGATCGGCTACGTCTTCACGGCAGAGGCGATCCTCAAGCGCTGAGTCCCCGGGTCCACCAGGCGTCTTCACCCAGGAGGAGATGCAGGAGACCCGGTGCGACGCAAGCCTGTGGAACACGGGTCCAGGTCGAACGTCACGATCTCCATCCCGGAGCAGGTCCTCGAGGCGGCACGGAGGCGCGCGCTGGCCCGAGGGACCTCTCTGAACGCGCTTCTTCGGGAGTACCTCGCGGCGTACTCGGGGGGTGAGGAGGAACGGCTGCGGCCCTTCCACGAGCTCGTCGAGCTGGCCGGCCGATCGCGCCGTTTCGTTCGGCGTCAACTACACGGGGGTGTGGGGATGGTCCAGGGAAAGATCACGATGAAGGCTTCGCCATCGTCAACGAGGGCTCCGTCCGTAGCTCACAAGGGGTGGTGGACCTCGAGGCCCGGACAGGCGACGAATCCGCGGTCGTGAGTCCAGAGCTGCGAGGCTCCGGCCTCGACCGCCGCAAGGCCAATCTGAAGGTCGAAGATCCGAACGCCGCGGACGCCGAGCCGGCTCGCCAGCGCCAGGAGGCGCCCGGAAAATCCGGGCCCGGGCGTGAAGACTCTGGCCTCGGCGTCGCGGACGAGGACCTCGAGGAACGCTCGTGCCTGCTCTGGCGTCGAGGGGTGCGGTGCGGACGGGTGCGTGACGACGCTCCAGAACTCCGAGACCACTCCAAGGGAGAAGCCCCAGCCATCCGGATCGGCCGCGGCCCGCTCGAGGGCCCGGCGCGCGGCGGCATGCTGGGGCTCCGAGGAGCGGTGCGCATAGACGAGAAGATTGGTGTCGAAGGCGATCATCGCGTCCGGTGGAGGTAA
Source organism: uncultured Acidobacteriota bacterium (assembly GCA_903845115.1). Lineage (GTDB taxonomy): Bacteria > Acidobacteriota > Thermoanaerobaculia > UBA5066 > UBA5066 > CAIMWE01. Next base: position 30,604 of record CAIMWE010000063.1, on the reverse strand, counting down.
TCATGCATCGCCTCCCGACTGGAGAGGTCGAGGCCCGGCGCGAGCTTGCCCGGCACGGTCACGAGCCGGAACGACGCGCGCTTCCGGCGGGAACGGGCAGGCGCGGCCAGCTGGTGTCGGAGCCCGAGGTTGACCAGCTCGCGCAGCGTGCGGCCGGACTCGAGCGCTTCCCTTTTCGCTGCGAGGAGAAGGTCGTCCGGAATGTCGATGGTCGTCTTCATATGAGCAATATTACCGTATTCCCGTATCCCAGCGAGACGTCCTCGAGTGGGCGAGCGCCACCCGCCGAAGGACCACGGCCTGCCGGCGGCGGGCTTCCAATCGGTCTGGCCCTAAGTACCCCGCTCCACAAATACGGTGACGTCATCGTTCTTAGGGAGCGGGGTACTACGTCGGCTGAGCGCCGGGGAGAGTCAGCCGGGCGGGAGGAACGCGAGGTCTGCGGCGAGCGACGGCCGCCGCGTACCGCCCGGTCCGGAGCGCCTCGATCGCCCGGCGCAGGAGGCAAGGCGCGTTCCGGGTCGGGCGGACGTAGTTCGCCACCACGTCGGCGTAGTCGCCCCAGTACGGCGCGAAGAGGCGTGGGTGCCGGGCCCAGATCGTCGCGAGCATGCACTCCTCGAGCCGCGGGATCCCGAGCTCCAGCGAGCGTTCCGCCTGCGAGCGGAAGAGCGGGAGGACCTCCCTCCAGGTCGGGACGGCCGCGGTGAGGAGCCCCGCGGCGAGGACGTGGAGCATCCAGTCGTCGCCGATCTCGGCCGGCTCCGACGGGTACATCCGGCAGAGCCGCACCGGGTCGGGGGCCGAGGCCACGACGGCGTCGAGGGCGGCAGGATCGGCCGGGGCGATGGCGTAGGCGAGCCCGAGGTCGATCCAGCCGACGTGGCTCGACCCGAACGGGTTCTCCTCGACCACCCGGGCGACGTACTCCATCTTGGCCCACGTCAAGAAACGGAATAGAAGGGAGTCCTTCGAGTTGGACAGGCGGAACCGGGGCGCCAAGGAGAGCGCGAGGAACCTCGGGCCGTACCGTCGCCAGGTTTCCGTCTCCTCGAGGGGGAGCCGCTCGACGCGGGTCCAGGCCGAGAGGCCGACCGCCGCCCGCGCCTCCTCGACGGCGTCCGCCACCTCCGGGTCGGCGAAGACGACGAGCGGATGCCGGACGGCCAGCGTCAGGCGGCGGCCGTCCGCGAGGAGCGTCTCGACGCTTTTCCGACCGCTCCCTTCGCGTCTCTCGAGGTAGTGGAGCATCGAGACGAAGGTGAGGCGGGGAGGCTGGACGCCGCAGGCCATCGGGGCGCGAACCTTACCACCGCGCCGTCTCGGCCATCGGCCGCGCTGCTGTTGAAAATCAGAGTTCCTGCGTCTCTCCAGCTCGGGTTCCGAGACGGGTCGCCTCCATGATCCGTAGAATCAGGACGTGACCTCGTTCGCCGACCGCCATGTCCCGCTTTTCCTGGACTACCTCGCGGTGGAGAAGGGACTGGCGGGGAACTCGCTGGCTGCATACCGGGGAGACCTCCTCCGGTTCGGGGAGTACCTGGGGCGGACGGGCGTCGACACCGGGGAAGTGAGCCGGACGGTCGTCGTCCGGTACCTGGGGCAGCTCCGGACGCACGGCTCCTCGCCTCGGTCGATCGCGAGGGCGACGTCGGCCCTGCGGGGGCTCTTCCGCTTCCTAGAGGCCGAGAAGATCGTCCCGAGCGACCCGACGGCCGAGCTCCAGAACCCCCGGCGGTGGGCCGTCCTGCCGAAGCTCCTCTCGGAAACCGAGGTCCAGACCCTCCTCGAGGCGCCAGATACCGGCCAGCCGAGGGGCCTTCGCGACCGGGCGATGTTCGAGCTTCTCTACGCCTGTGGCCTCCGCGTCTCGGAGCTGACGGGGCTCCTCCTCGAGAACCTCAGGCTCCGCGACGGATTCGTCCTCGTGAAAGGGAAGCGGTCGAAGGAACGGGTCGTCCCGATCGCCGATAGCTCGGCGCAGTGGGTGCGCCGGTACCTCGAGAGCGTCCGTCCGTCGGTCAAGGGCTCGGCGGCGAGCCGGACCCTCTTCGTCGGGTCGAAGGGGCGGCCGGTGACCAGGCAGACCGTCTTTCTCGCCCTGAAGGCGGCGGCGAGGGCCGCGGGTCTGCCGGCGGCGTCGGTCTCCCCGCACGTCCTGAGGCACGCGTTCGCGACGCACCTGGTCGACCACGACGCGGACCTCCGCGCCGTCCAGATGATGCTCGGCCACCGGGACATCGCGACCACGGAGATCTACACGCACGTCTCGCTTGCCAGGGCGCGGCGTGTCTACGACCGGACCCATCCTCGTGCCTGAGCGGGGCGGGCAGGGGAGAAGGGGGCGGCTGGCCGTGGCCGCGGCGCTGCTCGCCGCGTCGACCCTCCGTCTGGACGCTGCCCTCGTCGTCCTCGACGACGGGCGGACGATGAAGGCGACCGGATTCGAGCTGAAGGGCGAGCGGGTGGCCATTCACCTCCCCGGAGGAGGCACGCTCTCTCTCGACATCGACCGGATCGAACGGATCCTGGACGACGAGATCGTGCCCGACCCGGAGCTGCCCCGGCAGGAGGCCGCCCGGCCCACGCGGCGGTCCGTCCGCACCCCCGCGGCCGCGGAGCTTCCGGGGCCGGCGTCGCTCCGGCCCCTCATCCTGGCGGCGGCCCTAGAGCACCGGGTCGACCCGGGCCTCATCACCGCCGTCATCCGCTTCGAGTCGAACTTCTCTCCGCGAGCGGTCTCCCCGAAAGGCGCCCGCGGCCTGATGCAGCTGATGCCGGCAACGGCCCGGCGTCTCGGCGTCCAGCGCCCCTTCGACCCGGGAGAGAACATCCGGGGCGGCGCCGCCTACCTTTCCCAGCTCGCCACCCGGTTCGGCGAGACCGAAGTGGAGCTGATCCTGGCGGCCTACAACGCCGGGGAGCAGGCCGTCGCGTCGTACGGGGGGGTCCCGCCGTACCGGGAGACCCGGGACTACGTCCGGAAGGTCTCTGCCCTCTGGGACTCCCTCCGCTGACGACGGAGACCCTCGCCGACACCTCGTCCATTACCACTGTGCCTGCTCGAGGACCTGTTCGGTCCAAGACGCAGGTCTCCCGCCGGGCAGCGGCTCCCGCAGCTCCTCGTGGATCGCGTCGAACTCCGTGCGGATCGCCTTGAACGCGGCGAGCACTCGCGGGTCCACGTGCCTCGGGTCGCTTCGACCGTCGCCCTCGGTCAGGATCGCGTACGTCCTTTCCGCGTCGAATTCCCCCTTGTAGGGACGCTTGTTGCGAAGCGCGTCGTACTGGTCGGCAAGCATCACGATCCGCGCCGCCAGCGGGATCGCCTCGCCGGAAAGGCCGTCCGGGTAGCCGCTGCCGTCCCATCTCTCGTGATGGGATCGGGTCACCTCCACCCCCATCCGCACGAAGGCGTTGCCGGGATAGCCCTCGAGGACGGCGGCAAGGGTCTCTGCCCCGATGAGGGTGTGCCTCTTCATCGCCTCGAGCTCGCCGGGGGTCAGCTCGCCCGGCTTGAGCAGGATGCTGTCGGGGATCCCGACCTTTCCGATGTCGTGCAGGGCGCACGCCTGGAAGATGTTCTCGAGGAAGCCGTCGCGGGCGGCCTCCGGGACGACTCCGTCCTCGCACAGGCGCCGGGCGAGCGCCACGAAGTACCGCTGGACCCTGACGATGTGATGCCCCGTCTCGTCGTCGCGAGATTCCGACAGCTTCGCCAGCGCGAAAATCGTCGCGATCTGGGACTCGGAGATCTCCCTCACCTGCGTCCGCACCATCTCCTGAAGGCCCCGGTTGTACTGGTCGAGCGCGACCTGGAGCCGCCGGATCTTCAGGTGAGCTTCCACCCGGGCGATCACCTCGTCGACGTGGAAGGGCTTGGTGACGTAGTCGACGCCGCCGGCGGCGAACGCCTGCACCTTGTCCGAGGCGTCCGGGCTGGAGCTGATGAAGATGACCGGGATCTCCGCGAGCAGGGGGTCCTCCTTGAGATGGGCACACACCTCGAAGCCGTCCATCCCCGGCATGCGGATGTCGAGCAGGATGAGCTCGGGCGGCGTCCGACGGGCCACCTCCAGGGCGAGCCTGCCGTCGAGAACCGGCCGGACCCGGTGTCCCTTCGCGTTGAGCGTGGCGATCAGGATCAGCAGGTTGGCCGGGGTGTCGTCCACGGCCAGGATGTCCGCTGCCCGGTTGACGCGAGGCGCCGTCACGGCGCCGTCCCCCGCTCGAGGAGGGCCAGGATCCCCGGGTAGGCGAAACCCTCGGCGAGCCTGCGGAGCTCCTGCGCCATCGCCGGGGCGCGGGCCTCCAACAGCCCGGTCAGCTCGAGGATCCGGTCCAGGTCCGCGATGAGGGCCGCGTCGCGCAGTCCTGCGACGAGATCTCCCGGCAGCGCCGCCGCCTCCCCGAGCAGGACCTCGGCCGGCGGGACGGGCAGCAGGGGCAACGCCACGGGGATGGCCGTTCCGTCTTCCTCGGCATACCGATAGCGTACGCCGAGGAGCGTCTCCGGCATGAACGCGGCGATCCGGATGAGGTGGGGCGTGGGGCCTCATCGCGAAACGGAGGGCGTAAACTTCGATCGGTGCCTCTGCTCTCGACGCATCTCGCCGATCCCGGCGCCTCGCCCTACTTCCTCTGGGACGATCCGATGACCGTCGCCGAGCTCGAGGAACGCCTTCGATCGGCATCGGAGGAAGAGCGGCTGCGTCTTCTGGCCCTCATCCTTCGGGAGGCCCGGGACACGGATGTCTGGCGTTTCACGAGCCCCGCCGAAGTCGCTCGTCTCTGGCCTCGTCTCTCCGGTCGGCTCGGGCTTCGCCGCCCGTTCTGGGAGTTTCTGCTCGGCCGGTGGGCGCGGCAGGGTTTGCTGCCGGAAGCGAAGTGAGTCGCCTCGGTCCGGGGAAGCTCGAGCGCGAAGGCATCCTCGTCGATCCTCCCGAGGAGATCCTCGCGAACAAGCTCTGCACGCTCCTCTCGCGGGGCGAGGTTCGCGGCCTCGTGGACGTCTTGCTTCTGGAGCGCGCAGGTTTCAGCGTCGAGAGTGCTCTCTCTTCCGCGGCAACCAAGGACGGGGGTCTCACGGCCGCTCAGCTTGCTTGGGTTCTCTCCCAGATCAGCGTGGGCCCTGATGTCCGCGTTCCCGCAGGCATCACACCCGCCGAGCTTCGAGTGTTTCTCGAGGGGCTCGTCGAGCGACTGCTCCGCCTGGCCCACCCCTCGAGCTGACGAAAGCGGTGTCGCAGGTAAACGAGACCGAGGAGAGACGCCCGCTGGAGGGAACTGGCTTATCATCCAAGTGCGCTCTCTTTGCGGGGAGCCGGCTACGGCGGTACAGTTCCGTGGATGGCGCCTCTCGTCTATGTGGAGACCTCGATCCCTGGCTTCTATTACGAGGCTCGGCCCGAGCCCGAGATGGTGGCGCGGCGCCTCTGGACCCGGCGGTGGTGGGACATCCCCGATCGGCCTTCGAGACCGTCACGAGCCTTGCCGTCATCGAGGAACTTGGCCGAGGAATTTACCCCGCTCACCGTCACGTCCTGGCTCTTGTGAAGGATCTACCCGTTCTGCCTTTCGAGCCGGCTGTCGCCGAGATCGTCGAGGTCTATGTCCTGCAACACGTCATGCCGAGAGATCCTGTTGGGGACGCGCTCCACCTTGCGATGGCGTCGTACCACAAGTGCGATTTTCTTCTCACGTGGAATTGCCAGCACCTTGCGAACGCCAACAAGTTCGGCCACATCAAACGCGTGAACACCAAGCTCGGCCTTCACGTACCGACTCTCGTCACACCTCTCGAGCTGAGCGGAGACCAAGATGCGAACTGAAGGAATCGATTCGCAGACCCGACTCCGCCAAGTGCGGCGTGAGATTTCCCGCGAGCACGGCAACGATCCTCAGAGGCTGGTCGCGCACTACATTCAGCTTCAGGACGCGGCGATGTCGCGAAAATCCGCACTCCGGACGGGCCGCCAGGTGAAGTCGCGGCGGGCCGCAGGATCGGCGAAGCCCTGAAGCCGCGCTCCTGCCAGAGCGGTGTCATGCATGACTTGATGACTTGTTCGGGGCGGTGCCCCAAGACCGCGCTCCGCCTCATGCTCCGGGACTACGGCCGGAAGGTCTCTGCCCTCGGGGAGTCCCTCCGCTCCGACGGGCTTTCCTCGTCCGTCGCCGAGTGAGCTGTCGCATCTGGAAGCGGTCGTGTGCCGTGTCGGCTCAGACTCCGGCCGCGGCCACGATCGCGAGCGCCAGGAGCGCTGAGCTCCGGGGCGTCTGATGAAGACGATGGGCCGCCTGCGCGGCGTTCAAGGCCTGCGCGGCGCGCGAAGGGTCGAGGAGCGCCGCGCAAGCCTCTTCCCGGAGCGCGTGAGCGCGCGCGGCGAGGCGCATGAGCGGCAGGAGATCCGTGCCGCACCGGGCGCACGTCGCGACAGATCGCCACTGGGCGCGGCAGGTCGGGCAGATGAGCTCTGTCACTTCTCCTCGATGAAGAAGAGGAGATCCTCGAGCTGCTGGGACAGACTTTCCATCAGGAGCGCGTCGGTCTTCTCCCTGGCCTCCTCCAGCCGCTCCAGGAGCGCCATCGCCTCGCCGCGGTCGTCCGGCCCCATCTTCGGGAGCAGGGTGCGGCCTCGCTCGAGGAGCCCGTCGACCCGTGAGAGGTGGTCGTTGCTCTCCTCGCCTTCGTTCCCCTCGCCCCCGTCGCCTGGTTCGTCGTCACCGGGTTCCCAACGGCCGTCAACGTCTTCTGCGTCGAGTTCCTCGTCGCCGGCCAGCTCTCGCATTCTCTCGCGGGCCTTCCGGACCTCCTCGGGGGAAAGGGCGGTTGTCGCCCGTTCGATCGTGATCGCCTTCGACAGGCCCGTCCGTTTCTCGACGGCTGTCACGCGCAGGATGCCGTCCAGGTCGAGGTCCATCCGGCAGAGGATCTCGTTGCCGCTGGGAACGAGGGAGAGTCCCTCGACCTCGAAGCCGCCGATCGGGATGTTGCGGAGGGCGTTCGGGTCGTCGCCCTGGTAGATGTCCAGGCGCACCTTTGTCTGGTCGTCGCTCGCGGTCCAGTAGCTCTCGGTCTTGCTGACGGGCAGCGGGGAGTTCCGTCTGATGATGGGGTGGTAGCAGTGGGGGGTGACTCGCCCCTCGAGGATTCCGAGATGTGACGGCCCGAACGAGTAGGGAGAAACGTCGACGAGGACCTTCTCGATGTCGTGCCCCGCTAGCCGGCTCGCCAGGACGCCGGCCCCGAGGGCGACGCAGAGGTCGGGGTGGAGATCCTGGCGGGGCCTCATCCCCGTCGCTCGCTCGAGGAATTCCGAGACGAGCGGGGTCCGCGTGGCGCCCCCAACGAGGAGGATCGCGTCGAGCTCGGTGGGGCGTTTCCCCGCGTCCGAGAGCGCTTTGTGGACGCTGTTGATCGTCCGCTCGAGGAGGTGCTCGATGAGCCTTTCGAAGTCCTGGCGGGAGACCTCGACGTCGAGGTGGAAGGGAACGCCCCGCACCTCGGCGAGGTGCTCTTCTCTGAGGCGCGCCCAGGGCTCGTCGCTGAGTCGCTTCTTGGCCTCCTCGGCGGACCAGAGGAGCCGGCTCATTGCGCGGCGGTCGGCACGCAGGTCCGGCCCGCCGCCGGCGATCAGCCTGCCATGGACGTGCTCGAGGAGGAGCTGGTCGAAATCGTCCCCGCCGAGGTGCGTGTCGCCGTGGCTCGAGAGGACCTCGGTCAGGTCACCCTCTGCGTGGACGACGGAGACGTCGAACGTGCCCCCCCCGAGGTCATAGATGAGGAGCGTCTTCGCCTCGTGTCGGTCCTCGCCGTAGGCCAGCGCCGCGGCGGTTGGCTCGTTGAGGATCCTCGGCACCTCGAGGCCGGCGATGGCACCAGCGTCGCGCGTTGCCTGCCGCTGAGCGTCGGAAAAGTAGGCCGGCACCGTGATGACGGCCTTCTTCACCTCGGTCCCGAGCGACGCCTCGGCCCGCTCCTTCAGCTCCCTGAGGATGAGCGCCGAGACCTCGGGCGGGGTGAAAGTCCTCTCCCCCATCGAGACCGTCTGGGAGGACCCCATCAGCCGCTTGATCGAGCGGACGGTCCGCTCCGGGTAAAGAACGCTCTGGTTTCGCGCAGGAGCCCCGACGAGAAGCGTTCCGTCGAGAGCCATCCCGACGACGGAAGGGAGGATCGGATCTCCTTCGACCGGCAGGATCTGGACCCTGCCGTCGAGGAATGCGGCGACCTCCGAGTTGGTCGTCCCGAGGTCGATTCCGACGATGACATCTGCCATTCTCATCTCCTGGTGGCCTCCTGGCGGCCTCCTGTCGACTCCGATACGAGAGTGCTCTGCCCGGCGACCCGTACCTCGGCGAACCTGATGACGGCCTCTCCTGACACCCAGCCGGAACGATAGACGTCGAGAACCGTGCCGGCAGGCACATTCCCGCAGACCGCGGTCTCCACGGCTTTCATCTTGAGAGGGTCGAAGACGCGGCCCAGGCACGGCACCTCGCGGAGCGAGAGGCGGGCAAGAAGGTCGTCGAGCCGCTCGAGGGCGAGCTCGTCTCCGCGGACGAGGGCCTCGAGGACTGCGGATCCTCCGAAGAGCCGGTGCTGCCAACGGGGGATCGCGCCAAGGCGGGACCTCGCCTCGGAAAGGCCGCGCGCGAGCCGGTCCCTCACGTCGAGAAGCTCCGCAGCCTGCTCCATCCGGCCCTCTCGCCGGGCCCGGAAAATGCTTTCGGCGGTCGTCCCGCTCTCCGCACGGCTATCTTCCCGCTCGATCGCTTCCTTCATCTCCGCCGTCAAACGGCTCGTGGCGCGGCCGAGGAGGCGGGTCTCCTGCGTCAGCGCGGCCATCTGACCGTGGAGTGCCAAGAGGTCGGGCTCGGGATTCATTGCGACGAGGGCTTCGGGTGCGAGGCCCTCGGGAAATGGCTCTTCCTCGCCAAGCGCGTCCAGCCACGAGGCGACCCGGTCGAGGAAACGCTGCCGTTCCTCGGACGACAAGCTGCTCACGGCCCCGTTTCCTTCAGCGTGGCGATCCAGGGGCCGGGGCCGACCCATCTCTTTCCCTCGCCGAGCTCGTCGAGAAGCTCGAGGAGGCTCTGGAAGGGCGGAGGGCCGAAGAGGCGGAGCTCCAGACGGGCCTCCTCGTCGCGGATCGCGTCGAAAGCGGCGCGGACCTTCTGGAAGCCTTCCGGGTCGCGGTCAGGCGGGTGGGCGAGGACCGCCTTGTGGTAGGCGGCCCGGATCTCGTCGTCGCCAGCGGTCTCCACGACCCCGAGCAGCTCGAAAGGGCTCATTCGAGATCTCCAAAATCGAAAGAGAGCTCTTCCCGCTGGCTCTCGGGCTTCTTCTTCGCCGGCCGCCCCGGAGGCTTGGTGGGCCTGACCTTCCGGGGGAGTTTCGGCGAGTCGAGAATCGCCGGGAGGAGCCGCTCTTTCGCAACCACGGCGCGGATCGCCTCGGCGTCGGGAAGGTCCTCGCCAAAGACGCCGAGGGCCGAGAGAGCTTTGCGTCCCCCGGGCGTGGCCCGGACGTGCCGCAGAGCGGTGCTGACGGAGCCGAGGCCTTCCGTGTCGTGGTTCGTCCCGGCGAGCGCCAGGGCCGCGCGGAGGATCTCGAGCACCCTTCCGGGCGGGCCAGCGTCGTTCCGGGTCGTCAGCGCCCTGGCCCGCGCGCCGAGGAATCGGGCGAGGAGGGGGCCGTCGGAAGCGATTCCGCGGGTCGTGGCCGCGAAGGCCTCACGGGGCCAGGCCATCGCGCCTCCGCCCTCGCAGAGAGCGAGAAGGTCGTCGGGGGATGCCCCGTCCAGATGACCCTCCGCGCTCCACAGGACCTCGCCAGGCACCTTGAGGGGCCGATCGAGACGGGGGACGAGCCGCTGGGTCCGGACGAGCGCGGCAAAGCTCTCCCGAGGTGTGAGGATCGTGGCCGGCAGGAGGGGCGACCGCTTGAGTAGCTCCCCGGCGGAGGCCATCAGGATCCAGACGAAGGCCGGGTTGTGCGCCCTCGCCGCGAGCCGTTTAGCCGCCTCGAGCGTGGCGGTCGGTTCCGGCTTCCGGCCCGACTGGCAGAGTGCCCACTCCAGTGCTGCCAGGTACGCTCCGAGCTCGCTCTCGCTCGCCTGCGGCTCCTTTCTGGCAAGGACGAGGCTCGCCCGCGCGCCAGCGCACTGGCCCTTCTGGATCTGCATCTCGAGCTGACCCACCAGAACGGAGAAACGCTTCCCACGGAGCTCGGGGCCGAGGTGCTTCTCCTCCTCGGCCCGCTCGAGGAGAGAGAGTGCTCGCTTCCAGTCTTTGCGCCGCATGGCCTCCTCGACCAGGAAGACCAGCGGTTCGGGGTCTCCGGGCCGGGCGGCGTGCCACCGGGCCGCGGTCTCCGCGGCCACCTTCTCGTCCAGGCCGGATTGGAAGGAGAAAAGGGCGAGGAAGCCCCTGCGCGAGCCGTCTGCCGCCACCGCCCTCGCCAGGAGTGCCTCACGGTCGAAGAACGCCGGGAGCGTTCCATCCCTGATCTCCTGGCGAAGGCATTCGGGGCAGTGGACCCCGAGAGCCGAGGCCACGTCGTCTTCGCTCGGTGGAAAGAGGGAGGCCATGTGGAGGAGGACGGCGGCGGTTTCCTTGCCCGTGGGCGGACCGGAGAGCGACCTCAGCTCCAGGTAGATGTCCCACCCGCCGACGGCCTGCGTCCAGTCCTTCTGCTCCATCGCCAGCGCCAGGTATCGAATGGTGTCCAGCCTGTTGGCGCGACCTGGCGAAACCTCCCCGGGAAGCGCCTCCGGCGGGAAGCCGGCTCGGACCCATCGCGCGACAAGGGTTGCACGGAACCGTTGCCGCACGCTGCCGGCGCCGGCCGGAAGTGCGGCGAGGACTCTCTCTGCGAATCGCGAGGCCCGGTGCTGGTCCCTCTTCTCGAGCCCCCGCTCGAGCTCCTCGAGGCTCTCCCTCAGGGTTCCCCGCCCGCTGCTCAACTTCTCGGCGAGAGCCGCGACCGGGACGGAGAGCGGCTTCTGCGGGTCAGCCCCGGACGCCGCGAGAAGAAGAGCGCCAAGAGGAGTCACCGCGCTCCCGGCCGAGAGAGCCGCCACGTTACGCCGGACGGACTCGGGATCCCCCCGGTAGAAACCGTCGATCGCACGAATGAGGAGCTTCCAGGGCGCCAGCGGCGAGGAGCGTGAGACGAAGTCGAGCGTCGCCATCGCCTCGTCTGGCAAGGGGCCGCTCGTCGCTGCGGTGAAGACCGCCCGGACGGCCCGGGCCTCCAGCTTCAGGGGGTGATCCTCGGGGAGAGCCTCCGAGTCTGCCAGGACTCCCGGGTCGCACAGCTTCCTCGCGAGAAGGACGAGAAGGCGCCTCCGTTCGTCCCCGTCTCCTCTCTCGAGGGCGGCGAGGAGCCCGCGGAACCCTTGGGCAAGGAGGTCACATTCGTTCCGGAGGGCGGTCATCCGCTCCCGCGAAGCCGGGATCCTCCTCTCCACGAGGTCGCAAAGCGAGCGAGCGTCCCGATCGAGTCCCTCGGCCTGGAGCTGGCGGATGCGTGCCGAATAGCTCTCGACGAGAAGCTCGTCGCTCGCTGGCCCCGGAGATCTCTTGGCGAACTCCTTGGCGCTCTCGACAGCGTCACGGATTCGCCCCTGCTCGAGGAGCTCTCCAATGCGCGTCGCCTCGGCGGCCGGTCCGGTACGAGCTGTCAGAGGGGTCTTCGGCATCGGTGATCTTCTCCGGCGGGGGTTGAATCTAACTCATGCGCCGGCTCTCGGGCGAACCGTCTCAGGCGAGGCGACGCCCGAAAGGCCGGCGGTTTCCGGGAGTCTCTCCGCTCTGAAGGCTTTCGTCGCCCGTCGCTATACTCGCCAGGATGTTCCGAATGGCGCGCGGGTTCCTGGTGATCGTTCCATTCGCCTTCGTGGCGGGCCTGGTGACCTACCTCCTGGTGCACGGCCGCGCGGCCGAGGCGTTCACGCCGTACCCGTTTCTCACGGATGCGCTCGGTCAAGGGTTCGGGAAGCGCCCCCTCCCGCGGTTCGCGGTGATCGCGTCGGTCCTCTTCCTCCTGCCGTACGTCGTCACCTCCCTCCTCCTCTTCCTGGCCGACGCGGGGGTCGAGGTGGCGTCCCGCCTCTGGCGCAAGAGCGGAAGGGGAGAGCCGCTCCGGCCGCAGCCCCTTCCGCCCGAGAGCTTCTGGACGTTCGTGGTGGCGGCGATCGGAGCGTCCGTCTTCGCCGCGCGGTCGCTGGACCGCGTGGCTCACGGCGGCGAGCTGCCGGGGGGCGTCAATATCGCCCCGGTGATGGTCGCGGCGATCCCGTTCGTCGCGACGGCGTTCGCGCTCGCCGTCGCGGCCCTCGTCTCGATCCCGCGGCTCGTCCTTTCCCTTTGGTCAGCGCATCCGGCCTCCCCGCGGCCGGAACGGAGGTAGGCATGGTCGCCGCTCACGACAGCGTCGTCGTCCTCGACTTCGGGTCCCAGTACACGCAGGTGATCGCCCGGAGAATTCGCGAGGCGCGGGTCCTCTCGATCGTCCTCCCGTACGACACGCCGGCGGACCGGATCGCGGCGGAGAGGCCGAAGGGAATCATCCTGTCGGGGGGCCCGAGCAGCGTTTACGACGAGGGGGCCCCGCAGGGGGATCCGCGGCTCTTCGACCTGGGGCTGCCGGTCCTCGGCCTCTGCTACGGGATGATGTGGATCGCGCGCCGGTTCGGGGCGAGCGTGGCCAGCGCTCCGGGCCGAGAGTACGGGCGCGCGCTCGTCGCCGTGGACGGCGGGCGGCTCTTCCGCGGGCTGGGCCCCGAGGAGACGGTCTGGATGTCCCACGGCGACCACGTCGAGGCGGCCCCTCCCGGCTTCACGGTGACGGCGCACACCTCGAACGCTCCCGTCGCCGCGTTCGAGAACACCGCCCGCGGACTCTACGGGATCCAGGGCCACCCGGAAGTCCACCACAGCGAGCACGGGGCGCAGATGCTCGAGAACTTTCTCTACGACGTCTGCGGGGCCCGCGCGACCTGGACGATGGCGTCGTTCCGCGAGAAGGCGATCGGGCGGATCCGCGAGACCGTGACCGAAGGGATCGTCCTCGGCGCCCTCTCCGGGGGCGTCGACTCGACCGTGACCGCCGTGCTCCTCCAGCAGGCGCTGGGCGGGCGCTTCCGGGGCGTCTTCGTCGACACGGGCCTGCTTCGCAAGAACGAGGGACGGCAGGTCCTCGAGATGTTCCGGCACCTCGGCCTTCCGGTCGAGGGGGTCGACGCCTCCGACCGTTTCTTCTCGGGCCTCGCCGGGGTGACGGAGCCCGAGCGGAAGCGGAAGATCATCGGCGGCCTCTTCATCGACGTCTTCGCCGAGAACGCCAGGGCGGTCGACGGAGCCGTCTGGCTGGCCCAGGGAACCCTCTACCCGGACGTCATCGAGTCGGTCTCCATCAAGGGCCCCTCCTCTGTCATCAAGACCCACCACAACGTCGGCGGCCTCCCCGAGAAGCTCGGCTTCAAGCTCGTGGAGCCGCTCCGGGAGCTCTTCAAGGACGAGGTCCGCCGCCTGGGCGAGGAGCTGGGGATCCCCCACGAGATGCTGTGGCGGCACCCCTTCCCGGGCCCGGGCCTGGCCGTCCGGATCCCCGGGGAGGTGACGCGCGAGCGGGCCCACGTCCTGCAGGAAGCCGACGCGATCTTCATGGAGGAGCTCCGCGCCTCGGGCTACTACGAGCAGACGGCGCAGGCGTTCGCCGTCCTCCTCCCCGTCCGGTCGGTCGGCGTCATGGGGGACAACCGGACGTACGAGAACGTGGTGGCCCTCCGGGCCGTGACGACGCTGGACTTCATGACCGCCGACTGGGCCAGGCTCCCGCACGATCTCCTGGACCGGACGTCCCGGCGGATCGTCGGCGAGGTCCGCGGCGTGAACCGCGTCGTGTACGACGTCACCTCCAAGCCTCCCGGGACGATCGAGTGGGAGTGACGGCCGGGGACTTCGTCCACCTCCACCTCCACTCGCAGTTCTCGCTCCTCGACGGCGCGAACCGGCTGAAGGACCTGATCAAGCACGTCAAGAACCACGGGATGTCGGCGGTTGCCGTCACCGACCACGGGAACATGTTCGGGGCGTACGACCTCCAGACGCAGGCGCTCGAAGCCGGCATCAAGCCGATCCTCGGGGTGGAGGCTTACGTCGCCCCCGGCTCGCGCCACGACCGGGAGACCGTCAAGACCGTCGACGGGGAGGGGTCGAACTACCACCTCACGCTCCTCGTCGAGACGCCCGACGGGTACCGGAACCTCTCGCGCCTGGTCTCGATGGCGTTCCTCGAGGGCTTCTACTACAAGCCCCGGATGGACTGGGAGCTCCTCGAGAAGTACCACGAGGGGATCATCGCCCTCTCGGGCTGCCTGAAGTCGGAGGTCTCCCAGCGGCTCCTCACCGGCGACTACGCGGGGGCCAAGGCGACCGCGGAGAAGTACCGCGACCTCTTCGGGCCCGACCGCTACTTCATCGAGCTGATGGACCACGGGATCCCCGAGCAGCGGAAGATCCTCCCGGACCTCCTCCGGCTCGCGAAGGAGACCGGGATCCCGACCGTCGCGACGAACGACGCCCACTACCTCGTCCGCGAGGACTCCGTCGCCCAGGAAGTCCTGCTCTGCATCGGAACCGGGCGCAGGCTCGACGACCCGAAGCGGATGAAGTTCTACAACGACGAGTTCTACGTGAAGAGCCCGGACGAGATGAGGGAGTCGTTCCGGGAGATCTCGCTGGAAGCGGTGAAGAATTCCGCCGTCATCGCCAGCCGGGTGGCGCCGAAGGTGATCGTCGACACCGGCCTGCAGCTCCCGAGCTTCCCGTTCCCCGAGGGGTTCGAGACCCCCGACACCTACCTGGAATCGCTGGCGACCGAGGGGCTGGCGGCGCGCCTCGGGCCGCTGGCCGATCTCATCGAGAAGGGGAGCATCCGCCACACCCGCGAGGAGTACGACGTGCGGCTCCGGTGGGAGCTCGGGGTCATCCAGGACATGGGCCTCTCGAGCTACTTCCTGATCGTCTGGGACTTCATCCGGTACGCCAGGTCGAAGGGGATCCCCGTGGGGCCGGGGCGCGGGAGCGCCGCCGGCTCGCTGGTGGCCTGGACCCTGGAGATCACCGACGTCGACCCGCTTCGCTACGACCTCCTCTTCGAGCGCTTCCTGAACCCGGACCGGGTCTCGATGCCCGACATCGACGTCGACCTGTGCGAGCGGCGGCGCGGAGAGGTGATCGAGTACGTCCGGCAGAAGTACGGGACGGAGAACGTCGGGCAGATCATCACGTTCAACTCGATGAAGGCTCGGGCCGTCATCCGGGACGTCGGGCGCGTCCTGGGCGTCGACCTCGGCGAGGTCAACAGGCTCTGCGCGATGATCCCCGCGAACCCCGGCAAGCCGACGACGCTGGCCGAGGCGCGCCGGGACGTCCGCGAGCTGGCGGACGCGCTGAGGGGGAACGAGGCGTACCGGCGGCTGTTCGACCTGGGGGAGCGGCTCGAAGGGGTCTCCCGGCACGCCGGCGTCCACGCGGCCGGCGTCCTGATCGCCCCGAGGCCGCTGGTCGAGTTCCTGCCCCTCTACCGGAACAACAACGGGGAGATCACGACCCAGTTCGAGATGAAGGCCGTCGACAAGATGGGCCTCCTGAAGATGGACTTCCTCGGGCTGATCACGCTGACGATCCTGGACGACGCGGCCCGCCTCGTGGAGCGCCGGACGGGGACGAAGCCCTCCTTCGCCGACATCCCCCTGAACGACCCGGAGGTCTTCAAGCTCTTCTCGGACGGGCGGACCGACGGCGTCTTCCAGTTCGAGTCCTCGGGCATGCGCGACCTTCTGCGACGGGTCCAGCCCGCCGTCTTCGAAGACCTCTCGGCGCTGAACGCCCTATACCGGCCGGGAGCGCTCGACGCCGGCACGGTGGAGGTCTACATCGAGCGGCGCCGCGGCAAGAAGTTCGAATACCCGCTCCCGCAGCTGGAGCCGATCCTCAAGGACACGTACGGCGTCCTCGTCTACCAGGAGCAGGTCATGCTCGCCTCCCGGGCGGTGGCCGGGTACACGCCCGGGGAGGCGGACAAGCTCCGGAAGGCGATCGGAAAGAAGGACGACGCGGCCCTGAAGGAACAGGGCGACAAGTTCGTCAAGAAGGCGGTAGCCGCCGGCACCCCGAAGAAGAAGGCCGAGGAGCTGTGGGAGCTGATCCTCCCGTTCGGGCGCTACGGGTTCAACAAGTCCCACTCGGTGGTCTACGCCCTCCTCGCGTACCGCACGGCCTGGATGAGGGTCCACTACCCCGTGGAGTTCATGGCGGCCGTCCTGACGGCGAACTCGGCGAAGTCGGACGAGATCGTGAAGTACGTCAACAGCTGCCGGGAGATGAAGATCTCGGTGCTGCCCCCCGACGTCAACCGCTCGGACCTCTCGTTCTCCACCGACGCCGGGGCCATCCGCTTCGGGCTCGGAGCCGTCAAGGGGATCGGGGAGGGGGCGGTCCAGGCGATCCTGAACGCCAGGGCCCAGGGCGGGCCGTTCACCTCCCTGACGGACTTCTGCTGCCGCGTCGACCTGAGCCGTGCGAACCGGAAGGTGATCGAGGCGCTCGTCCGGTCCGGGTCGTTCGACGCCTTCGGGAAGACCCGTGCGGCGCTGGAGCGGGGGCTCGACACCGCCGTCGAGGCGGCGGCCTCCGAGAGGAAAGGCCGGGAGTCGGGCCAGAACTCGCTCTTTGCGGAGGAGTCGTCGACGCCGCACGAGGACTCCTTCGCCGACGGCCCGGAGTGGACGACCGACGAGAAGATCCGGCACGAGAAGGAGACGCTGGGCTTCTACATCACCGGCCACCCCCTTTCCCGCTTCGAGGAGGAGGTCCACCTCTTCGGCGACGCGACGACGGCGACGGCGCGGGAGAAGGTGGACCAGATCGTCAAGATCGCCGGGCTGGTCTCCTCGGTGAAGAAGGCCCAGATCAAGAAGGGGCAGAACGAAGGGAAGACGATGGCGAAGGCCGTCCTGGAGGACCTCTCCGGGTTCGTGCCGGTGACCGTGTTCGCGTCGCTGCTGGAGAAGACCGGGTCCCTGCTCACTCCCGGCAAGGCGGTCCTCGTGACCGGGACCGTCCGCTCCTCGTCGGGTCCCGGCGTCCCCGAGCCCGAGGAGGGAGGGGGGCCGGTCGAGATCATCGCCCGCGAGATCCAGCCGCTCGAGGGAATGCTCGAGTCCGCAGCCAGGGAGGTCCGTCTCTTCGCCACGATCCCGGAGACGCTCGACGAGGTCTTCACCAGCGTCCGCGACCTGCTGCAATCGGCTCCCGGCTCGATTCCGGTCTCGATCTCGATCAGGCGGCCCGGCCACTTCGACGCGAGAATCCAGCTTCCGGCGCACCTCGCCGTCCGGCCGACGCCGGCGCTGACGGAGGGGCTCTCTCGCCTCCTCGGCCCGAAAGCCGTCAAGTACCGGGCTGGCGGGGAGTCTTGACGGGTCCGCTCGAGGCGGTTCTCCGCGACGTGGCGGGGTTCGCGGCGGAGGCCCGGATCTTCCTCGTCGGGGGGGCGGTCCGCGACCTCCTCGCGGGGAGGGCGATCCGGGACGTCGACCTCGTCGTGGCGTCGGACGGAACGAGCGGGTTTCCCGCCCGCCTCGGCGCGCTGCCGGGCTGGCGGCCGCTTGCCGCGCACGGCAGGTTCGGAACGGCCACCTTCTCCTCCCCCGCGGGCCTGCGGGTCGACGCCGCCCTCGCCCGGAAGGAGAGCTACCCGTCGCCCGGGGCTCTGCCGGTCGTCGAGGCGGGAGCCTCCGTGGAGGAGGACCTGGCCCGTCGCGATTTCACGGTCCACGCCATGGCCATGGAGGTCGATCCTCGAGGGGGCCTCGGTCCGGTCATCGACCCTTTCGGCGGGCAGGCCGACGTGGCGGGGCGTCGCCTCCGCCTTCTCCACTCCCGGTCCCTCGGCGACGACCCCACGCGAGCCTTCCGGGCCGTCCGGTACGAGTGCCGGCTCGGATTCCGGGTGATGGAGCCCTCGTTCTCCGACGCGCTCGCCCTCAGCCGTGAGAGCGGGGCCTGGGCCCTGATCTCCGGGGACCGGCTCCGCAACTCGATGGAAGAGGTCCTGGCCGAAGACGGCTGGGGGGAAGCCGTCGCGCGCCTCGGCTCGATGGGGGTCCTCGCGCTCGTCGTGAACGGCTGGGAAGCCCCGCCCCGGTCCGTCTCCCCGGCCGATGCCGGCCTCGGGTCCCGGTGGAAGGCGGCGATCGCCGCCCTCCCGCCGGGCCTGAAGAAGGAGGTGGCCACCCGGCTCAACTTCTCCCGGAAGCTGCGGAGAGAGGCGGGAGCCGCCGCGTGAGCGCGCCGTTCGCTCTCTTCGTTCTCCTCCTGGCGAGGCCGCAAGGAGCGCCGCCAGAACTCGTGCCCACTCCGGCTGGCCCGGCGGCCGCCTCGACGGACGGTCTCCCCGTCTTCCTCGCCGCCCTCGAGGTGATCCAGGGCGAGAAGAGCGAGCGGGTCGCGCTGTTCGACGACGGCACGATCGCCCAGGCCGTCCGGGTCGGCGAGGCTCCCGCCGCCGTTCGACGAAAGAAGATCTCGCCAGAGGAGAAGGCCGTTCTCTCGAGGGTGATCGCCGCGGCGCTGGACTCCGGCGAGATGTCGAAGGGAGCGCCGACCCTGCTGGTGGACCAGAGCCGCCGGAGGATGGTGATCGAGGTCGCGCGTCCGGAAGGCGACTCGCTCCGCTTCGAGTTCGGCGACCTCTCCCAGCTCTCCCTCGCGCTCGGCCGGGCGCGCGGGGCGCTGGAAGACCTCTTCGAACGGTTCCGGGAGACCAGGCCGAGCGACAAGGAGAGGAGCTGGAGCGCCTCCGCGGTCAAGGAAGGCGACCTCCTCCGGCGCAGGGGGGACAGGATGTCGTTCCGGGTCGTCCGGGACGACACCCTGTCGCGATTCCTCGAGCTCGAGGAGAGCGGCCGCCGCCTGGAAACGATGAAGGTGCCCCGCCGGGACCTGCCGAAGCTCTTCGAGGAGCCGGTGGCCGAGCCCGGGGGCGAGCCTCCATGATCCGGATCACCGGGGGGGAGTTTCGCGGCCGCCTGATCGCGGTACCCGAGGGGATCCGGCCGACGACCGATCTGGCGAGGAAGGCCGTGTTCGACCTCCTCGGCCCCGGGCGGCTGACGTTTGCCGACCGGGTCGCCGACGTCGCCGCGGGCTCCGGCGCCTACGGGCTGGAGGCCCTGTCGAGGGGAGCGGGGGAAGCCGTCCTCGTCGACTCCAGCCTGCTCGCGATCCGCACGATCCGGGAGAACGCCGCCCGTCTCGGCGTGGCCGAGAGGTGCCGGCTCCACCAGACCTCTGGGCACGTCTTCGTGCGCCGGGCCGTCGCCGAGGGAGCCCGCTTCGCCGTCGTCTTCCACGATCCCCCGTACGCGGACGACTCGTCGGACGATCTCCGGGGCCTGCTTCCCCTCCTCCTGCCCGGCGGGGTCCTGGTCCACGAACGGGGCGACGACCGCGACCCGCTGCCCGGAGGACCGGCCTTCACCTCCCGCCGGAGGTACGGCACGACCCGGATCCTCCTGTACCACCGGCTCGATTGACCGGTCTCCCCGGTCCCCCTTAGACTCCGTCGCTATTCGACTCCCGGGCGCGAGCCGCCCGGTGAAAAGGGGCAAGGAACGATGGGCATCACGCGCACGCTGTTCACGTCGGAATCGGTCACCGAGGGCCACCCGGACAAGATCGCCGATCAGATCTCCGACGCCGTCCTCGACGCGATCCTCACGGACGATCCCATGGGACGGGTCGCATGCGAGACGCTCGTGACGACCGGCATGGCGTTCGTGGCGGGGGAGATCACGACCTCGACCTACGTCGACATCCCGGGCATCGTCCGGAAGACGATTCGCGACGTGGGGTACACGCGGGCCAAGTACGGCTTCGACGACCAGACTTGCGCCGTCCTTGCGTCCATCGACAAGCAGTCTCCGGACATCGCCATGGGGGTCGACACCGGCGGGGCGGGAGACCAGGGGCTGATGTTCGGGTTCGCCGTGCGGGAGACCGAAGAGCTCATGCCGCTCCCGATCACGCTGGCCCACCGGCTGACGATGCGGCTGGCCGAGGCCCGCCGGTCGCACCACCTGGACTGGCTCCGTCCCGACGGAAAGAGCCAGGTCACCGTCGAGTACGAGGGGTCGCGGCCGGTCCGCGTGGACGCCGTCGTGATCTCGACCCAGCACGCCGAGTCGATCCACATCAAGGAGCTCCGGCAGGCCGTCGAGGACGAGATCATCCGGCCGGTCATCGACCCGGCCCTCCTGGACGGGAAGACGAAATTCCACATCAACCCGACCGGGCGGTTCGTGGTGGGGGGTCCGCAGGGCGACACCGGGCTGACCGGGCGGAAGATCATCGTCGACACGTACGGGGGGATGGGGCGGCACGGCGGGGGAGCCTTCTCCGGCAAGGACCCCACCAAGGTCGACCGCTCCGCCTCGTACATGGCCCGGTTCATCGCGAAGAACCTCGTGGCGGCCGGTCTCGCCGACCGGGTCGAGGTCCAGCTCGCCTATGCGATCGGCGTCGCCGATCCCGTCTCGGTCTACGTCGACACCTTCGGGACCGCGAAGGTGGACGAGGAGAAGCTCCCCCAGCTCGTCCGCGACCACTTCAAGCTCACCCCGAAGGGGATCATCGAGTCGCTGAACCTGAGGCGCCCCATTTACCGCAAGACGGCGTCCTACGGCCACTTCGGGCGGCGGCTTCCCGAGTTCACGTGGGAGCGGACCGACGTGGCGGCCGCTCTCGCCGCCGCGGTAGGGGCCGCCGTTCCGGTCACCAGGTAAGACGACGGATTCACCTCGTGGAACGTAGGGAGGCCGCAGCCGCGGCCTCCCTTTTCACGTCCGGACGCCGAGGAGACCCCACGCGGCCCCCAGGCCGAACAGCACGTTCGCGCTCCAGGCCGCGAGGAGGGGCGGGAGGGAGCCGGTCACCCCCAGCTTCGTCAGGATCGAGGAGGTGAAGAGGTACGCGAGGGCGATCAGGATGGCGACGCCGACGCCGGCGACCGCCCCTCGTTTTCCGTACCGGAAAGCGAAGGGGAGTCCGACGAGCGTGAGGATGAGCGCCGAGATCGAGGACGCGGACTTCTGGTAGAGACTCGTCGAGAGGGCCGAGACGTCGGCCCCCGCGTTCCGCCGCGCGCGGATGTATCTCCAGAGCTCGGCGGTCGTCATCAGGCGAGGGTCTGCCCTCCCGGCCTGGAGGATCCGGGAAGCTTCCGGAGCCTCCACGAAGTGGGCGCGTTCGGCACGTCCCCCGATCGCCTCGTCTCCCGGACCGTAGTGCCGGACCCAGCCCTTCTCGACGAGGAAGCCCTTGCCGGGGACCAGGACCGCCGTCCGGGCGTCGGTCCGCTCCAGGAGACGGAAGGTGCCCGGTTCGATCCGGAGAACGGTGAGGCCGGCCAGCTGGAGTCCGTCGGCGGCCTCCACGCTGAAGAAACGGCCGCCTTCGCCGCGGAACCAGGCCTGCCCGGCGGTCGACCGGGCATCGAGCGAGTGCCCGAGGATCTGCGCCCGGAGCCTCTCGGATTCGGCCGCCGCCGTCGGGACGACCCGGTCCGAGAAGACGAAGAGGAAGGCGCCGACCGCCAGCGCGAGGGCGAAGAGAGAGGCGACGGCGCGGTGCAGCGAGATCCCGTGGGAGAGGATCGCCGTCGTCTCGGATGAGCGGACCATGCCGGCCGTGGCGACGAGCGCCCCGACGAGAAACGCGTACGGGGTCACGTCGTAGAGGATCGGGGCGACGAGGGCCTCGGCCCACCGCACGAGGAGTCCGGCGGAAGGGTGGGTCTTGGCGATGTCGTCGGAGATCTCCATGAACTCGATGACGAGGTAGAGGGTGACGATGGAGGCGAGGACCAGGGAGAAGACCCCGAGGAACCGGCGGGCGACGTACCGGTCGAGGAGGAAGGTGGCCGACGAGAAGGCGCGTCCCGCGAAGCGCCGTCCCCGGCGCGTCTCCTCGGGCTCGACCGGAGGGGTCCGGAGAGCGAAGGCCGGGAGCGTCAGCAGGGACCGGTCCCGTCTCGCCCGGGAGAGCGACCAGAGGCCGAGGACGAGAAGGAGGACGTTCGGAAACCACATCGCCACGGCAGGGGAGACCGACCCATCGATCGCCTTTCCCTCTCCGGCAGCCAGGAGGACGTAGTAGAGGAGGACGATCGCCACCGAGACGGCAAAACCGGCCGCCCGCCCCCCGCGGCGGGTGACGATGCCGAGCGGCAGGCCGATGAGCCCGAAGACCAGACAGGCCGCGGGAAGGGCGAACTTCTTGTGGATCTCGACCCAGGTGAGGCGGCTCTCGACGGGGGTCCGCACCCTCCGGGCCCTCGCCAGGAGCTCGCCGATGGTCTGCTCCCGGAGCTGCTTGTCGAAGGAGAGGCGAAGAGTCCGCTCCTTCGGGTTCGTGTCGTCGAGGAGAGTCCGCTGCTCCCGGTAGGAGGCCCGGTCGTCGCTCTCTCCCCAGTCCTTCACGCGCTGGGTGACGGCATCCTCCAGCCTGAGCCAGAGGCGCCCCTCGTCTTCCTCGAGCTCGAGGTGGCCGCGACGGGCCAGGGTGAGGCGTTCACCCCCCGAAGGGTCCGACCGGTCGGAGACGATGACGCTCTCGAGGGTCCGGTGATCGGCCGAGGCGCGTTCGGCGTAGATCCGATATCCGCGGACGTCAGAGCTGAAGACGCCGGGCTGGATTCGCTGGGCGATGACGAGGGTCGAGATCTGTAGCTTCTTGTCGTACAGGATCTGGTTCGTCCGGGGGACGACCGCCATCATGATCAGGAGCGTGACGGCCGTGAACGCCAAGGAGAGCCAGACGATCGGCCGGTAGAGTCTCAGCAGGTCGATTCCGGAGGCCCGGAGGGCCGTCAGCTCCGAGTCCGCGCTCAGGCGGCCGACGCCGATCAGCAGTCCCAGGAGGAACGAGATCGGGATCGTCAGGACCACGATGTGCGGCAGCGAGAGCGCCAGGAGGGCCGCGGTCTCGCGGAGGGGCGCCGTGCTCTGGAGGACGAGGTCCGAGAACTGGACCAGTCCGCGGATCAGCATGAACCCCGTGTAGGAGAGAAGAGCGACCCCCGTGGGAAGCAGGATCTCCCGGATGAGATACCGATCGATTCGCGTCAACCGATGGCCTCCGGAACGTCTCTGGAATCAGTGTTTTTCAGAGCGCTGATTGTAGGGAGTCGGGCCGTACGGTAGGGTCCGATAAGATTTATTATGTTAAATTTCCAGGTACCGCCGCCAGGATTCATCAGGCGAGAGCTCCGGGACCTTCAGATCGCCGAGCCGGAGCCGCCACCTTCCCGTCGTCGGCGGAGGCCGCCCGACGGGATGAGGATCAGGGTGATACGCCCTGTCTCCCTCGAACGTCCAGGAACGCTTCCGCCCCGAGGAAACGAAGGAGAATCAGGGTCAGGCGCCGGGAGCCGGAGGGACTGACTTCGCGAACCGGCCGTGGTTCTCGAGGTCGATCTCGCCACTCTCGATTCGCCTGGCGAGATCCCGCACCGCCCGGAGGATCTCCTCCTTCGAGTCGAGAGACCCTCGGAGCACGACGCTCAGGCTGTAGGCCATCCCCTGAGGCTGGAACCGAAGTTCGTAGCTCTTCGGGAACTTCGCGTCGGAACCGGTGGGCGGTGCGTCGGACCCGTCCCTCCGTCTCGCCCTGAGATCGTCCCGCGAAGTGCCGTCGCCCCGAGCGTAGGATTCGACCGCCTCCAGCATCTCCGCCTGGGAGGCCAGCCGCGACAGCTCCAGAAGGAAGGACTTCGACTCGATGTCGGCGCGCCGACATTCGTCCTTGACCGGCGACGGAAGCTCCGAGAGGCGAAGGGTCTCGGTCACCGTGACGCGCGACTTCCCCACCGACTTCGCGATCTGCTCGTGCGTGTACGAATAGCGGGACTGGAGAGCGGCATAGCCGTCCGCCTCCTCGAAAGGGGTCAGATCCTTCCTCTGGAGATTCTCGATCAGGGCGATCTCGAGAAGATCCGCCCCTTCGGCCTCCATCTCGATGCACGGAATCTCGGTCAGGCCGGCCTCCATCGAGGCGCGGAAACGGCGCTCGCCGGAGATGATCGTGAACCTGCCGTCGTCGCGCCTCCGGACCAGGATCGGTTCCAGGACCCCTCGCTGCGCGATCGAGGCCTTCAGGTCGGTGAGGTCGCCGAGGTTGCTCCGTGGCTGATCCGGGTTGGCCTCGATCATGTGGATCGCGATGCGTCTCCCGATGGGGAGTTCGTCGGCGCGGGAGAGCTGATCTACGAAGTGGGAGTCGTGGCGCATCTGCGCTCGTTCAGGAAGTCCACGGCGCTTAGACACGGGAAAGGATCTCCTCTGTGAGGCTGTAGTACTCCATGGCGCCGCTCGAACGAGGGGCGAAGGTGAAGATCGTCTCGTGATAGGCGGGGGACTCCTCGAGACGGATAGACTTCGAGATGGTCGTCTTGAAGAGCTTGACCCCGAAGACCTCGTCGATCTGTCTCTGGATGTCCTTCGCAAGGATCGTCCGCTTGTCGTGGAGCGTGATCACGACGCCCAGGATCTGGAGGTTCGGGTTAGGCCGGCTCTTGATCTTCTCGATCGTCTCCAGCAGGTCATCGGTCCCTTCGAGCGCGAAGAAGGAGGACTGGATCGGGATCAGGATATGGGTCGACGCGACCAGGGCGTTCACCGTGATCATCCCGAGGGTCGGAGGGGTGTCGATGATGATGGCGTCGTACTGCCCCAGCTCCTCCTGGAGCCTGTCCTTCAGTCGGTAGTGCCCGTCGATCTCCCCGAGCAGCTTCGCCTCGAGCTTCGCCAGGGAGATCTTCGCAGGAGCTACTTTCAGGTTCGGGAGAGAGGTCTCCCGGACGATCGATCTCAGCGCCACCGAGGAGTCGGTCAGACAGTCGTACATCGAGCCTTCGATGGACCTCCTGTCCAGGAACGACATCGTCGAGTTCCCCTGCGGATCCAGGTCCACCAGGAGGGTCCTGAGGTTCTTCTGGGCGAGGGCGGCCGAGACGTTGATGGCGGTCGTCGTCTTTCCGACTCCGCCTTTTTGGTTCGCGATTGTGATGATCATGGGGAGGCCCGGAATGATACGAGGAGTCGCACTCCTGTTCAAGGCGAACCCTCACCGCAGCGAGCTACATCTGGTACTTTCCGAGCGATTCCGGGTCGACTTCCTCCAGCCACTTCTTCAGACGTTCCGAGCTCTGGGTCTCCGAAGGGTCGTCGCTCGCCCGGCTCTTCTCGAGGACTGCCTCCTCGACGAAGACGGGGGCCGAAGAGCGAAGGGCCAGGGCGATCGCGTCGGACGGCCTGCTGTCGAGCGTCATCGCCTTGCCATCGACTTCGAGGTGGATCTCCGCATAGAAGGTGTTCTCGAGAAGCTTGTTGATGACGACCTTCACGACATCGGCTTTGATCTTCGCGAGGAGGTTCCGGAGAAGGTCGTGGGTCATGGGTCGTGGAGTCGCGATCCCTTCCATCTGGAGAGCGATCGCGTTGGCTTCGAAGACGCCGACCCAGATCGGGAGGAAGTGACTGCCGTCCTCGTCCCGAAGGATCACGACGGGCATGTTCGCGATCGGATCGAGGATCAACGCCTTGACGTCCATTCGAATGCTCAAGAAGACCTCCCTTTTCCAGCTTCCCCGTTGGACAATCTAGAGAGCCCCCCTCGAATTATCAAGCCGGTCCGAGCAGACGGCCGGCAAGAGAGTTCGGAAGTCCCTTTTCGATAATGACTTTGGCGAATTGACCGACCTGGACGCCATCACCATCGAAGTTGACGACTCGGTTGCAGGCCGATCTCCCCGCGAGACGGCTCCCCCTCCTGTCCGTTCCTTCCACCAGAACCTCCAGCGTTCGCCCCACGAGCTCTGTATTAATCGCACGCTGAATATCTCGCTGCAGGTCCATCAACCTGGCCAGCCGTTCCGATGCGACCCGGGGAGGCACGTCGCTTTCCCACCTGGCCGCCGCCGTATGCGGCCGGGGCGAGTAGGTGAAGGAATAGACGGCGGTGAACCGGACTTCCTCCAGCAGAGAGAGCGTCTCCTCGAAGTCGCCCTCCCCTTCTCCCGGAAAGCCGACGATGACGTCGGTGGAGAGCGCCAGGTCCGGCATCGCCCGGCGAAGACGCGTCACCAGGCTCACGTACTCCTGACGGGTGTACTGCCTCTTCATCCGTCCGAGGAGGCGATCGGAGCCCGACTGCACGGGGAGGTGGAGATACCGGCAGGCGGTCGGCGTGTCCGCCATGGCCTGGATCAACCGGTCGTCGAAGTTCCGCGGGTGGGAGGTCACGAACCTCAGGCGCCGGAGGCCCGGAAGTCCGCCGATCTCGCCGAGGAGATCCGCGAGGCCCTTCCCCGTCCCGGGGTCCCGGTACGCGTTGACGGTCTGACCGAGGAGCTCGAGCTCGACGACTCCGTCCCCCACGAGCCTGGCCGCCTCGGCGACGACGTCGTCCATGTTCCGGCTTCGCTCCCGCCCCCGGGTGGTCGGGACGACGCAGAACGTGCAGTTCTTGTTGCATCCCTCGATGACGGTGATCGCCGCCCGGTACGGCAGGGCGTGCGCGATGGATCCGGGCGTGTAGGCCACCTGGTCGAGGTCGAACCCGACCTCGACGGGACGGTCCCCTTCCTCGTCCACCCGCCGGAGGACCGCCGGCAGGGATTCGATCCGGCCGGTCCCCAGGACGAAGTCGACGCAGGAAACCCGCTCGAGGAGCTGCTCTCCCTCCTGCTGGGCGACGCAGCCGCACACCCCGATCACCATTCCCGGCCGCTTCTTTTTCACGAGCGCCAGGCGGCCCAGCCGGTCGTAGACCTTCTGTTCGGCCTTGTCCCGGACGGAGCAGGTGTTGAGGAGGACCACGTCGGCCTCCTCGGCGCTGGGAGCCTCGCTGAAACCTTCTCGCAACAGGAGGCCGACCAGGCGCCTCCCGTCCAGGTCGTTCATCTGACAGCCCCAGGTCTCCACGAAGACAGCCCGGCCCTTACGCACGTTGATCATCGTCCTGAAGGAAAGAGAAGGACCGGGCCCCTACGGCTCGCGCAGCCAGCCGGGAGGGGTCCCGGCTTTCCGGGCCTCCTCCTCGAGATCGGCCCGGCGGGCCCGGGCGGAATCCAGATCGGCCCGGGCTTTCGTCAGGCTCTCCCGCGCCTGGTCCCAGTTCGGCCGGATCACGCGTTCGCGGTAGTTCCCGTCGCTCCACGCGTAGAAGTCGTTCTCGAGGCGCTTGGTCTCCAGGTCCAGGCGCTTGACCTCCCCGTCCGCCTTCTCGATCTGGGCCCGGTTCGCCGCCGCGATCCCCCGCCACTCCTCTTCCGACCGGCCCTTCCCGTCGCGGAGGACCTGCTGGCCGGCGGACCCCGCGGGCGGAGCCGGCATCGACCCTTTCGGGAGGACGTTGAGCGTTCCGCTCCCCTTCTTTCCGGCGGAGGCGTCTCCCGGGGACTTCGTCCCGTCCTTCTTCAGGGTCTCGTTCGTGATGGTCCCCAGCGACCGCTGCTTCTTCGCCTCCGAGGCGGTCCGCTCCTCCTTCGATCGGCGGACGATCTCCCCGAGGGAGTTGCCGTCCGCCGGGCCGGGAGGCTCGGCCGGCGCCTTCGCCGAGTAAGGGGCCAGGGGTCTGGAAGGAGCCGGACTCTCTTCCGGGGAGCTGGCGCTCAAGAGGGGCAACGGCGTCCCGAGGGCGACGGTCAGCAGCACGGCCCTCCCGATCCGGGAGCGGCGCCGCCTCCTGCGACCGGCCGGATTCATGGCGCGCTCGTCCCTTTCCGGCCGTACCGGTCCTCCAGGCGGATGACGTCGTCGAGCTCCGGAGTGGAGACTTCGGCGACCGTGCAGTCCCCCGAGGGAGCGAACATCCGGTGGCGGGTCCCCGGCACGATGTGGAAGAGCTCGCCGGCCCTCAGCTCGAGCAGGCAGCGAGTGCCGCCGACCTCGGTCTCGAGCCCGAGCGTCCCTTCCAGGACGAAGACGGTCTCTTCCTTCCTCTCGTGATACTGATACGAGAGGCTCTCTCCCGCCTTGATCAGGATCACCTTCCCCGCATACCTGGAATTCTCCGCGAAGACCCGCTCCTCGCCCCATGGCTTGGAGACGACCCTCGCCCTGCCGATTCCTGGAACGTTCGTCACTACGTCACCTCCCTTGGCCGGACCGTCAGCTCGCCGGAAAGGAGCGAGTGCCCCTCGCGGGAGAGCAGAGCCGCGACCTCGTCGGCCGTGGCCAGCGTGAGCGCGGCCCGGGCGACTCGCTGGGCGTCGGCCGTCGAGACGGTCCTCGCGACCTCCTTGAGGGCCGGGACCGAGCGGGGTCCCATCGAGAACTCCCGGATCCCGAGCCCCAGCAAGAGCATGAAGAAGATCGGGTCCCCGGCCATCTCGCCGCAGACGGAGACCGGCTTCTCCGCCGCCCGCGCCGCTTCGGCTACGCGGGCGATCAGGCGCAGCACGGCCGGATGGTGAGGGCGGAACAGCTCCGACACCGTCTCGTTCGCGCGGTCGACGGCCAGCGTGTACTGGATGAGGTCGTTCGTCCCCAGGGAAAGGAAATCGACCTCGGCGGCGAGAAGGTCCGCCATGATCGCCGCGGCGGGGACCTCGATCATGGTCCCGAGGACGATCCGCTCGGGCACCTCGACGCCTTCCCCGCGCAGCTCGTCGCGGCACTCGTCGATCAGGGTCCTGACGCGCCGCATCTCCTCGATCCCGGAGATCATCGGCACGAGGATGCGAAGGTCCCCCGCCTTCGCCGCCCGGAGGAGGGCGCGGATCTGCGTCCGGAACATCGCCGGCCGCTTGAAGCAGAGCCGGATTCCCCGGAGACCGAGGACCGGGTTGCCCTCCTCGAACCCCGGGAGCTGCCGGGAGCCCTTCTTCCCCCCGAGGTCCCACGTCCGGATGACGACGGGGTGCGGGGCGAGCCTCGCCAGGGCGTCGCGGTAGATCTCGGCCTGGGTGGCCTCGTCCGGGAACTCGGCGTCCGACGACGACAGGTAGAGGAACTCGGAGCGGAAGAGGCCGACGCCGTCCGCGCCGTACTCGAGGACGTCCGGGATCTCGCTCGAGAGCTCGATGTTCGCCCGGATCGCGATGTCCTGTCCGTCGAGCGTCTTCACCGCTCCCGAGAGGCTCCGTTCCCTCAGGGAGCGCTGCCGGTCGGCGTCCCGGCTCTTCCTGTCCTCGAACAGCGAGACCAGGTCGCCGGTCGGCTCCCTCCAGACGACCCCTTCGAGGCCGTCCACGATCACGCGGTCGCCCTCGCCGATCGAGGCGAGCAGGCGAGGCACCGCCACGACCGCCGGGATGCCGAACGACCTGGCCAGGATCGCGACGTGGGAGGTGCGGCCTCCCCGTTCCGTGACGAAGCCGACGATCCTCTCCCGCGGGATCCGGACGGCGTCCGACGGGGTCAGCTCGTCTGCGATGAGGACGATTCCCTCCCCCTCGATGGTCTCGATCCTGGACGGCGAGATGCCGCCGTCGCCCAGGTGGCGGCGGAGAGTCTTCGAGACATCCTCGAGGTCGGCGGCCCGGTGGACGAGGTTCTCGTCCGGAAGGTCCCTGAATCTCGCCGCCAGCGACTCGGTCACCGAGGCCACCGCCCACTCCGCGTTGACGGCGTCGTTCGAGATCCGGCGCTCGATCGGACCGAGGAAGGTCCGGTCCTTCAGGAAGAGCGCGTGCGCGTGGAAGATCGCGGCGTACTCCGGGCCGAGCCGGTTGCCGACCTCGTCGGCCGTCCTCTCGATCTCCTGGACCGCGGTCCCCGCGGCCTCCCGGAATTTCTCCAGCTCTCCCGCGATCTCGTCTGGCTCGAGCGTCCGGCGGGAGAACGTGTCGTCCCGCGACAGCCAGAGGAGCGCCCGGCCCATGGCCACGCCGGGAGAGACGGCGATACCGGAGAGAGAGAGCGGACGCTTCACACCGCTATTCTATGCGGACGCCCGGAGCGGCATTCTCCAGGGCGCGGGGCGAGGGTCCCGCGGCCTCTGCCTGGCCCCCCCCGCGCGGCTCACTCCTTCTCGTCGAACCGCCGGTCGATCAGGTTCTGGAGGGCGGCGAACGCGTCCTTCTCGTCGGTCCCGTCGACGCGCACGAGGATCTCCGAGCCCTGGCTCGCCGCGAGGAGGAGGAGTCCCAGGATGCTCTTCCCGTCGACCTCGTCGCCGTCCCGGGCCAGGGTCACCTTCGACTCGAAGCCGGCGGCGAGGTGCACCAGCTTCGCGGCGGCGCGCGCGTGGAGGCCGAGACGGTTCTTCAGCTTCACGGTCCTCTCGATCACGTCACCCTCCGGTCCGTCTCCATGAGCTCCGAGGCCGCCAGGATCGAGCGGCGCCCCCGGTCCACCAGCGCGTGGGCGATGGTGTGAGGGTCCCGTCCCTCGCGCGACAGGCTCCGCGCCTTGAGGACCATCGGAAGGTTCATCCCCGAGACGATCTCGACCTTGCCGTGGTCGAGGAACGCCAGGGCGAGATTCGAAGGGGTCCCCCCGAACATGTCGGTCAGGATGACGACCCC
>CAIMWE010000062.1 GCA_903845115.1 uncultured Acidobacteriota bacterium | reverse complement strand
GATCCGGGCGCCCTCCTCGGCGTCGGGCCAGGGGGGCGGACGCAGGGAGTCCGGCAGGCCAAGGGCGGCGTACGCCCTGCACCGGTCCAGGATGGCCCGTTCTGCCTTCCCCGGGTCGTCCGGGAAGGGGGCTCCGACCTCGGCCGAAACAACGACCGCGGCGTAGGTGCCGCCAGCGGTCAGCTCGCGCGCGAGCTCGAGGACGGTCGTCGTCTTGCCAGACTGTCGCGGGGCGTGGAGGACGAAGTAGCCCTTGCGGTCGATCAGCTTTCGGACGCCCGGCAGCCGTGCGGAGGCCGGGAGCATGTAGTGGTCCTCCGCGACGCACGGGCCGGCGGTGTTGAAGAAGCGCATCCGGAGGGATTCTCCTCTTCGCGGAGCGTGTCGGGCAAATGGACCGGAAGGAGCAGACGTTCCATCGGCCCAACCGACGAAGGAGGCTTCGGAAGGCGCGCCTCCCCGTCTACCCGAGAGAGCCCTTCTTCACGCTCGCTCCCGACTGGGTCTGCGAGGTCCTCTCCCCGTCGACCGCGAGGCTCGACCGCATCAAGAAGCTCGCCGTCTACGCACGCGAGGGGGTCTCCCACGCCTGGCTCGTCGACCCCGTCCTCGAGACGCTCGAGGTCCTCCGTCTCCACGAGGGGCGCTGGACGATCGTCCTGACGGCCGGTGGAGAGGAGACCGTCCGCGCCGAGCCATTCGACGCGATCGAGCTGGAGCTTGGCGCCCCCTGGATCCCGCGTCCTCCGGTGTCAGCCTCGCCCTGACGCGGTTCGCAATGGGCCGTCATCTCTCTCATTCCGTCCTTACTTCCCCTCGCGCACGATCTCCCCCGAACAAGTCAACAAGTTGAGGCTGACACCTGAGCCCGAGGGATCGCAAAGGAGAAGGTCGCGCCCTGATCGACCGCCCCTTCCGCCCAGACCCGCCCGCCGTGCCGCGAGACGATCCGCTTGACGATCGCCAGCCCGATCCCGGTCCCGTCGAACTCGTTCACCCCGTGAAGACGCTGGAAGACCCCGAAGAGCTTGTCCGCGTAGGCCATGTCGAACCCGGCCCCGTTGTCCCGCACGTGGTACACCGCCAGGCCCCCCTCGACGGCGCCCTCCACCTCGATCACGGGACTCTCCTTCCGCCCCGAGTACTTCACCGCGTTCGAGAGAAGGTTGAGCCACACCTGCCGGAGCAGGGAGGCGTCTCCCCTCGTGTCCGGAAGGTCTCCGACCCTGAAGGTGATCCTCGACCGGGCCTCGGGCTCCCCGGCCACCTCGGCGATGACGGAATCGGCGAGCGCCCTCATGTTCAGGTCGCCGAGGTGGAGCGCCGTGCGGCTCGTTCGCGAGAAGGCCAGGAGCTCGACAACCAGTCGGTCCATCCGGCAGACCTTCGTCCGGACGACCTCCAGGCGGCGCCGGTCGTCTTCGCCGAGCCGATCGCCGCTGTTCCGGATCACCAGGGATGAAAAGCCCTTGATCGCCCGGAGAGGGGCCCTCAGGTCGTGCGACACGGAGTACGAGAACGCCTCCATCTCCCTGTTGGCCTCCTCGAGCTGGGCCGTCCGGTCGCGTACCCGCTCCTCGAGCTCGAGGTGCAGGCGGCGGAGGTCGGCTTCGGCTCTCCTCTGGTCGGAGACGTCCTTGATGAGCGCAAGCCTTCCTCTCCGGCCGCCGAGCGCGAAATCGTGCGTCGTGATCTCGACCTCGATGACCGAGCCATTCTTGAGGCGGTGGCGCCAGACCCCCGGACGGCGGATTCCGCCTTCGGACTCGTGAACGGCCTTTTCGAACGCCGGGATGTCCTCGGGGGGACGGATATCCCGGAGGGTCATGCCGAGGAACTCGTCCAGCGAGTAGCCGTAGTGCTCGAGTGCCGCGTCGTTCACCTGGAGAAATCCCAGGGTCTCGACGTCGATGACCCACATCGGCATCGGGTTCGACTCGAACAGGAGGCGATAGTGGGCTTCACTCTCGGCCAGTCCTCGCTCCAGTCGCTTGAACGCGGTGAGGTCGATGTCGATGCAGTGCATCTCCCTCTCGCCGCGGCTGTTGACGAGCATGACGTGGCTGGAGAAGACGTCGACGGGCTCTCCGTCCTTCCGGCGAAGGACGAGCTCGCCTGCGGGAACCTGAACGCCTCCGCTCACCCAGGCGTCCACCGCGGCGATCACCCCGTCTCGCATCTCCGGTGGGATGATCAGCTCCTCGAGCTGCCGTCCCAGCGCCTCCTCGCGCGTGTAGCCGTAGAGGAACTCGCTGGCGGCGTTCCAGAAGACCACCCGGCGCCGCTCGTCGTATCCCTGGACCGCGATGTTCGGAACCGTTTCCACCAGCGAACGAAAACGCTTCTCGCTAGCCTCCCTGGCCTCCTGAGCTGCCTTGCGGCTCGTGACCTCCGAGTGGGCAACGACCGTGCAGGACCGGCCGTCCCATCGGAGAGGTGTGACGGTCGCCTCGAACCAGCGCTTCCGTGCGGGCGAGTCACAGGAGAACTCCATCGTGAACCGTGGGAGCTCCCCGCGAATCACGGCGCGAATCCCGGCGGCCGCAGAGTCCGCTTCCGGGCAGGTCCCGAATGCCGACTGGCAGACGGAAAAGTAGTCGAGGCTCTCGAACCTGGTGCCCCCTGGGAATCCTTTCTCACGTGCGAAGTCCGACCACGACCTATTGACTGCGATGATCCGTCCCATTTCGTCCAGAAGGCAGACCTGAGCGTCGAGTGCGTCGAGAATCCCCTCCGCCGCGCCACCCGGAACAACCATGAACACCTCTTCGAGAGAAAGTGGTAACAGGCATCCCTGCACGTCTGAAAGAAAACGCCGGTGTCTTTGTCGAAAAGATCTTCTCACCCGGGAAGGACTTCTGCACACTGGATTCCGCAAAGGACCGCCGCACCGATGTCCGTCTTCGTCCTCGTCGGCCTCGTCTTTCTCGTCCGTCGCCTTCCCCCTGGCCAACGCAGGAATCAGCCTGTTCGCCCTCAGCACGTTCGACACCGACTACGTTCTCGTCAAGGGGGACCGCCTCCGGTCCGCCTGCGCGGCTCTCGTCTCCGCGGGACACGAGCTGGTGTCCTGAGGCGGAGGCGGTGATCCGCGACCTGACGCAGGCGAAGCTCGAAGCGCTGGCCCTCTGGGTGGGGGCGGCGCCCGCCTACTCCGTGACCTACCCGGACCTGGAGACGGGACTGGAAATCGTTGTTGGCCTGCTGAAGGGCCGGATTCCGACCCGGCCGCCTTCCGCCGGACGGCGGAAGTGCCAAGGCGCACCTCCCCGTCTACACTGACCTGGGGGGCGGTCAGGCCCGGGAGAGGTAGTTCGCCGGGACGAAGACGTTCCGGATCCTGAAGGGGGGCGGGGATTCGATCATCAGGCGGAGCCTCAGCTCGAACGAGCGGGCCGGGAAGGCGAAGAAGGGCTCGGGGCTGGCCCCGTGGACGACCCAATCGGGGACGCTGGTCCCCGTCTCGCGGCAGAGGGCGCTGACGACGGCGGCGAGAAGCCCCTCGAGACGGCCCGCTTCCGGGGGCCCCTGCGCGATCGCGGCCGACCTTCCGGCGGGAGTCGCGCGCCGGAAGTCGTCGACGAAGGCGTTCACGGCCCCCTGGAAGTCCTCCCCGGCGGCACGGGCCTCGCGCAGGCACTCAAGGACGTCCATCGAGCATCTCCTCGAGGAGCAGGCGCGTCCGGACCGGCAGGCGCTCGGGCGGGTAGAAGGCCAGGACGACGTCGAGGACGGCCTGCGAGGAACGAAGGCCGAGCCTCTCCGCGAGGAAGCGGATGTCGGCGGCGTCCTCCGCGGTTCTCGAAGCGGCGCACTTCATCGCGAGGAGGGTCTCCTCGTTCGTGACCGAGACCTCGAGATGAGACCACTCCCGCCACCGCTCGAACCCGGCACCCGCCGGGAGGAACGCCTTGGCGGCGTCGTTGAGCCAGTCCTCGGGAAGGTCCAGGCTCCCCGCGACGGCGCGGGCCGCTTCCCTCACCTCCGGGGCTGGCACGAACCACGCGTCGACGTCCTTGGTCGATGTCCGGGCGTCGAGGACCAGACAGAGGACGGCGCCACCGACGACGAAGACCTCGGCCTTCGTCCCGCGACGGGAAAGCTCCCCGTTCAGGGCGTCGAACGCCTCCTCGATCCGCTCGCGCGTCAGACGGCTCATGGCGAGGATTCTACCGGCCGGCCGGACCAGCCAGGCGGCGGAGCGGCGCGCCTCCCCGTCTACCCGAGGGGTCCTTTCGACTTGACCCGGTTCGCAACCGGCCGTCATCCCTCTCGGAAAACAGGGGGTCAGGTCTCAACACTGTGATATTTTTCCGAGTGAGCCGACCCCTCAGGCCTGAGGTTCCGCGCGCCATCTGGCACCTCACCTCCCGCGGGAACGGGAGCCACTCGGTCTTCGTGGACGACGAGCATCGGGAACGGCTTCTCGCTGTGCTGGGGAAGGTAGGATCCTGATTCGGTACGTGGCGCTGAACCCGGTGCGGGACGGGTTCGTGGCGGCGCTACCGGGAGTTCGTGGCCGCCGAGGCGGCGAGACGCTTCAGCGAGAGGATCGTGATTTCGCCCGGAAAGCCGAGGCGGTCCACAAGCGCCTCCGCTCGAGCCCTTCGAAAATCACAGAGTAGAGACCTGGCCCCCACCCCAGGTCACCGGCCCGCCGGCCGGATCGACGGTCGCGACGAACGTGGCCGTCCAGGCCGAGCGGGCCTGGATCTCAGGTCGGCACCCGTTCGCGCCAGTAGCCAGGCCGGCGCGAGTGGTGTGCGTACGCGAGGATGACGACCCGGTCCCGATCCAGCAGAAAGACGACGTCGTAGGGGAACCGCTTCAGGACGATCCGGCGGGCGCCGGTCATCGCAGACCGGCCGCGGACTGGGACCCCGTCATCGAGGCCGGACTCGAGCCGCTTGGCGGCAAACGTCGAAGTCGGCCTTCAGGGCGCGGCCAAGGCCCGCTCGTTCCCGCTCGTACCAGACGACTGCAGCTTCCGCTTCTTCGACAGCGTCGGAATGGGCCAGGACCGTGCGGAGCGTCAAGGCTTCGAGAGGCGCCGATCGAGGCGCGAGCTGACCTCATCCCACCCGGTCAGCTTCGCGGTCCCGTCTCTCACTTCAACAGCGCGCCGCCCGATCTCGCTGTCCCATGCCTCGTTCGACGAGGCTTCCGGCCATCCGTCGAGGCTGGCAGCCAGCTCGGCGGCAAGCCACGCCCGATCAGCCTCGGGAAGGGTCATCAGCGTCTCGCGCAGCCTGAGCGTGGCATCTGTCACCTCTTGATCCTACCAACGTCGTGGGCCGGTACGGAAGAAGGAGGTCGAAGGCCCCTGGGCCGGCCTCGTGCCCGTTCCAGTCGATCAGCTTTCGGACGCCTGGCAGCCGTGCGGAGGCCGGGAGCATGTAGTGCCCCACGGCGACGAACAGACTCGCACTGTCGAAGAAGCGCATCCGAAGGGCTCTCCGCTTCGCGGGACGGGTCGGGCATATGGACCGGAAGGAGCAGGCGTTCCATCGGCCCAACCGACGGCGGAGGGAGAGGAGACCGTCCGGGCCGAGCCGTTCGATGCGATCGAGCTGGAGTTCGGCGCCCTCTGGCTCCCGAAGGGACCTTCGGCGCCTTGACCTGACGAGTTTCGCAACGGGCCCTCATCCCTCTCGTTCCAGCCTTCCTCCCCTCGCGCACGATCTCCCTCGGACGAGTCGACAAGTCGAGGCCAGGAACCGACACGACACCTCCGGTCAGGCCGGACGCCGGGGCCTGCCGGGCGGCACCGCCGCCTCGACGTCGGTCTTCGCGAAGTCGTTCCCCTTGTAGAGCAGCGGTTCGCCCAGGGCCTTCGCGAGCGCATACGAGAAACAGTCGCCGAAGTCGAGCCCCGCCGCGTGGCACCCCTTCCCGAACCGGCCGAAGGCCCGCCGGGCGATCCCGAGCTGCTCTGCGTCGAACGGGGCGAGCTCCATCTCGGCCCTCTCCACCAGCTGGTCGAGGTACCGGAGCCCCTCGGCCCCGAAGCGCGACTCGATGACGATCGACGTTTCGAAAAGGGTCGCCGCGGACACCGTCCGCGACTCGGCCTCCTCCATTGCCACGGTGAACGCGCGCCTCTCGGGCTCGTCCAGGAGGATCGCGATCAGGGCCGACGTGTCGATGACCATCAGCGCGGCAGGCCGTTCCCGTCGTAGCCGAGGATCTCGTCGGCGGATCGGGCATCCCGTACCGGCAACCTCGCGCAATGGAGTCCGATGTCGTCGAGCTCGTCGGCGAGCCGGCGCCCTGCCCTCTCGCGCCGGACGCGGGCGAGGCGATCCCGGAGCGCCTTCGTGACGGCTTCGGTCTTGGTCTCCTTGGTCAGCCGTGCGAGCGCTTCCGCGAGGCGTTGGGTCTCCGGGTTTCGTATGTTCAGCGCCACGTTCGATCCTCCCACGGGCCGGCGAGATCTACACGGCAACACGCTAAGCGATACGGTAACAGAGGCGTCCCGGGGAAGTCAACGAGTTGAGGCTGACTCCGAAGCCCCCGTGCCGGCCTCGAGGTCGGCGAGGAGGGCGTCTCCCATCGCCGCGACGCACATCGGGCCGATTGGCCGCCGGAAGCGCTTGAACGAGAGGAGGGGGACCAGCCGGGCGACCATTTCGAGGTGCGCCGCACGCAGACCCAGCCCCTCGAGAAACGGAATCCCCTCCGCCCGGAGGAGCGCCTCGAGCTTCTCGACAGGCCCGATGGGCGTCAGCGTCATTCCCTGCCGCTCCTCTGGCGTCAGGATGTAGACCGCGCGCACCGGAAGGGCCTTCGACGTGGGGGGAGGGGCCACGGGCACGCCGTACTGTTCCACCTCCGGCCGCACCCGCTCCAGGGACTCCGTGTTCGAGCCGAAATGGCGGACGGCATCCGCCCAGAGGTTCAGGCGGGGGAAAACGGGCAGGACCTCGGCCCTTCCGTCCGCTGGCCGGAGGGGAGCGAGATCGTCGGAGAGGAGCCCGCATCCTCGCCGGACGAG
>CAIMWE010000061.1 GCA_903845115.1 uncultured Acidobacteriota bacterium | reverse complement strand
CGGCGACCAGAGCTTCCGGAAGGTCGACGGCTACGGGATGGCGGCCTGGAGCTGGGGAAAGAACTCCGTGCAGCTGGCCGCCGGCGGGTCGAGCCCCCTCGGCACCTCCCCGTCCGTCTTCGACTACTCGTACCTCGGCGGGTTCCGGCACCTCTCCGGCTACCGGCCGGGAGAGCTGGCCGGACCGTACGCCGCTTACGGTTCGGTCACCGCCCTGCGCGAGATCGGGAGACTCCCCTCCATCCTCGGCGGCGGCTTTTACGGCGGGCTCGGGCTCGAGGCGGGGAACACCTGGACGAAGGGGGCGGACGTCAGCCTCTCCGACCTCCACCCCTCCGCCGTCCTCTTCGTCGGAGGCAACACGCCGCTCGGCCCGGTCAACGTCGGCGCCGGCTTCGGCGACGCGGGGCACTGGGCCGTCTACTTCGTCCTCGGCCGGGTCTTCTGACGAGGCCGACGGCCGGAAGGGGCTCCCCGCGCCGCCGCGAGGAGCCCCGGAAACCGCCCGTCAGCCGGGACCGACGACCTGGTAGCCCGGCTCGCCGTCGGGTCCGAGCACCTCCCGATAGGAGACGCCGCCGTAGACGTACGTGCCGCCGCTGCGGACGAACCCCTCCGGCAGCCCCGGGACGATCACCCCGGCGGGCGGGGTGGCCACGACGAAGCCGCCTCCCCGCGGCGCGTAGAACGCCCCGTTGAAGTAGTGGTACCGGACGCCGCCCCAGACGACCCCGTAGGCGCCGGGCGGCACCACGGTCACCACGGCCCCCATCGGCGGCGCGACGACCGTGTACCCGCCGCCCTGGGAGGAGTAGTAGGTCCCCTCGGCGTAGTGGTAGGTCGACCCGGCGACCACCACCGTCGTGTGCTGCGGGGGAAGGCTCCGGGTCACCGCGCCGAGGAGGGCGAGACCTCCGAGGAAGAGGGCCCGGTCGCGTCGGGCGTCCCGGATGTCCTCGCGGATCTCGCGCCGGACCTCGCGGCGGACGTGGGCGTCGATGGCAGCTCCCGCCCCAGGCCGGTATCCCGGGCGCGGGGGGAGCGGGCGCGACGGCTGCGGCCGCGGAGGGGGCCCGGGGCGGTGGCGGATCGAGCCGCCGCTGTAGTCCGGACGGCGCTGGGCGAGGGCCGCGCCGGACGGCAGGACGAGGAGGACCAGGGCGAGGAGGGCGGTCTTCTTCATCGGGTCACTCCTTCGCGGCCGGCGCGGCCAGCTCGACCTTCCGGTACGACTCGCCCTGGACGAACGCGAAGACGTAGTCGGAGAAGGCGGCCGGCGGGTACCACTCGGCGAAGGTCGCCTCGAACTGGGGCGCTCCCGGCGCGTCATGGTGGGTCAGGAGAATCCGGCGGATCATCGGGTTGCCGTCCGCCTCCACCCAGACCTGGACGTCGAGGTCGTCGAGGAGGAGCAGGACCTGGTGGCACCGACGCCCGGCGACCCGGCTCTGCCCCACCACGTAGGCGCCGCGGACCTCGTCGGCCGAGTAGGCGCCCCCGGTCACGAGGAAGTCGGAGAGGGGGACGACGATCCCGAGCTTGCCGACGATGGTGTCGACCGCCGCGTCGTTCGGTCCGGCCACGGCCGCCGAGGCCCACGTCCTCGACCGGAGGTCGTTCAGGACGAACGTCTTCCCGTCGTACAGGTAGATCTTCTGTCCGCGGTCCCCGTCGAAGAAGACCTTGAAGCGGTCCGGACGCCGGACCAGGACGTCGACGCGCCCCCCGACGCGAAGGCGGGTCGACTCGCCCACCACCTCGTCGTACTGGACGTCGGCCCGGAAGGCGTAGCTCTCCTGGGCGCCGAGCCAGCCCCAGGCGGCCTGGAGCAGCTGCATCGCCCGCGGCTCGACGACCATCTCGGCTTCGGGCTCCGCGGCCGGCTTCGCCGCGGCGGGGGCCGCCGAGGGCGTTGCGGCCGCCGGAGGCTGCGCCTTGGGCCCCTGCGCGAGGACGGGCCAGGCGACGAGCAGGGCGACGAGCCCCGACAGGCCGATCCGCAGGGTGCCGGTCCGCGGCGCGCGCGGGCACGGGTTGGAGTCTTCTTCCATCGAGGCTTCCTCCATTCAGTTCCGGCCCGACGACCGGGCCCGCCAGTAGTCGATCGCGGCCGGCTCGCTCGGCGGCCGGCCGTCGTGGGTCTCGTGGTTTCCGGAGCCGGGAGGTCGTTCGTCCTGCGGTCTCAGGGAACGCCGACCTTCAG
Source organism: uncultured Acidobacteriota bacterium (assembly GCA_903845115.1). GTDB lineage: Bacteria > Acidobacteriota > Thermoanaerobaculia > UBA5066 > UBA5066 > CAIMWE01. The sequence goes on along the minus strand of CAIMWE010000061.1, from coordinate 3,448 downwards.
GTCCCCGCCGTAGGTCTTCATCGGCCGCTTCCGGACGCCGTCGTCGGTCTCGACCGTGTCCTTCTCGTACCCCTCGCCGCCGTCGACGACCGTCCAGCTCATCCCGATCGCGTCGAAGCGGGCGGTCTTCCCCTCGATCCGGATGTTCGTGATCGGGAACGGCTTGTCGGCGGGGGGGAATCCCATGTTGAAGCCGACGTTCCAGCTGTCGACCTGCTTGCCGGTGTCGAGGTCGTAGACCCGGTAACGGAGCGACCCCTCCTCCTTCCGGTATCCCGGCTCCCCCTCCTTCCCGACCGCGGGGCGCGCCTTGAGGATCAGGTAGAACTGGACCCGGTTCCGGTGCCCGTCCTTGTTGTAGTCGAAGCGGTGGACTCCGGTGTAGGCGACGCCGCCTCGCAGCTCGGGGACGGCGGCGTCGGCCGGGGCGGCCGAAGCCGCCGGAGCCGTGCCGGCCGGATCGGCCGCCCCGGCCGGGAGGGCATGAACAACGGCGACGAGCGCCATGAGGGTGGCAAGGGAGAGGAGGCTCGTCGGATCGGGATTGCGATGTCTCACGTCACGCCTCCTTTCCGTTCGAGGGGTCGTCCCCGGCCGCCTCGCGCGCCTGGGCGAGACGGAGGGCGACGACGGTGTGGATGCCGAGGCAGCGGTCGACGTAGCTGACGTCGCGGGCGGCCTCCCGGCGGACGAGGCCGGCCAGCTCGGGATCCCCCAGCTCCCGCTCGACCCACGCCGCGGCGGCGGCGAAGTCGAGGCCGGGGAGGCCGTGAGGCTCGGGGGCAAGGAGGCGCTCCAGCTCCAGCAGGCTCCGGATGTCGTTCTTGATCAGGCCGACCGGCGGCCGCATCCGCCCGGCCCTCAGCCGGTCGGCGTACAGGACAGTCCGCAGCATCCGGACGGCGGCGTCGCGCGAAGGAGGGACGAGGAAGTTCACGGCGTCCTCCTTCATCCTTCCGCCCCGAGCCGGCCGGCAGCCTGGAGCCCGTCGGCGACGAAGGCCATGTCCATCTTCTCGAGGGTCTTCCGGGTCGGCCAGCCGGTCTTCGGGTCCCACCCCTCGAGGCCGTAGAAGATCGTCTTCCACTGGTCGAACTTCTTCTTGTCGAGCGCGCGCCCCATGACGTCGGTGTAGGCCCACTCCCCCTTCTCGTCGCGGCAGGGCCACATGTAGAACGGGAAGAGCTCCCCCTTCTCGTACTTCGTCTCGTAGACGTACGGGGCGAAGTGGACCATGTCGCGGTGGCGCCCCTGGAGGGTCCAGATCGCGTTGTCGAGGTTCCAGATCCTCCGTCCCAGCTCGACGCCGTCCTCGAAGGTGAGGCGGTCGCCGGTGACGGCGTTCCAGAAGACCTGCTCGCCGGCGTCGGACGAGCCCGACGCCCCCTCGTTGCCCGGGGCGTTCGTGTTGTAGAACTCGGGCCACTTCAGGTCGCACAGCAACGCGGACTGCTTCCAGAAACGGGTGTAGTGGCGGTGCCAGCGGACCAGCTGGGCCACCGCCTCCGAGTACATGTTGCCGTCGCCGAAATCGAGGACCTCGGGGCGTCCCTTGGCGTAGGGGCTCAGCTTCCCCGCCACGATGTCGACCAGTTCCTTCGCCTCGAGGCGCATCGGGATGGCGTAGGCGAACGCCGCGTTGACGTTGGTGAAGATGACGTTGAAGCAGTGCTCGTTGCAGTCGCGGTCGCCCAGGATGCTCCCGTAGCCCCACTCCAGCTCCGCGCGCGGGTCGTACCCGTGCTCGGCCATCCCCCAGTACGAGAACTGGAGCGTCCCGTCGTGAAGGTCCTTCTCCCGCCCCCACTTCCGGGCCGCCTGGACCCACCCCTCCGCCAGGTCCTTGCCGATGTCCTGGCGATGGGAGAGGGCGTGGACCAGCGTCTCGGCGAACTCGAGCGTCCCGTACTTTTCCCACGGGAGGCTCGACGGGATCCGCTTGCCGGGCCCCATCTCGCCGATCTCGTGAAGGTGCTCCAGCCAGTGGAGGCCGGTCTGGAAGAGGAACGAGTTGAAGCCGTACTTCTGGACGATGTCCGCGGCCTTCATGTTGACCTCGGAGACCTCCTGTGCCGACTTCGCCACCCGCCGGATCGCCGCGATGTACCAGGCGGTCTCCTGGCAGGTCGACTCGTTCCCGTACCCGACGGAGAAACGGGCCCGGCAGCCCGACGTGCATCCCTGACAGGCCTGCGGGCGGCGGTCCTCGGTCGGCGAGGCGGTCATGAAGAGGGGCTTCGGCGGCCCGCCCAGCTTCGTCCAAGCGTGGAAGTCGGGCCGGTCGACGTCGCTCGAGTACTTCTGCTTCATGACGACGCGCGCCTTCAGGAGAGCGGTCGGGTCGGCCACCGTGATCGACCCGGTCCCCAGGACGCTGATCGCCTTCAGGTTCTTGGAGCCCCAGACCGCCCCGAAGCCCCCCTGTCCGGCGCCGTTGCCGGCGTCGTGGAGGAGGCAGCCGCCGGCCGTCTGGTTCTCTCCCGCCGGTCCGATCGTCAGAACCGCCGGCTTCTGCGTCGTCCGTCCCTGGTCGGTCGCGGCGCTCATCGCGTCGTCGACCGTGTCGTTGATGTCCTTCCAGCGGTTCTTCACCCCCCGCGGGACGCCCACCCGGTTCCAGATGTCGATCTGCGTCGCCCAGGTGTCCTTCCCCCAGAGGGTCGAGGCGTCCCGGATCGTCACCTTGCGGTTCCTGATGTCGACCCAGACCGGCTTGTCGGCCTTCCCCTCGATGACGACGGCGTCCCAGCCGGCGTACTTGAGCATCGTGGAGAAGCGGCCGCCGAAGCCGGAGCGGGTGAACCAGTTGACCGGGTCCTGCCCGACGCCGACCCCGACCACCTCGCTCCGCCCGCCCCCCGACGGGACGATCGTCCCGCAGAACGGCGACGTCGCCACGATGCAGACGTTCGCCGGGTGGCGCCCGTCCGTGATCGTCTTGTCCTTGCAGAGGTCCCAGAAGAGCGCCGACCCGAGGCCGTGCCCGCCGCCCCAGCGGCGGTACTTCGCGGTGTCGATCGTGGAGACCGTCCGCGTCGTCAGGTCGAGGCGGAGGATCTTGCCAGCGTATCCGTGCTGAATCATCGGTTGCCCCCGTTTCCTTCGCGCCGCTTCCAGGTCAGTCGATCGTCATGCCGAGCCGCTTCCAGGCCCGGCCGCGGAGGTTCGTGAAGTAGGCGTCCTCGCGGGTCTGGTCCGGCATCTTCGGGGTGAACGTGATCGCACTGAGAGGGCAGACCTTCACGCAGGTCTGGGTGCCGCCCGGCCCCCCCTTCTCGCCCAGGAACGGCGTGTCGGCGCAGAGGTCGCACTTCTGCGACTTCCGGGCCGGGGCGTTCCACTGGAGCCGCGCGGGAACGTACGGGCAGCGGGCCATGCAGAGCTTGCAGCCGATGCACTTCTCCGCATCGACCATCCGGACGTTCCCGAACTTCGGCTCGGCGTGGTT
>CAIMWE010000060.1 GCA_903845115.1 uncultured Acidobacteriota bacterium | reverse complement strand
CCCGAGCGGGCCGCAGGCCTTTCAGAAACATTGTTGCCATGGAGGCTCGAAGGAGGCGTAGATGGGTAAGAAGTATTCGGCTCTCTTCGTGGTGCTACTGGCGGGGCTGCTGCTGGCCTGGCTGCCGGGGAATGCGGTCCTGCCGAGCGGATGGACCGTCATCGCCTGGAACAACCTGGGGATGCACTGCATGGACGCCGACTTCGGAGTCTTCGCCATCCTCCCTCCCTACAACACGATCCAGGCCCAGGTGATCGACGCCACCGGCCATCGGGTGACCAATCCCGCCACGGTCTCCCTCACGTACGAGGCCGTGGCCGACCCGACGGGGTCGATCAACCGGACGTCCGCTGGAAAGACGAGCTTCTGGGCGAACGTCCTCTCGCTCTTCGGCGCTTCGCCGGCCGTCGACACCGGGCTCCTCGGGAAGAAGATGCCGGGCACGGCCAATATTCCCCAGGCGATGGACTGGGATTCGACCATCCAGTGGTGGATCGCGGAGGGGATTCCGCTCACCCCCTACGACGACGCAAGGGTGAAGAACTACTACCCGATGATGAAGGTGACGGCGAAGAGCCCCACGGGGACGGTCCTCGCGTCGACGAACATCGTTCTCCCGGTCTCGGACGAGATGGACTGTAGCGCCTGCCACGCCTCCAGCTCGGGTCCCGCGGCCCGGCCGTTCGGCGGCTGGGTCGGCGATCCCGACCCGCAGCGCGACTACCGGCTGAACATCCTGAAGCTCCACGACGACCTCCAGCTCCATTCCCCGACCCCGGATCCGAACTACGTCTCGGCGCTCGCCGCCCTCGGGTTCAACGCCGCCGGCCTCTACCCGACCGCGACCGGAGGGAAGGCGATCCTCTGCGCGAGCTGCCACCGCTCCGAGGCGCTGGCCGGCAGCGGGCGGACGGGTATCCCGCCCCTGACCCAGGCCATCCACTCCAGGCACTCGCACGTCGTCGACCCGACGAACAACCTCGCGCTCGACGCCGTCGCGAACCGTTCCGCCTGCTACCGCTGCCACCCCGGCAGCACGACGAAGTGCCTCCGCGGCGCGATGGGGAACGCCGTCGCGCCGGACGGCACGGCCCTGATGCAGTGCCAGAGCTGCCACGGGGCGATGAGCGTGGTCGGAGCTTCCGGCCGGACCGGCTGGCTCCAGGAGCCCTCCTGCCAGCAGTGCCACACGGGCACCGCGACGAGCAACAACGGGCAGATCCGCTACACGTCGGTCTTCGACGTCCACGGGAACCCGCGCGTGGCCGTGAGCGCCCTCTTCGCGACGAACGCCGACACCCCGGCCGCCGGCTTCAACCTCTACCGCTTCTCGAAGGGGCACGGGTCGCTCCAGTGCTCCGCCTGCCACGGGTCGACCCACGCGGAGTACCCGTCGTCGCACGTCAACGACAACCTCCAGAACATCGCGCTCCAGGGGCACGCGGGCACCCTCTCGGAGTGCTCGACCTGCCACAACGGGGCCGTGCCACGGACCTCGAACGGCGGACCGCACGGTCTCCACACTCTCGGGCAGGCGTGGGTCGGCAGTCACGGCGACGCCGCCCAGGGCGGGGCGGCGGCGTGCCAGGCCTGCCACGGCACGGACTACAAGGGAACCGTCCTTTCCCGGACCTTCACCAACCGGTCCTTCACCACCGAGCACGGGACCATCCAGCTCGCCGTCGGGACGCCCGTCGGCTGCTACACGTGCCACAACGGTCCCTCGGGCGAGGGAAACCCTCCGGGCTCACCGACCCCGACCGCGACGCCGCGCCAGACGCCCATCGCCACCCAGACGCCCACCCCGGCCCCGACCAATACCCCAGCTCCATCCAGTACTCCAACGGCGACTCCCACGGCGCCTCCGACCCGCACGGCGACGCCGACGGCCACGGCCACTCCGGCCCGGACCGCGACCCCGACGGCCACGGCCACTCCGGGGAGGACCCGGACTCCGACTCCCACCGCCACGCACACCCCGAGGGGGACGGCGACACCGAGGCCGACGCCCATCGACGACGAGGGAATCACTCCGCGGCCCAGGTAGGAGACCCGGCTGGCGGAACGAGGGGGACGGTCCCACT
>CAIMWE010000059.1 GCA_903845115.1 uncultured Acidobacteriota bacterium | reverse complement strand
GGACCTCGGGGAGGTGAACTGGGGGTTTTCCCTCAGGAACCGGCCGGCCTCGCCCAGCGCCGAGCGGAGCGCGTCCTCGTTTCCGTGTCGCTGGGCGAGGCTCGGGGTGAAGCCGGGGTCGGATCGGACACCTTCGTGATGGGCGCTCCTCACGAGACCGCCTCCTTCTCCGACGGCGTCCCGACGGGGGGCTCCGCCGCCGGCGTCCGGCGCGTCTGGTGGACGCGCTGCTCGTAGCGGTAGGCCGCCCGCCGGGCAGCCTCTTCCAGCGCGGCCCAGTCGAGCACCCGGTCCTGTCCGCGGTGCGCCTGCGCCGACTCGAGGACCGAGTCGAGGGTCGTCCAGACCGGCGACCATCCGAGGACGTTCCTGGCCTTCTCGTTCGAGGCGACGCAGAGGTAGCGCAGGTAGTGGGCGTGGATCCCCGGAGCGAGCGCCAGCCCCGCGAGCCAGGCCGCCTCGATGAGCGGGTAGGCGAGCGGGTGCGGAACCGGCACCGGGAGGGCGCCGTACAGCAGGAGGATCGACGAGAGCGGCAGCACCCCTTCCGGAGCGATGTTGAACACGCCGCGGACCTCCCCGAGGCAGACCGCCTTCAGGAGGGCCGACGTGGCGTCCTCGGGGTGGAGGACCTGGATGAGCGGGTCGTAGCCGAGCATCGTGACCGCGAAGAACGACTCGAAGTACTTCGCCTTGTAGTCCCTGACCTCGGGCGCGTGGACCTGGGCGAACCGGAGGACCGAGACGTGGGACTCGGGGTAGTTCCTCTGGTGGTCGCGGGCGTGCTTCTCGGCCTCCACGAAATCCTGGACGAACCGGTCGTCGGCGTCGGCCCGCAGCCGGTGGTCTTCCGTCAAGAAGTTCGGGTTGTCGCCCCTGGCGCCGTAGACCATCGTGGTCGAGCCCATCACGATCTTCGGGATCTTCGCCTCGCCGGCCGCGGCGAGGACGTGCAGCGCGCCGAGGGAGTTCAGCTCGTGCGAGTAGGTCGTGTCGAGGGACGGACTCCTGATGGCCGCGAGGTGGACCACCACGTCCGGCTCCTCGTCCTTCAGGATCCGGTAGACGGTTCCGTCCGCGTGGGGGAGGTTCAGGTCGAGGAACCGGTGGCGCACCTCGGCGGGAGCGTTCGATCCCGGAGCGAGATCGAGGACGACGATGTCCCACTCCTCCGCGAGCGCCAGCGCCTTCACCAGCCTCGACCCGAGAAACCCCGCCCCTCCCGTGATCGCGACCTTCGGACGCTTCACCTTGGGAGGGAAAGCGACGACCTCACCGCGGGCCCGCCGCGGACGGCGAACACGGGCCCCTTCGGCCTCTTCCTGGCTCATCAATCCTCCGATGCCGCGGGTCTACTTCGCCCGCGGACGCTTCGCACCCGCCGACTTGAGAGACGCCAGCTCCGATTCGAGCTCCGCGATCCTGGCTTCCATCTTCGAGAGGTCCTTGCGAGTCGCCACGTTCATCTTCTTGAGGGCGGCTCCGACCTGCTTTTCCACCACTTCTCCGACGACCATCCCCTTCTTCAGGACCTCCACGAACGCGGGATTCGCGAGGATCCTGTTGGAGACCTCCGTCACGACCTCCTCGCCCTTCGACCGCAGCGCACGAAACAGATCTTCGACCATCTCCACTCCTTATATCCCCGATGAATATTCCAGAGCCGATTATCTGCCCAGGCCGGGTGAAACGCGAAAGGCCGCCCCGGAGGGCCGGAAGGCGTGAAAATGCGGGCGTTGGCATCTTCCGAGCAGATCGAAGGCCCCCTCGCGTCGACCCTGGAACGCCGGCTCGTCGTCGTCTCCGGCAAGGGGGGAACCGGGAAGAGCACGGCCGCCGCCGCCCTCGCCGTCCTCGCGGCCCGCAGCGGCAAGGCCACGCTCCTCGTCTTCACGGACGGGCGGGCCGACGCCGCGCCCCTGTTCGGCGCGGACGACCCGGGCTACCGGGAGACCCAGGTCGAGAAGGGGCTCCACCTCCTGACGACCTCCTTCTCCGGCGTCCTGGAGGACTTCGTCCGGTCGGCCATCCCGATCTCCTTCGTCGCCTCGCAGATCCTCGGTTCGTCGACCTTCCGGTACTTCACGCGGGCGACGCCGGGCCTCCCCGACGTGCTCCTCCTCGGGAAGGTCCGGCAGATCCTCCAGCGGACGCGCTCCCGGGCGGGCCTCCCGAAGTACGACGTCGTCATCCTCGACGCCCCGGCCACCGGGCACGCCCTCTCGCTTCTCGCCCTTCCCAGGACTCTCCTCGAGACGATCCCGGGAGGTCCCCTCCGGGGACTCGCCGCCGACCTGGACGCCCTCCTCTCCGATCCGCGGAAGGCTGCCCTCGTCCTCGTCGCCGAGCCCTCGGAGCTGGCGGCCCGCGAGACGGAGGAGATGGAGGACGGGGCTCAGGAACGAGCGGGCATCGCGTCGACACTCCTGCTGGTCAACCGCATCGGACGGGGAGGGAGAACCGAGGTCCTCCCCCGCCTCTCGCTGCCGACCATCCGCGTCTCGGAGATGTCTGGCCCTCCCGACCGGGCCTTCCTGGGCGCGTTCGTCGACCAGCTGCTGGGGAAGCCGGCTGCGCCTCTGGGCCACCCGGCCCCGGGCCCGGGCGGCGCCCGGGCGCCGAGGATCCCCTTCGCCCTGGACGAGGCGCTGGCGACCGAACGCCTCCTCGTCCTGGTCGGCCCGGGCGGGGTCGGGAAGACCACTCTGGCGGCAGCTTGCGGCCTGGCCGCCGCCCGGAAGGGGCGGCGCGTCCTCGTGATGACCGTCGATCCGGCCCGCAGGCTGGTCCAGGCCCTCGGCCTCTCCGGCATGGCCGACCACCCGGTCGAGGTGACGGGCCGGGGGATCCCGCCGGGCGGCCAGCTCCGCGCCATGCAGATCGACCCCGCGGCCACCTTCGACCGCCTCCTGAAGCGGATCGCCCCCGAGGACGCGGGCCGCCGGATCCGCGCGAACCCTCTCTATTCCGGGCTCGTCCACTCCCTCCCGGGCGTCACCGAGTACATGGGAGTGGAGGCCCTGGCCGAGCACTCGAAGAACCCCGACATCGACCTGATCGTCCTCGACACCCCCCCGGCGGCCCGGGGCCTCGACTTCCTCTCGGCGCCCCGCCGCATGGTCGAGCTCCTCGAGAACGACGCGCTCCGGTGGTTCCTGCGGAGCGACTCCCTGCTCAACCGGGCCCTCTCGGGGACCGCCCGGGGGGCCGCGGCGATCCTCAGGGTCGCCGACAAGGCCCTCGGCTTCGGTTTCCTCTCCGACCTCGCCGAGTTCTTCCGGGTCTTCGACGGCCTCTACGACGGGTTCGCCGGCCGGAGCCGCGCCACGGCCGACGAGCTCTCCCACGCCCGCTTCGTCGTCGCCACCTCCCCCGACGCCACCGCCCTCGCGACGTCGGCCACCCTGGTCCAGGCGCTCCTCGACGGGGGTAAGCGCCCGTCGCTCCTGATCAACCGGTGTCCGTCCTCCGGGCCGCCTCCCGGCCTCGCTCCGGTCCTCGACCGCCTCCCGACCCTGGTCTTTCCCGAGAGCGGTGCCCTCTCCGCCGACCTCCCCTCCGAGCTGGCCTTCCGCATCGCGGAAGCGTCGGTCACCCCAGCCGCGTCAGGACGCTCCCAAGACCGGCGGTGAGGACCTGGCGGGCGGCGGCGATGTCCGGCGCCGCGAAGCGGTCCTTCTCCCAGAACGGGACCCGCGTCCGCAGCAGGTCGTGGGCCTCCTCGATCGGCTCCGAGCTCCGGAGGGGGCGCCGGAACTCGAGTCCCTGAGCGGCCGCCAGGAACTCCACCGCCAGGACGTTCTCGAGGTTCTCGACGTTCCGCGCGAACTTCCTCGCGGCGATGGGCCCCATCGAGACGTGGTCCTCTTTCCCCGCCGACGTCGGGATCGAGTCCACCGACGCCGGAAAGGAGTTCGCCTTGCACTCCGAGACGAGGGCCGCCGCCGTGACGTGCAGCATCATGAAGCCCGAGTTGAGCCCCCCCTCCCTCACCAGGAACGGGGGGAGGTCCGGCGAGAGCGTCGGGTTCACGAGGCGCTCGATCCGCCGCTCCGAGATCGACGCCAGGTCGGTCACGGCCGCGGTCAGCATGTCGAACACGAGGGCCACGGGCGCGGCGTGGAAGTTCCCCCCGGAGATCAGCGTCCCCTCGCCGTCCTTCCCCGCGAACACCATCGGGTTGTCGGTCGCCGCGTTCATCTCGATCTCCACCACCCGCAGCGCGTGCGCCGCCGCGTCGCGGACCGTGCCGTGGACCTGCGGCGTGCACCGGAGCGCGTAGGCGTCCTGCACCCCGGCGCAGTGGCGGTGGCTCTCCCGGATCGGGGACCCGGAGAGGAGCTTCCAGAGGTTCGCGGCCGACGCCCCCTGCCCGGGGTGCGGCCGGGCCGCGTGGACCCTCGGGTCGAACGCCGCGTCGGTCCCCTTCAGCGCGTCGATCGTCATCGAGGCCAGGAGGTCGGCCGCCTTCAGGAGGGCGAGGAGACGGTGCAGGGCCAGCGCCCCCACGGCCGTCGTCAGCTGCGTGCCGTTGATGAGCGCGAGCCCCTCCTTCGCCCCGAACGTGACGGGCACGAGCCCTTCCTTCCGGAGGGCCTCGCTCGCCGGCATCGTGACTCCCCCGTACTCGACCTCCCCCTCCCCGATCAGCGCCCGCGCCAGGTGAGCGAGGGGCGCGAGGTCGCCCGACGCTCCGACCGACCCCTGGGAAGGGACGATCGGGTGGACCCCCGCCACGAGCAGGCGGATCAGGAACTCCAGGGTCTCCCGTCTCACGCCGGAAAACCCCTTCGCCAGGCAGTTGGCCCGGAGGAGCATCAGGGCCCTGACGGTCCGGGACGGGATCGGCTCGCCCACGCCGGCCGCGTGGCTCTCCACCAGGTTCCGCTGCAGCTCCTCCAGCCGGTCGCGAGGGATCACGACGTCGGCGAACTTCCCGAACCCGGTCGTCACGCCGTAGACCACCCGGTTCTCCGCGACCGCGCGGTCGATGACGGCGCGGGAGGCGTCCACCCTCGCCGCCGCGTCCGGGGAGAGAGCGACCGCCGGGCGTCCGTCCGCCGCGCCGGCCAGGTCGGAGAGGGTGAGGGAATCGCCGTCGAGAACGAGTCGGTCGCGCATCGCCCGCGATTCTCGCACCCGGGGCCGTTCGTCATTCCGGGCCCCCCGCCCCCGAACCGGGCTAAAATCCGCGGGTGAGACAGCAGAACCGTAATGTCGTGGTGGTCGTCGGGGGTCAGTGGGGCGACGAGGGAAAAGGGAAGGTCGTCGACCTGATCTCCCCGAGCTTCGACCTGGTGGCGCGTTATCAGGGTGGACACAACGCCGGGCACACCGTCAAGTTCGAGGACCGGCACTTCGCCCTCCGGCTCATTCCGTCCGGCATCTGCCGGGAGGGAGTCCTCAACCTCATCGGCAACGGGCTCGTCGTGGACCCGCGGGCGCTCCTCGCCGAGATGGACAGCCTCCGGAAGGCCGGCGTTCCCATCGGCGACAACCTCCGGATCTCCGACCGGGCCCACGTCATCCTCCCGACGCACGCCCTGATGGACGGCGCGAGGGAGAAGGCGCTCGGCAGCGCCGGGATCGGGACCACCTCCCGCGGGATCGGTCCCACCTACGAGACCAAGGCGGCGCGCACCGGCATCCGGATGGCCGACCTCGTCGACCCCGACCGCTTCGTGAAGGCGGTCATGCCCCTCCTCTCGTACCACACCGACGCTCTGAAGCACTTCTTCCAGGTGGAGGCGCCGAACGTCGAGGCGACGCTCGCCGAGTACATCGAGTGCGGCCGGCGCCTCGCTCCCATGGTCACGGACGTCAGCGTCCTCATCTCCGAGCGGCTCGAGGCCGGGGCGCGCCTCCTCTGCGAGGGAGCCCAGGGCCTGATGCTCGACCTCGACCACGGGACCTATCCGTTCGTCACGTCGTCCTCCTGCGGCCCCGGCGGGGCGGCCATCGGTCTCGGGCTCCCCCCCTCCGCCATCGGCGTCGTGGTGGCCGTCATGAAGGCCTACACCACCCGCGTCGGCTCCGGCCCCTTCCCCACCGAGCTCCACGACGAGATCGGCGAGAGGATCCGGACGCGCGGCGGCGAGTTCGGGACGGTGACCGGGCGCCCCCGCCGGACCGGCTGGTTCGACGCCATCGTCGCCCGGACCGCCGTCCGGATCGGCGGCCTGGACGCTCTCGCCCTCACGAAGCTCGACATCCTCGACGAGGAGGACCCGATCCGGATCTGCGTCGGGTACCGGATCGGCGACCGGACCCTCACCGAGATCCCGGCGCGGATCGACCACTACGAGCAGGCCTGCCCGGTCTACCGCGACTTCCCGGGATGGAAGTCGAGCACGGCGGGCATCAGCGAGTTCGAGCGCCTCCCGGAGAAGGCCCGGCAGTACGTCGCGGCCCTCGAGGAGGAGGTCGGGTGCCGCGTCGCCCTCCTCGGCACGGGCGCCAAGAGGCACGAGACGATCCTGCGCCCCGGCACCCGGCTGGACGCCTGGCTCCCCGCCACGGTCCGGTAGCCCGAGGCCGCCGCCACCTCGCCTTGAAGTAGACTCGGTTCAGGTCGGGCCGTTAGCTCAGTGGCAGAGCATTTGCCTTTTAAGCAAGAGGTCGCGGGTTCGATCCCCGCACGGCTCACCAATCTCAACTCTCGCGGGCGAAGCAGATCGCCTCACGCGTGCTTTCCGCGCGCCCCCATCGCCTTCTTCGCGGCCGTCACGAGGAACCCCGACCTGGTCATCCCGTGGCTCTTCACATAGGCGTCGATCGCCTTCAGGTCGCGGTCCGGGACGATGATGTTGACGCGGACGGCCTTCCCGGGCAGCTCCACCGGCACGAGGATCGGCACGGCCCCCTTGTTGTCCGGATCGGCCAGGACGGCCTCCAGGCCGGACGGGGCGGGGATCTCCTCCCCGTCCTCCACCATGGCCTCGATGTGCCCGCCGAGGGCCTCTCGGGCCATGACGACCGCCTCCTCGATCGTCGTCCCGGCCGTGATGCAACCGGGGAAGTCAGGAAAGTCGACGCCGAAGTCTGAGTCCGGGTCCTTCCGCAGAAGTCCGATGTAGGTCGTCATGTCAGCTTCACCCCTGATTGGCGTTCGATGCTCTTGAGCGTCCCGACCGCCATGTCCCGTTTCGGATGAGGGACGGTGACGACGCCGGGCCTCGTGGCGTGCTGGAAGTGCCAGGGGCTTCCCGTGGTGCGAGCGTGGGCCCATCCGGCCGCCTGGATTCGCCGGATGATTTCCTTGCTCGTCATAGTGTGTAAATATGCGCACGTCGGACCGGGAAGTCAAGGGGAGCGCCGGGTCAGGGGGCGGGCTCCCCCACCGCCGCCCGCGGGACCGGCATCACCCGCTCCTCGGCCATCTCTCCACCCGGGTGACCTGGCCACGGCCTCCGACGATCTCAGCCACGAAGAGGACGCCCCGCGGGGGTAAAGTCAGGCATGCGCCTCCCTCGAACCCTCGCCCCCGCCGAGATCCGGGTACTGGGATCGCTCCTGGAGAAGCAGCAGGCCACTCCCGAGTACTACCCCCTCACGCTCGGCGCCCTCGTCGCCGCGTGCAACCAGAAGTCGAACCGGGAGCCCGTCCTGGAGCTGTCGGAGACGGACGTCCTCGGGGCCCTCGAGTCGATGCGCGAGCTGGTCCTCGTCTGGAAGGTGGTCGGCTCGCGGACCGACAAGTGGGAGGAGAACCTGGCAGCGAAGCTCGGCCTGACGCCGCCCGCCAAGGCGATCCTCACTCTCCTCTTCCTGCGCGGCTCCCAGACGCCCGGCGAGCTGAAGGGCCGCAGCGAGCGGCTCCACCCGTTCGCCTCCCTCGACGAGGTCGACGCCACTCTGTCGGAGCTGTCCGCCGGCAAGGATCCGCTCGTGGCGATCCTCGCGCGCCGGCCCGGCCAGAAGGAGGCCCGCTTCGGGCACCTTCTCTCCGGCGACCTCCCGGCCGACCTGAGTGCGCCTGCCGGCGCCGCCCCCCACGCCGAGGCCCAGGAGACTCTCGCCGGCCGGGTGGCGCGGCTGGAGGAGCGGGTCGAGGCCCTGACCGCCGAGCTGGGAGAGCTCCGGACGAAGCTCGGAAGCCCCTGAGCCAGTCCGCCCCGCCGGATGGGTTAGAATCCCGCCTCTCGTCCGCGTGCCCCCATCGTCTAGCGGCCCAGGACGCGACCCTTTCAAGGTCGAGATCGCGGGTTCGAATCCCGCTGGGGGTACCAACTTTTCATTTCCTCCCGAAATCGTCCCTAAAACACTGAAAAAGGCGGCGGTTACGGGTGTTCGGAATTCTCGCCCGTCAAATGCGAGGCCGGACGGAAAGAACGCCTTGATGAGGCGTTGCCTCTGCTCCATCGTGAAGCCGCGCCAACGGGCCTTGGCGTTAGACAGAACGTCGACCGCAAAATCGAGAGCCTGTGGGACCTTCGCGGCAGGATCACCGCATTCCGTTAGCTCTGCCTCCACTCGTTCGATATCAGATGCCAGGCGGGCCCGTCGAGCCTGATAGGCAGCCTGGTCGATCTTCTCGTAGAGCAGAGTGTCCGGCTCGAAGTAAAGGTCGAAGGTGCCTCAGGACGACTCTCGACAGGAGGGCCCGGTCCTGATCCGACAGCCGAGGCGCCTCAGCCTTCACATACGAATCGGCGAGCGCCGAGAAGATGATCCGGGGATCAATGTGCCGCGTCGTGCCGCACCAGCGGCCGACGATCTTGTCCGCCTCGGCCCGGACGTCGTCGACCGTCATCGGCCCGAGATTCTCCCGGAGCTCCGGCGTGCCGCGACCGCCGACCCGGAACCGGAGGATGACGTTTTCCCACTTGTCGCGCTCGAGGCTCGCCATCCCCTAGCCCCCCTTCTTCGCGCTCTCTGGGTGGGATGACCCAGGCGGGTTCCGGCGCGCATCTCCGCCGTTCCTCACTTGACATCGCGGAGCTCGGCGCCGCACGATCTGCGCATTTCAGCGCGAGCCCGAAAGGAGTCCCGATGGCTCAGGACGAGAAGCCCCCTGAAACGCCTACCGAACTCACCGATGCCGACCTCGACGTCGTCAGCGGGGGCGTTATCCATTGGCAGCCGGACCACGTGCACGTGATATCGACTGCCGCTGGCGGGACGAAGGCCCTGACGGATGCGAGGGGCCTTTTCGGCGGCACCTCTTCTACGAAGTTGGGCCGTCTCCCCGACGGTTCCAGCGGCGCCTAGCCCTTGGAGGCGGCCAGCATCGTCCTGCTTCCGGAAACGAGCATGCCGGTCCATACGGCTATATGAAGCGGGTCGCGGCCCACCCCCCGCTAAGGTCCCATTCGTGACGAATGACGATCGGGCCTTGCGCGAGAAGGCCGAGCGCCGGCTCGCCGCCAGGAAAGCTCCCGGGCTCGAGCAGAGGCCCGAGGAGACCCTCGGCCTCGTCCACGAGCTGGAGGTCCGCCAGATCGAGATGGAGCTGCAGAACGAGGAGCTGTGGCGAACGCGTGACGAGCTGGAGGCATCCCGGGAGAAGTACTTCGACCTCTACGACCTCGCCCCGGTGGGATACGCGGTCCTGAATGACAAGGGACTGCTCCTGGAGGCGAACCTGACTCTCACGGGCCGCCTGGGGGTCCCCCGGACGGCACTCATCGGGCGTCCCTTCAGCCGCTTCGTCGATTCCGCGAGCCAGGAGACCTACGACCTTCACCTCCGGCGGCTTTTCGAGACCGGGAAGCCGTCGTCCTTCGAGGTGAGGATGGTGACGGAGGAAGGCGCGCCTTTCCGGGGCCGGATCGACTCCGTCGTCCACGACGACCTTTTCTCCGGGTCGAGGTCCTGTCGGGTCGCGTTGACCGACGTGACCGAGCGCAAGGAGGCGGAGGAGGCCCTACGGGCCAATCGAGCTCTTCTCCGGGAGATCCTGGATTCGGTCCCCCAGGCCATCTTCTGGAAGGACCGGGCCAGCGTCTACCTCGGATGCAACCAACCCTTCGCCCGATGGGTGGGGTTGGCCGGCCCGGAGCAAGTTGTCGGCAAGTCGGACTTCGACCTCAGCGGGCGTCGGGAAGAAGCCGATGCCCAGCGAGCCGATGACGAGCGGGTCATGGGGAGCGGGGTCCCGAAACGGCACGTGGCGGCGCGTGGGCTGTCGGACGGTACCGAGCGGTGGGTCGAAACGACGAAGGTCCCGATGCTGGACGCCAGAGGCGAGGCGCAGGGCATTCTGGGTGTCTTCGAGGACATCACCGGGCGGCGGCACGCCGAGCGCATGCGGGAGGCGGCTTACCGTATCTCGGAAGCTGCCAGCGGCACACGGAGCCTCGACGACTTCTTCGATCGCGCTCACGCGATCTTCGGGGAAGTGGTTCAGGCGCGAAACTTCTACGTCGCTCTTCTGGACCCTGCGAAGGAAGTGCTCGAATTTCCGTACTTCGTGGACGAGTTCGACCCGGCTCCCGCGCCGAAGCCCGTTGGCCGTGGACTGACGGAATTCGTGATCCGGACCGGGAAGCCCCTGCTGGCTTCCCGCGAGGACCTGGAGAATCTCGTGGCGAGGAGAGAAGTCGAAGTCCACGGCACCTTTCCCTCCAGCTGGCTCGGCTCTCCCCTGGAGGTCTCGGGCGTGACGATTGGCGCCGTCGTGGTCCAGACCTACACGACCGAGGCGCGCTTCAGCAGGCCGGACATGGACTTCCTCTCTTTCCTTTCCGGCGAGATGGCGACGGCCATCGACCGAAAGCGGGCCGAGCAGGAACTCCAGACGCTCCACGCCGAGCTGGAGCGGAGAGTCGTGGAGAGGACGGCGGAGCTGGCGGAAGCCAACCGGGAGCTGGAAACCTATTCGTACTCCGTCGCCCACGAGCTTCGGGCGCCCCTCCGGGCCATCGACGGCCACTCGGCCTTGATCGCCCGGGACCATGGCGGGCAGCTCGACGACGACGGACGCCGCCACTTCGGGCAGGTCCGCTGGAACGCTCAGCGGATGGGACACCTCATCGACGACCTCCTCTCCTTCTCTCGCGCGGGGCGGGCCGATCTCACCTTTGGCTCGGTGGACATGACCGAGGCCGCAAAGAAGGCATTCACCCAGGTTGTAGCGGACCCTGCGTTTCTCTCGCGGGTCGCCTTCTCCGTGGGTGTCCTGCCTGAGGCCACCGGGGATGCCGGACTCCTGAATACGGTCTGGGAGAACCTCCTGTCGAACGCGGTCAAGTTCTCCTCTGGACAGGAGCGCCCGGAAATCGTCGTCGAGGGCAAGGTCGAGGGGGACGAGGCGATCTACCGGGTCCGGGACAACGGGGTCGGATTCGACATGAAGTTCGTCGACAAGCTGTTCGGAGTGTTCCACCGGCTCCACGCGATCCACGAGTTCGAGGGGACCGGGGTCGGCCTCGCCCTGGTCCGGAGGATCGTCGTCCGGCACGGAGGGCGGATCTGGGCCGAAGGGGAGCTGGGCCGAGGAGCCATTTTCTCCTTCTGGCTTCCGGTGAAGCCGCCGTCCGACGTCAGCGCGTCCCGGCGGAAGCTGGTACTGCCGCCGGGGACTTCGAAAGGCTCCTGACCCTGCCGCTGTGAGATGATCCCGCTTGCAGAGGTTCCGACCATGCCGTTCCATTCGGCGATCCCTTGCTCGGTGTCGTTCCCATCGGCCCGCTGGCCTTGGCCGTGCCAGGGCGGCACGCTCGTCAGAGGGAAAATGGATGGTCTGCGAACCGGCATCCTTCACATCGGCTCCCCGCGGCGGATTTCTATTTCCCCGGTCGGCTATCGAGGAGTCAATCTCGGCGATCTGGCTGATCCGATACGAACCACGAGGACGGTGCCAGGGAGTTCGCCGGGGCTCGAGAGGCTCGAACGTGCGGCGCGACGCCCCTCCTGGGGACTCTGATCATGTCGACCGAAGTCGACGGCCAGAGACTCGGCCCGAGATACCCAAGATACCCGCTACTCGACGACATCGAGCTACCGGAGGCGGAGATCGAGAACTGGAAGACCACAGCCGACCTGCTCGCGGAGATCGCGGGGGTCCCGGCTGCGCTGATCATGCGAGTGCACCCGCACGAACTCGAGGTGTTCGTCAGTAGCCACAGTCCCGGCAACGTCTACCATCGGGGCGAGAAGGCGCCGTTAGGAACGGGGCTCTATTGCGAAAAGGTCATGAGCACCCGGCTCGAGCTGCTGGTGCCCAATGCCTTGAAAGACCCGGACTGGGACCACAATCCAGACATCCAGCTGGGCATGATTTCCTACTGCGGCCTTCCCATCGCATGGCCGAACGGCGAGCTGTTCGGAACCATCTGCATCCTCGACACGAAGGAGAACGCGTACTTCAAGCGGACACGCGATCTGATGGACCGCTTTCGCACCCTCATCCAGGCGAGCCTCGCCAATGCCTATTCATCGAGCCGATTCCGCACACAGAGGGACAAAGCGGAAAGCGCTCTGCACGAACGGGAGACGGACTTCCGCCTGATGGTCGAGGGCGTCCAGGACTACGCCATCGTCATGCTCGACCCGGCTGGCCGGGTCGTGAGATGGTACGCGGGAGCCGAGCGGATCAAGGGCTATCGACCGGAGGAGATCATCGGGCAGCACTTCTCCCTGTTCTATCCGCCGGAGGACATCGAGAGCGGGAAGCCGGAACGGGAACTGAAGGTGGCGGCGGCGGAAGGGCGCTTTGCAGACGAAGGCTGGAGGGTCCGCAAGGACGGCTCCCGGTTCTTCGCCAGCATCGTCATCACCGCCCTACGGGACGAGTCGGGTCAACTGCGCGGCTTCGGGAAGATCACACGGGACATCACGGAGCGCAAGAAGGCCGAGGAGGACTTACGGGCCAATCGAGCGCTTCTCCGGGAGATCCTGGATTCCGTCCCCCAGGCCATCTTCCGAAAAGACAGGGACAGCGTCTACCTCGGGTGCAACCAGCAATTCGCCCGGGCAGCGGGCTTGACCGACACGGCGCAAGTCGTCGGGAAGACGGACTTCGACTTGCCGTGGCCTCGGGAAATGGCCGAAGCGTATCGATCGGATGACGCGCAGGTCGTCGGTAGTGGCAAGGCGAAACGTCATATCGTGGAACGACTGCAGAGGGCGGACGGCACACCGATATGGGTCGATACGACCAAGATCCCTCTGTTCGATGGCGGCGGTCGGGTCGAGGGCATCCTGGGCGTTTTCGACGACATCACCGAGCGCATGCAGGCCGACGAGGCGCTGCGGGAGAGTGAAGGACAGTACCGGCTCCTGGTAGACAGCACCTTCGAGGCCGTCGTGGTGATCCACGATGGTCTGATCGAGCAGTTCAACCCTGCCAGTATCACGATGACCGGATTCTCGGCGGACGAAATCGTCTCGAACCCTTTTCCCTTGTTCGTTCATCCGGACGATCGCGCCGAGATCGTGGACAACTACCAACGAAGGATGTGGGGAGAGTCGCTCCCCTCCGTCCTGGAGTTCCGGCTTCTGAACAAGGACGGAAGCTTCCGCTGGGTGTTGGCGAACACCGTCGTGAATATTCAATGGAATGGACGCCCTGCCAGCCTGCACACACTGATGGACATCACCGAGCACAAGCAGGCGGAGGAGGCCGTCCGCGAATCACTGTTGCGCTTCCGGCGTTTCTTCGAGCTACCCATGATCGGCAGCTGCATCACGTCCCCGACGAAGGGGTGGCTGGAGGTCAACGACCGGCTCTGCCAGATTCTGGGATACAGCCGTGAGGAACTCTGGCCGTCGACGTGGGCGGACCTGACCCACCCGGAGGACCTCGGAGCGGAGGTGGAGCGATTCGAGGGCGTCCTCCGGGGCGAGATCGACGCCTATTCGATGGAGAAGCGGTTCGTCCGGAAGGACGGGAGTCCGGTCTCGACGGACCTGTCGGTGGCCGCCGTCCGGAAGACGGACGGTTCCGTGGACTACCTCGTCGCTCTCGTGCAGGACATCACGGACCGCAAGAAGGCCGCCGAGCGGATCGACCAGCTGAACGCCGACCTGGAGCGGCGGGTCGAGGAGCGTACGGCATCCTTGGAGGCCGCCAACAGGGAGCTGGACGCTTTCTCTCACTCCGTGTCGCACGACCTTCGGGCGCCGCTCCGGGCGATCAAGGGCTTTGGCGAAAAGGTCATCAGGAACCACGGCGGGCAGCTCGACGCCGAAGGAGAGCGTCTTCTGGGCGTCATCGGCTCCAATACGCAAAGGATGTCCGATCTGATCGACGACCTCCTGGCCTTCTCGCGGACCAGCCGGACCGAGATCCGGCTCACACGGCTGGGCATGAAAGAGATCGCCCGGTCCGCCTTCGAGGAGGTCGCCGGGGATCCGGAAACAAGGACGAAGGTCGACTTTCGGCTGGGCGAGCTACCGGATGCGGAGGGGGACGCCCCGCTGCTCCGGCAGGTGTGGATCAACCTGCTCTCGAACGCGTTGAAGTACTCGTCGCACGCGGACGAGCCGGTGGTCGAAGTGACCGGCGAAATCGAGGGAGACTTCGCCGTCTACCGGGTCCGGGACAGCGGGGCCGGGTTCGACATGGCCTACGCCGACAAGCTCTTCGGGGTCTTCCAGCGGCTCCATAGCGTGGCCGAGTTCGAGGGGACGGGCATCGGGCTGGCCCTGGTCAAGAGGATCGTGACCCGGCACGGTGGAAGGGTCTGGGCGGAAGGCGAGGTCGGGAAGGGGGCGACGTTCTCGTTCGCGCTGCCGACGAGACCCGAGGGACCCGGAGACGAAGGCAGGTGAGCAGGAGGCCTGATCGGCTCACCGGAAGACGCCCGGCCGGGGCGACAGGAGGATTCGCGCGTCCATGAACGCGCAGCCGCGCCCAGCCACTCCCCTTCCCGTGAAGACCGACGCTCGGTCCCTTCGCCTGAAGGCCGAGCAGCGGTTCGCCGACAGGGAAACTGCAGGGCAGGAACCATCTCCGGAGGAGGCCCGCTCCCTGCTCCACGAGCTGGGGGTCCACCAGGCCGAGCTGGAGATGCAGAACGACGAGCTGCGACGAACGCGCGGCGAGCTGGAGGCTGCGACCAAGGAGATGGAAGCCTTCTCCTACTCCGTGTCGCACGATCTGCGGGCTCCCCTTCGGGCGATCGAGGGGTTCTCCGCGATCATCGTCCGGGACCATCTGGAGCAGCTCGACCCCGAGGTCCAGCGTCTCGTGGGGCTCGTTCGCTCGAACGTCCTGCGGATGTCCGACCTGATCGACGGCCTCCTCCGCTTCTCTCGCGCCAGCCGGCTCGAGATGAAGAGCGCGCCGATCGACATGACGAACATGGTGAAGGAGCTCCTCGGGGAGGTCGTCCCGGACGAGCGGTGGGATCGGTTCGAGGCGCGAGCGGAGGAGCTCCCCCCCGCGACCGGGGACCCGGAGCTGATCCGGGTCGTCCTTCAGAACCTCCTCTCGAATGCGGTGAAGTTCAGCGGGAAGCGGGAGCGCGCGGTGATCGAGGTCGGCTCGCGGCCCGGTCCAGAGGGGCCCGAGTACTTCGTGAAGGACAACGGAGCCGGCTTCGACATGGCCTACGCCGACCAGCTGTTCGGCGTCTTTCACCGGCTACACGGGGAGACCGAATTCGAGGGAACGGGCATCGGGCTCGCCCTGGTCAAGCGAATCGTGGTGCGGCACGGAGGACAGGTGCGGGCCGAGGGCTCCCTCGGCCGAGGAGCCATTTTCTCCTTCTCGCTGCCCGTCGTCGGAAACGGTCTTCGGACGGCTCGGCGTCCGTAGACCCGGCTGGCTGGCCCGGGTGCGGGCCAGCCATGGGATTCCGGCGTCCTATTCCTGTCCCAGGGAGCGTCCCGTGAGACGCACTCCGGGACGACGGACCGGCAAATCATCGGCACAAAACATCCGAACAGGGCGAATTTCTCGCCGGACCTATGGCCCGATTCTTGCTTTTCTCGCGCGGTGCAGAGCGTTTCGCATCCCAGCAATTCCCGTCCATCGCCGCTGAGCCGTTCCTCCGCCGATCGAGCGCGGGGGGAACGGTCGTGAGCCTTCGCAAGCGAATCCAGATCCTTCTCGGCATCCTCATGGGGATTCCCCTGATCCTCCTCCTCTGGGAAAGCTACCGGGCGGGCCGGGAGACCTTCCTCAAGCAGCTGAAGCTCGAGTCGCTGCAGATCGCCAAGCTCGAGGAAGAGGGGATCGACCTCACGTTCGAGCCCCCCCGCCTCATCGCAGAAGGGATGGCCCGGGGCCTCTCGATCGGCGAGTCCCTGCGCGGCGACGAGATCCGCGAGCTCCTCCGCCGGTCGCTGCACGAGAATCCCCGGCTCTACGGGGCCGGGGTCTTCCTCGACCCGGGCCTGACCCCCCTGGGCCGTTTTGCGCCCTACGCCTTCCGGCGGAAGGGGCTGGAGAGCGAGCTCTCGATCCCGTACGAGTACCTGCGGTGGGACTGGTACCGGCTTCCGGTCGAGGCCGGAAGAGGACTCTGGTCCAAGCCCTACTTCGACGAGGGAGGGGGCGGAACGCTGATGGTGACGTTCTCGGCCCCGATCCGGCGCGAAGGGCGGATCGTGGGAGTGGCCACGGTGGACCTCGACCTCGACGGGCTCGTCTCGCGCCTGCGCAAGATCCACCCGGGAGGGGGAGGAAGCATCTACCTGGCCAGCCGGGAGGGCCACGTCATCGCTCACCCGGAACTGAAGGCCCTCGAAGACCTCGGCAAGGGCGAGCGGGTCGGGAAGCTCGTCGAGCTGATCAACGCGAGGGGTGACAGCATGACCGAGATGAAGGACCCGGTCAGCGGGAGAAACTCGTGGATCGTGGAGACCCCGGTCGATTCCCTCTCGGAGGCGCGTGGAGGAGGCGCCTGGTCTCTCGTCGTCAGCTGGCCGCTGGACGTCCGCCTCGCGCCGCTGGGCGGGTTCGCGAGGCGAATCCTGACCCTCTACCTCTTCCTCGGAGGAGCCGCGCTCCTCGTCCTCAACCGCTCGTTCGACAAGATCATCTCGCGCCCCCTGCGCCGCCTCGCGGACCAGGCGCGGCGCTACGCCCGCGGCGACTTCGCCCGGCCGCCCTCCGGAGAGGAGGAGGCCCCGGAACTGCGGGAGCTGGCCCAGGCCCTGGAGGTCCTCGGGGAGACGCTGGAAAAGGGGACCCTCCTCGCGAAAGAAGCGAGGGAGGCGAAGTGACGCACGAGACCGGGTCCCTGAACGGGACGTCCGGGAGGCGGGACAGCCCGACCGACCGGCTCTTCGACATCGGCTTCTTCCTCATCGAGGCCTTCGCCGCCCTCGAGGTGACGGCCGTCATCGTGGCGAATGCTCGAATCGCCGCGAGCCTCGGCATCCGCGAGGAGCTGTCGAGCATGATCCTCAACAGCTACCTCTACCCGCTCTTCGGGGTCATGGTCCTCGCGCTCATCTTCTCCGTGTGGATCAGCCGGAACGTCCCTCCCCTCCCGTTCTTCCTCTCGGGCCTCTTCCTCTTCTCGGCCGGGAACATCACCTGCTTCCTCTCCCAGGCGCCCCCCGCCTTCTTCGCCGGGCGCTTCGTGATGGGCGTGGGAGGAGCCATCGCCTTCGCCGGCCAGCTCTGGACGCTGGCCGACTTCCACCGGTGGCGGATCACCCGCCCGCTCGTCTGGGGCGAGGTGGGCGCCGCCCTCGGCGTCGTGGCCGGTCCCCTCGTCGGAGGGTACTTCGCCCAGCACTCTCCCGGGGGCTGGCGCGACTTCTTCCTCCTCAACGCGGGGCTCGGGCTGGTGACGGTCGTCTTCGCGACCCTCGGCCTCCGGGGCCGGGTCGCGGAGCACCTGACCGACACGACCCCCCTGGGGGCGGAGGCTCCGGGGCGGAAGACGGCGATCGTCATGACGGCCTGGCAGGTGGCGGTCTCGGCCCTCATCGTCGGGGCGGAGTACCTCTTTTCCGACTACCTCCAGTCCAAGGCGGGCAAGAGCCCCATGTTCGTGGGGGGGATGACGGCGCTCGCCTCCGTGGGAGCCATCCTCGGGAGCCTCTGGGCGGTGCGCCTCGAGCACCGGCTGCACAAGCTCCCGCCGGTCTCGGCGGCCGGCCTCTTCGCCGCCGTCGGGGTCCTCGCCGTCTGCCTCGACTCGAAGGCGTTCCTCCTGTCGGGGATCCCCATCTTCGCCGCCGGCCTCTGCATGGGGCTCGCGAGCGTCAGCATCTACGCCTGCATCGTGAAGGAGTCCGCGCCGCCCCAGTTCCTCACCCGCTCGATGGTCTACCTCCTCGGGATGCAGAGCGGCAACGCCCTCGGCGTCCAGGCGGTGGGGATCGCGGAGATGCTGCACCTGGGGGTCCTGTCGACCGCCGGCCTCCTGGCCGCGGTGCCGCTGGCGATCACGGCCGGGATCGCCGTTTACCTGAAGGTGCAGGGAGGCGGCACCGGGGAGCCGGTCGACGCCGGAGGATGAAGATCTCCGGCACGAGCCGGTCCTGGGCGGAGCTGCAGGCCGGGGGGCTCAGACGAGGAGAGAAAAGACCTCGTTCGACAGGAGGACGCCGCGCCGGGTGAGCCGGATCCGGCCTTCCCTTCTTTCGAGGAGAGCGGCCTCCTCGCAACGGCCCAGGCGCTCGCGCTCGTCCGCTCCGGCGGTCGAGCAGGCCCGGTCGTACTCCTCCTCGGAGATTCCCGAAGCGACCCTCAGTCCCAGGAGCGCCCGCTCCCGGATCGCCTCCTCCGCCGGGAGGCGGGACCGGGTCGCCTCGGCGCGCCCGCGCTCGCCGACCCGGCGCAGGTACTCCTCCATCGAGGCCGTGTTGGCCCGGCGGGTCTCCCCGTCGAAGGAATGAGCCGCGAGCCCGAGCCCGAGGACCGGCTCCCCTTCCCAGTACTTCAGGTTGTGCCGGCTCTCCTGCCCCGGCCTCGCCCAGTTCGAGAGCTCGTACCTCGCCAGTCCGGCCGACTCGAGCGCCTCGTTCACCTCTTCCCACCTCTCCGCGACCTCTTCGTCGTCCGCGAAGAGGCCAGGGGATTCCTCGCGGAGGGCGAGAAGCCCGGGCGCCTTCTCGATCTCGAGGAGATAGGCCGACACGTGCCCGGCCCCGCTCTCGAGGATTCCCTCGACGCTCCTCCGGAGCGATTCCCTCGTCTGACCGGGAATCCCGATCATCAGGTCGGCCGAGATCCGCTCGAACCGCGGCGCGGCCCTCCGGAGCGCCACGAGGGCGCCGGCCGAGTCGTGCCGCCGGTCGAGGAGGGCGAGCTCGGCGTCCTCGAGGGACTGGATTCCCAGCGAGAGGCGGTTCACCCCCGCCGCCGAAAGGCCGTCGAGCGTCGTCACGTCGAGGTCGTCGGGGTTTCCCTCCGCCGTGACCTCGACCAGGCGCGCCCCGGCCCCCCTCACGAGCAGGATCAGCCGGCCGAGGCGGGCGGGGTCGACGTAGGAGGGCGTTCCGCCCCCGAAATAGGCCGTGTCGATCGGAAGCGGAAGCTCCCCGAGCCGCGCCTCCGCCTCAAGCTCCAGGGCATCGAAGTAGGCTTCCTCTCCCTGCCTGCCCACGGCGGTCACGAAGGAGCAGTAGCTGCAGCGGCGAGCGCAGAACGGGACGTGAACGTAGACCCCGGAGCCGGTCACGAACCGCCGAGGAGGCCCCGGAGCCTGGCGTCCCGGTCCCCCCTGGCGCCGGAACGGTCCGCGAGGAGCAGCCGCTCGACGTACTTCCCGAGGATGTCCACCTCCACGTTCACCGGATCGCCGCTCCTGCGGGCCCCGAGGGTCGTCCGGTCCGCCGTCCACGGAATCACGGCGACGGCGAAGGAGCGCTCCCCGAGCGCGGCGACGGTGAGCGAGATGCCGTCGAGGGCGATCGAGCCCTTCTCCACGACGTAGCGGGAGAAGGAGTCGTCCAGGCCGAAGCTGTAGGTCCAGAAGTCCCCGTCCCTCCGGATCCCCTCGATCCGCGCCGTGGCGTCGACGTGGCCCGCGACGATGTGCCCGCCGAACCGCCCGTCGGCGGCCATCGCCCTCTCGAGGTTGACGCGGGCGCCCGCGCGGAGGCTCCCGAGCGTCGAGCGCTGCAGCGTCTCCGGGGAGACGTCGAATTCCAGCCGGCCCCGGTCGGCCGACGCGACGACCGTCAGGCAGACTCCCGAGACCGCGATGCTGTCCGCCTCGCGCACGTCCGCAAAGAGGGGCGGCCTCTCGACCGACAGGACCGATCCGGCCTGCCGGGTCTCCACCGCCACCACTCGCCCGACCGCCTCGACGAGACCCGTGAACATCGGCCCGATCCTACGTCACCCGAAGACGACGCGTCCCGTGATCCTCAGGTCCCGCCCGATGCGCTCCACCTCGAGGTCGTCCAGCGCGGGCAACCGGGACACCGAGGGGTAGCCCTCGCCCGCCAGCGGGCTCGGGGCGCCCTGGCCCCCGATCAGCGAGGGAGCCACGAACGCGGTGACACGATCCGCGAAGCCGGCCGCCAGGAAGGTCCAGGCGGTCTCCCCCCCGCCCTCGACGAGGAGCGACCGGACGTCGAGCCGACCGAGGGCCTGGAGAAGGTCCCCCAGGTCGAACCGCCCCTCCGCCGCGGCGGCCGCCACCACGTGGACGCCGCGCGCCCGGAAGGAGGAGAGGGACGGGTCGTCGGCCGCTCGGGCGGTCACCAGCCACGCTTCCGTCCCGGGGATCGGGTCGAACATCCGCGCCCCGGAAGGCACGGAGGCGTCGCCGTCCAGGACGATCCGCCGGTGCGGCACGACCGACCGGTTCCACCCGAGACGCCGCGTCAGCCGCGGGTCGTCCACCCTGACCGTGCCGGACCCGACCAGGATGGCGTCGCACTCCTCCCGGAGCCGCAGCGACTCCTCGCGGGCGTCCGGTCCCGTGATCCACTTCGAGTCGCCGCTGGCCGAGGCGGTCTTCCCGTCCAGGGACGACGCCCACTTCAGGTGGACGAACGGCCGGCCGGACGACACCGAGCCGAGGAAGATCTCGTTCATCCGCGCCGCCTCCGCCGCGCAGGCCCCGGTCTCCACGTCGATCCCTGCCCCGCGCAGACGGGCCAGCCCCGCGCCCCGGGTGCGCGGGTCCGGGTCCTCGAGGGAGGCGAGGACCCGGGACACGCCGGCGGCGATCACGGCGTCCGCGCAGGGCGGCGTCCGGCCCTGGTGGGCGCACGGCTCCAGGTTCACGTAGAGCGTGGCCCCTCGCGCCTTCTCGCCCGCTTCCCGTAGGGCGGCCACCTCGGCGTGCGGTCCCCCGGCCCTCTCGTGGAACCCCTCCCCGGCGATCGTCCCGTCGGCGGAGACGACCACGGCGCCCACCCGCGGGTTCGGCGAGGTGGAATACCGCCCCCTCCCGGCGAGCTCGAAGACCCGTCTCCAGACGAGGGCGGGATCAGCCATTCACGATCGCCTCGGCGAACGCCCCCGCGTCGAAGTCGAGGAGGTCCTCGGCGGTCTCGCCCACGCCCACGTACTTCACGGGGACCTTCAGCTCGCGGACGATGGCGAGGATCACGCCCCCCTTCGCCGTTCCGTCCATCTTCGTGAGGACGAGCCCGGTCACGCCCGACGACTTCGTGAATTCCCGGGCCTGCGACAGGCCGTTCAGCCCGCTCACGGCGTCGAGGACGAGGAGGACCTCGTGCGGGGCGCCCGGGATCTCCCGGCCGGCGATCCTCCGGATCTTCGAGAGCTCCTCCATCAGGTTGTGCTTCGTCTGGAGCCGTCCCGCGGTGTCGATGATCAACAGGTCCGCGGACCGGGCCTTGGCGGCAGTGCAGGCGTCGTGGACCACGGCGGCCGGGTCGGCACCGGGACGGTGCTTGATGACCGGGATGCCGAGGCGCCCGGCCCAGACCTCGAGCTGCTCGATCGCCGCCGCCCGGAACGTGTCGGCGGCCGCGAGGATCACCGACCGTCCCGCCACCGAGGCGCGCGCCGCGAGCTTCGCCGCCGTCGTGGTCTTCCCGCTTCCGTTCACGCCCACCATCATGAGAACCCTCGGGCCCCCGGATGCCGTCGCCGGGGCCGGGGCCGGAACGGAGAGGCGGCGTTCGATCTCTTCCCGCAGGACACGCCGCACCAGCCCCTCGTCCGCGGACCCCTTCCGGCCGACCTCCTGCCGCACGGCTTCCACGAGCTCACTCGCGGTCGCCGGGCCGACGTCGCCTCCGATCAGGGCTTCCTCGAGCGCCTCCAGGGCCTTCGGGTCCGCGGAGACGCGCGCCTTGACCGCCTCCCCCACCTTCGCGATCAGCTCGGTGTGGGTCATGAGGAGGCCGCGCCTCAGGCGCGCCAGGACCGAGGGGCGGGAAGAGCCTGGAGCGTCCATTCAGGCGACCTCGATCTCCAGGCGGCGGCAGGCCTCCGCCAGCGCGGCCCGCCCCGTCGCCGGAAGGCCGTCCGGAGCGAAGACCACCACGACGTAGTAGCGTCCCGACACGAGAGCCGAAACGGCCCGCCTCTCCCCGAAGTCGATGGTCAGCTCACGCAGCTCTCCCAGCCCTCCCGTCGCGGCCGCCCGGACGAGGTCGGTGAACCAGACCGAGTGGTACGTTCCCAGGATCTCGATCGCGGCCCGGTCCCCGACCTCCGCGATCGCCTGCCCCTGCCGGTCGTAGAAGGCGGCCGCCACGGCGCCCGGGGTCCCGAGGAGCGGAGAGAGGATCTCGGCAAACATGACGTCACCTCTCCTTTCGGGGCGGGCTCGCCGGCTCGTCTTCCAGGAATCGTTTCGCCTTCTTCGCCTCTTCGCTCTCCGGCGCCGCGGCGACGACGCGCTGCATGTACTTTCGAGCGACGTCCCTTCGGCCGGTCGTCAGGAGCGCCAGCGCGGCATTGTAGTTCGCGGAAGCGTCCCTCGGCTCGGCCTTCAGGTACCGGAGCAGGTCGTCGAGGGCGTCCGAGAACTCGTCCCGCTGGACCCTGACGAGCCCGCGCTCCCGGCTGGCGCGGAGATACTTCGGGTCCTCCGCCAGGACGATCGTGAACTCCTTCTCCGCCGCTTCCCAGGCCTCCCGCTTCACCTCCAGTTGCCCCTGGTTGAAGTGTGCCGTCACCTTCTCCCGGGAAGCGCTCCCGCTCAGGACGGCCTGAAAGTCGGCCTCCGCCTCCCTCAGCTTCCCGATCTCCATGAAGGCGACGCCCCGGTTGTTGCGGGCCTCCACGAAGTCCGGGTTCAGGCGCAGCGCTTCGGAGAAGTTGCCGATCGCCAGCGGGTACTCCTGCTTGTAGAGGAGAGCGAGGCCGAGGCCGTTCCAGACGGCGGGGTCGCCCGGGTACGCGTCGACGGCGGTCTTGAGGAGCTGGATCGCCTCGTCGACCTTCCCATCCCGGAGGAGGGCGAGGCCGTTCCGGTAGTTGAGCATGTCGACCGTGAGCGGGTTCTGCTGCTCCGCCGGCTTCTGTTTGAGCCCGCTGCAGCCGGCCCCCAGGGCCGCCACCGCCAGGACGAGGGCTCGCGTTCGCTTCAAGCCGTCACCGCGAGCCGCGCGGCCTCGCCGACGACCTCGAGCTCGTGGGTCGTGAAGGCGCGGTCCAGCGCCTGGATCACCTCGGGGTCGAACCGGATCCCCGAGAACGACCGGATCCTGGAGACCACGTAGTCGAGCTTCATCGCCTTCTGGTAGGGACGCGTGGTGGTCATCGCGTCGAAGGTGTCGGCGACGGCGATGATCCTCGCCAGCTTCGGGATCTCCTCGCCACAGAGACCGTCCGGGTACCCGTCTCCGGCCCATTTTTCGTGGTGGTGCCTCATGCCAGGGATGACCTCCTTCAGCTGGGGGATCTGCCCCATGATGAGGGCTCCCTTGACCGGGTGCGTCTTCATCACCTCGAATTCCTCGTCCGTGAGCGCCGTCGGCTTCCGCAGGATCCGGTCGTCGATCCCGATCTTCCCCACGTCGTGGAGGAGCGCCGAGATCCTCACCTTCCGGACCTCCTCGGGAGGCAGCCCCATGTTCTTGGCCAGGACCACCGCGTACCGCGCGACCCGCTCCGAGTGGCCGCGAGTGTACGGGTCCTTGGCGTCGATCGCCGCCGCCAGAGCCCGGATCGAGTTGAAGAAGAGCTCCTGGTTCTCCTTCGCGGCCTGCTTGAGGCGGTCGACGCTCTTCTCGATCGCGTCGGACATGACGTTGAACGTCTCCGAGAGGTCGGCCAGCTCCCGCGCGCCCCGGACCGGCACCCGCTGGGAGTACTGGCCGTCCGCCACCAGCCGCGCCGTCGCCAGCAGCTCCACGACGGGCTTGGAGAGGAGCCGCGCGGCGACGACGGCGACGCCGACGGCCAGCAGGAAGGCGAAGGCAGCGCCGATCCAGGTGGCCCGGATCATCCGTTCCACCATCGCGTAGGCCTTGGCCTCGTCCTTCTCCACGAGAACTCCCCACCCGAGGATGTCCAGCGGGGCCACGGTTCCCAGGACCTTCCGGGCGCCCCGGCCCTCCCCGTGGGTGTACGACTTGGTCAACCGCACCGGGTGGGAGATGAACTCGCGGACCAGCTCCACCTTCGGGAGAACCTCGCGGGAAGCGATCAACGCCGGGTCGGAAGCGACCACCAGGTTCCCGGACCGGTCGATGACGTAGGCGGTGACCTCCCGCTTCCGCTCCTCCTCGAGGAGCCCCTTCACGCGGGAGAGCGAAACGAGGGCCTGGACCGCCCCCAGGATCACGCCGCTCCTGGAGGTGACCGGCACGGCGAGCACGATGCCGCCGTCCGGGAACATCGGCCCGTGCATCGCCGGACCGATCACCATCTCCCTGCCGTCCCCTTTCATCACCGCTTCCCACGTCCGGCGAAGCTCGGCCTCCACCGCCGGCTCCAGCCCCTCGGGCTCGTACCGGCCGCCCCGGCCCGACAGGTCGGGCGTCCGCAGCACGAGGAATCCCTCGGCCTGCCGGGCGTAGCCGATCAGCAGAGCGCTCTGCCCGACGAACCCGAACGGGTCCCGATCGGGCGCGATCGACTCCGCCAGGACGAGCCCGTCGGCGATCTTCCGGAGGTGGATCCCGGCCCGGGCGAAGTAGTTGTCCGCGTCGCCCGCGATCTTGACGGCGCTTCGGAGGAGGACCTGCTCCTCCACCGTCCGGAGCGCTTCCCCGTTGATGGACGCCAGCCTGAGGTGCGAGAGGACGAGGGGAACGACGGCGACAGCGGAGAAAGCTCCGAGCAGCACGAAGACGATTCGGACGCGGAGCCGTCCCTGTTCAGCCATCCCGTGCCGTATTGTACCGGCGCCGGGCCTCCCGGAATGCCTCCCCCGCTTCCTCCGCCTCGCACCGGATGGTCGCGGTCTTTCCTGGCCCGGTCAGCACCACCGCCCGGAGGCCTCGCCGGTCCCCCTTCTTGTCCGCCTTCAGGAACTCGGGCCAGGCCGCGATCCTCATCCGGGAGAGCGAGGGCGGCTCGGACAGGCTCACGACCCAGCCGAAGAGCCGTTCGGAAAGGAGCGGGTCCAGCCCTCCGCGCCGCTCCGAGAGGACCAGCGCCGCCAGGAGCCCCCAGGCCACGGCCTCCCCGTGCGAGAGCCGGTGTCCCGACGCCTGCTCGAGGGCGTGGCCGACGGTGTGCCCGAAGTTCAGGGCGAACCGGAGGCCCTTTCGTTCCTCGGGGTCGGAGGCCACGACCCGTCCCTTCATCCGGAGCGACCGGAAGACCGCCTCGGCGACGGCGGGATGCCGCCGCTCCTTCAGCGGGCTCAGGAGCGCGGGCATCCGGCGCAGGAACGCCGCGTCCAGCATCGCGCTCTTGACCACCTCGGTCAGGCCGGACCGGAAGTCGCGGTCCGGGAGGGTGCGGAGGAGCGCGGGGTCGACGACGACGAGGCGGGGGTGGTGGAGCGTGCCGACCATGTTCTTCCCGGCGGGCAGGTCGACGGCCGTCTTGCCGCCGAGCGCGCTGTCCGATGCCGCGAGCAGGGTCGTCGGAACCTGGACGACCGGCACTCCCCGCAGGGCGAGAGCGGCGGCCAGCCCGCCGACGTCCCCGACGGTCCCCCCTCCCAGGGCGACGATTCCGCCATCCCGGCGGAGACCGCGGGCGATCAGCTCCGCGAGGACGTGACCCAGGACTTGCCAAGTCTTCGCCCGCTCGCCGTCCGGCACCAGGACCGGCGTCGGGTCCAGCTCCGCGGCGGCGGCCTCGCGGAGGAACCTCTCGCCGTGGAGGAAGAAGACGGGCTGGGACGAGACCACGAACCACTTCCCGGGCGCGATCCGGGGGAGCTCTCTGGCCAGGTGGCCCAGGGCCCCCTCCCCGACGACGACCGCCGTCGAGAGGCCCGGTCCAGGAGAGAAGCGGAAGGAACGGAGCGCCGCCATCTCAGAGGGGCGAGATTCTCGGCTTCGCGAGGGAGATCCCCAGCTCGCGGAGCTGGTCGTCGGAGACAGGCCCCGGAGAGTCCGTCATCAGGCAGCTGCCGGACGCCGTCTTCGGGAAGGCGATGACGTCGCGAATGGACGGGCTCCTCGACAGGATCATGAGGATGCGATCGAGGCCGAGGGCGATCCCCCCGTGAGGCGGAGCCCCGAACCGGAAGGCGTCGAGAAGGAAACCGAACTTCGCGCGAGCCTCCTCGGCCTGGATGCCGAGCCGCGAGAAGACCCGTGCCTGGATGTCGGGACGGTGGATCCGGATCGACCCGCCGCCCAGCTCCATCCCGTTCAGGACGATGTCGTAGGCGCGCGCGCGGACCTTCCCGGGGTCCGACTCGAGGAGCTCCACGTCCTCCGGGTGAGGGGAGGTGAAGGGGTGGTGCATCGCGTACCAGCGGCCGTCCTCTTCGTGCCACTCGAGAAGGGGGAACCCGGTCACCCAGAGGAACTCGTAGCGCCCCTCGGGAATCAGCTTCTCCTCCCGGGCCACCTGGACCCGGAGCGTCGAGAGGACGTCGTTCACCGTCTTCTTCTTGCCGCCGACCACGACGACCAGGTCCCCGTCGTGGACGACCAGGCCCTTCCGGATCGACGCGAGCGTCGCGTCGTCGAGCATCTTCTTCGCGTTGGAGTTCCAGGGCGCGCCCGCCTCCGCCGCCGTCTTGATCCAGATCAGGCCGCCGGCGCCGAGGGACTTCGCGGCGGCCTCCAGCTCGTCGAGCCGTTTCCGCGGGAAGGCGGAGCCGTTCGGAACCGCGAAGCCCTTCACCGTCTCGGCCTTCCGGAGGATCTCCGAAGGGCTCATCGAGACGTCGAGCGTCCCCAGCTCCAGCCCGAACCGAGTGTCCGGCCGGTCGACGCCGTACCGCTCCATCGCCTCGTCGTAGGAAATCCGGCGGAACGGGACC
This sequence comes from uncultured Acidobacteriota bacterium, assembly GCA_903845115.1. GTDB lineage: Bacteria > Acidobacteriota > Thermoanaerobaculia > UBA5066 > UBA5066 > CAIMWE01. Next base: position 7,787 of record CAIMWE010000059.1, on the reverse strand, counting down.
GGACAGGAGATGCCGGAGGCCGGGAAGACGGCCACGAAGAGACGTTCGATCAGCTCGAAGATCTGCTCCTCGTCCGGAAACGACATCTCGATGTCCACCTGCGTGAACTCCGGCTGCCGGTCCGCGCGGAGGTCCTCGTCGCGAAAGCACCGGGCGATCTGGTAGTAACGCTCGAGTCCCGAGACCATCAGCAGCTGCTTGAAGAGCTGCGGCGACTGGGGCAGCGCGTAGAACTCCCCCTGCTGATTCCGCGACGGGACCAGGAAGTCGCGCGCCCCTTCCGGCGTCGACTTCGTGAGGATCGGCGTTTCCACCTCGAGGAAGCCGTCCCGGTGGAGGATCTCCCGGATACGGAAGGCCACCTGGCTCCTGAGGACGAACTTGGCCGTCATCTCCGGCCGGCGCAGGTCCAGGTACCGGTACTTCAGCCGGAGGTCCTCGGAGGCCTTCACCCCGTCCTCGATGGGGAACGGCGGCGTGTCGGACCGGTTCAGGATCGTGAGGGCGGTCGCCCTCACCTCGACCTCGCCGGACGGCAGCTCGGCGTTCACCGCGCCTCCGTCGCGCGGCACGACCTCTCCGATCACCTCCAGGACGAATTCCGCCCGCAGCTCCTTTGCCCGTTCCAGGATCTCCGGCGACGGGAGGAACTGGGCGTCGAAGACGATCTGCGCGATTCCGGAGCGGTCCCTCAGGTCGATGAAGACGAGGTCGCCGTGGTCCCGGCGGCGATTGACCCACCCTTCGAGACGGACGGAGGAGCCGGCATGCTGCTTCCGGAGAGAGCCGGCAGGGGTACGGGGAACCTGGTTCATGGCGGTACTCACGATCCCTTCAAGAATTCGGCCAGCCGGCCGACGGGGACGGTCTCCTGGGTCCTCGACGCGAGGTTCTTGACGACGACGGTCCCGGCCTCCCGCTCGCGCCCACCGAGCAGCACGGCCACCGAAAGGCCCCGGCGCTCGGCGCCTTTCAGCCCCGCGCCGGGACCCTTGCCGGCCGGGTCCAGATCCACCGCGATCCCCGCGGCGCGCAGCGCCCGGGCCAGCTCCATCGCCGCGGCGCGGTCGCTCCTGTCCAGCGGGACGAGAGCCACCGTCGAGCCGGCCCGTGCGGCTTCGTCCCGGAACGCGGGCGGAAGGACGTCGACCAGGCGGTCCTCGCCGATCGCGAACCCGATGCCGGCCGTCTTCGGGCCGCCCAGGTCCGAGACCAGCCGGTCGTACCGGCCGCCGCCGAGGAGGGCGTCCTGGGCTCCGAGGCCTCCCGCCGTCACCTCGAAGACCGTCCTCGTGTAGTAGTCGAGCCCTCTCACGAGCCGCGGCTCGATCCGGTACGGGATGCCGGCCGCGTCCAGGAGGACGAGCAGCTCCTCGTGGTGGGCGGCCGACTCGGCGTCGAGGAAGTCGAGCATCCTGGGCGCCTCGTCGACGATCGCCTTCACGGCCGGGTCCTTCGTGTCGAGAACGCGCAGCGGGTTCTGCTCGAGACGCCTCCGGTCGTCGTCTCCCATCCGGTCGGCGTGATTCGAGAAGTAGGCCCTCAGGGCCTCGACGTAGGCGCCCCGGCAGACGTCGGTCCCGACGGAATTGAGGGCCACCGAGAGTCCCGTGAACCCCAGCCGGGCGAGGAAGTCGAAGAGCATGCCCAGGACCTCGGCGTCGGTGGCGGGGTCGGCCGCGCCGAGCACCTCCGCCCCGATCTGACGGAACTCCCGGTAGCGGCCCTTCTGCGGGCGCTCGTACCGGAACTGCGGGCCGATGTAGTAGAGCTTCCGCGCCCCGCCGCCCTGCGCCAGCCCGTGCTCGACGTACGCCCTCGCGACGCCGGCCGTGTTCTCCGGCCGGAGCGTCACCGAGCGCCCGCCCCGGTCCGTGAACGTGTACATCTCCTTGTGGACGATGTCGGTCGACTCGCCGACCGTCCGCACGAACAGGTCGGTCGACTCCAGGACTGGGGTGCGGATCTCGTCGAACGCGTGCAAGGCGAATACCTCGCGGGCCACCGCCTCCACGCGGTTCCAGACCCGCGTCTCCGGCGGGAGGAGGTCCCTCGTCCCCTTGACGCTCGCGATCATCGGGAGGCCCGCGCGTCCTCGGCGAGGTAGACGGCCTTGTAGTCGAGGTAGTTCTTCCAGTAGGTCTCGAGCCCCTCGACCTCTTCCGGCCTCAGGTCCCTCTTGTACCTCGCCGGGTTCCCGGCCCAGAGCGTGCGCGCGCCGACCGACGTCCCGGGAAGGACGACGGAGCCGGCGGCGACGAGGGCGCTCGCGCCGATCTCCGCGGCGTCCAGGACCGTGGAGTTCATCCCGACGAGCGCTCCCCGCCGGATCGTGCAGGCGTGCACCACGACGTTGTGGCCGAGGGTGACCTCTTCTTCCAGGGTCAGCGGCCCCGTGTCCCTCGTCACGTGGAGGGTGCAGTTGTCCTGCACGTTCGACCGCGCCCCGATGCGGATGTGGCAGCAGTCACCCCTGACGACCGAGGAATACCAGATCGAGACGTCGTCTCCCAGGACGACGTCGCCGATCACGGCCCCGGTCTCGGCGATGAACACTCTCTCGCCGATCCTCGGGAACGCCTGGCCGAAAGGGCGAATGATCACGCAAGCCTCATACCCGAAAGATACCAGACGCGCCGGCGCCGACGGGTCGTGCACAGGTTCCAGTGCAATGCGGAAAGGGGCCGCTGCCCGACTCGTTCGAAGCCCGCTATTCCGGAGGAACCCACAGCGATATTCACAGACTCTCTGGATAACCCTCGATCTCGAGGAGGAAGCGGCCGGCCGCGGCGTCCCCGGCACCGGGACGGAGAATCCGGGCCGGGATCGCCGTGGCGTCCAGGAGAGTCGAGGGGCGTGCTTCCGGCGTACATATTCCGCCGACGATCCAGGCGAGCCGATCGCCGAACAGCCGTTCGACCTCGATTGCCGTCGAGACCGGCGGGGCCCCTTCCGTGTTCGCGCTCGTCGACGCGAGAGGACCCGTCTCCCGGAGGAAGCTCAGGAGCGCCTCGGAGTCCGGCATCCTGATGGCGACGGTCGCGAGACCGCCGCTCGCCGGAAGGGGACGCGCGGACGGCAGGACGACCGTCACGGGCGACGGCCACAGGCGCCGGAGAGCGTCCGCCATGCGCCGGTCGACCGTCACGCCGAGGGCCGCAAGGGAGTCGAGCGAAGGCACGAGACAGAGGAAGCCCTTCCTCGCCTCGCGGCCCTTCAACCCGACGAGGCGCTCCATCGCCTGCCGCGAGAACGGATCGGCCGAGAGGCCCCACAGCGTCTCGGTCAGCAGCGCGATCACCTCTCCCGCGCGCACCGCCTCGACGACCGGCTTCAGCTCCTCCGCGGTGGCGCCCGCGAGATTTGCGATCCTCGCCGGGCGCGCGGGGCCACCGGGGCCCGTCATCTCCGGAGGCCAGGCGCCGACGACCGCAGGAGCTGAATCGCCTGCTGCCTCGCGGCGTCGCCCACCGAGACGCCGTCGAGCATCGAGGCGATCGCCTCGACGCGTCCGCTCTCGTCGAGGTCGGTGACCCGGGTCTTGGTCCGCCCCCGCGCCGTCACCTTGGCGACCGAGAAGTGCGACTCGCCGGCGGCGGCGACCTGCGGCAGGTGGGTCACGACGAGAACCTGCCCGGTCGCGGCGAGGGCCCGGAGCTTCCTCGCCACGGCGGCGGCGGTGGCGCCCGACACCCCCGCGTCGACCTCGTCGAAAACGAACGTCCGCACCGGCGCCCCCTTGCGCCCGGAGGGCTCCTTCGCCCTCGGACCTTTCGCCTCGGCCCGCTCTTCCGCCTCCGCGAGAGCCGCCGCCAGGGCGAGCTGCACCCGGGAGAGCTCGCCGCCCGAGGCGATCTTCGAGAGGGGCCGGGGAGGCTCCCCGGGGTTCGGAGCGAAGGAGAAGGTGACGACGTCCGCGCCGTGCACGGTCCAGGCTTCGTTTCCTTCCTTCCGGGCGACCTCGACCCCGAATCGGGACGAGAGGAACGCGAGCTCCTTCAGGTGCCTCACGACGGCCGCGGACAACCGTGGCGCCGCCTCCGCCCTCTCCGCCGAGAGCGCGGCCGCCTTCCCCTGGTACTCCCGGAACGCCTTCGCCTCCGCGTCCGCCGCACGGGCGATCGCCCGGTCGATGTCGGTGAGGTCGTCGGACTCCCGGCCGATCCGTTCGCGGAACGCCAGCACGTCCGCCAGCGCCGGTCCGTACTTCCGGCGCAGCTGCGCCAGCGCGCCCAGGCGCTCCGCGACCTCCTCGAGGCGGCGCGGATTCGCCTCCAGGCGCTCCTGCTCCCTCGAGAGAACCGCGGCGATGTCGGAGATCCTCTCCACCGCCTCCTGGAGCCCCGCGAGGCTCGCGCCGTGGGCCGGGTCGGTCTCCGCGAGGGCGGCGAGGCTTCGCCGCGCCGCGGCGAGCGCCGGGAGCGCGCCCGCCTCGTCCGACTCCAGGGCGGCCAGAACCGAGGAGAGGAGGTCGCCCCGCTTCTCCACCGTCGACAGCGCCGCCTTCTCCGCCGAGAGGTTCTCCTCCTCCCCCGGAAGCGGACTCACCGCGTCGATCTCGCCGATCTGGAAGCTCAGGAGCTCGAGCCGCTCCCCGCGCCGGGTGCCCGCCGCCTCGATGCGGGCCCGCTCCTGCTCCTTCTCGCGCCACGCCGCGTGCAGGAGGGCCGTCTCCCCGGCCAGCGAGACGGCTCCCGCGAACCGGTCGAGCAGCTCCCGGGGCGAGCCGGCGTCGAGCAGCTCGCGGGCCTCGGCCTGGCCGTAGAGGACGAGGAGCCGCGGGGCGATCTCGGAAAGCGTCCTGAGGACGGCCGGCGAGCCGTTCAGGAAGAGGCGTCCCTTGCCTCCCCCGGCGACCTCGCGCCGCACGATCACCTCGACGCCTTCGCCGGCGCCGGAGCCCTCCCCGACGTCGAAGCCGCCTTCCTCCAGGACCCGGCGGACTTCCGGGTCGTCCGAGACGAACACTCCTTCGACGACGGCGCGCTCGGCGCCCGCGCGGACGAGGGAGGGATCCGCCCGGTCGCCCGCGAGGAGCGACAGGGCATCGACCACCAGGGACTTTCCCGCCCCGGTCTCTCCGGTGAGCACCGTCAGCCCCCCGCCGAAGGAGACCTCGACCTCCTCGAGAACCGCGAGGTCGCGGACCCTGAGCGAAACAAGCATCAGTGCGGCCCGTCGACCGCCCGCTTCAGCGCAAGCCGGTCGCGGAGCCACCGAAGGGTCAGGGCGACGCCGAAGGACGTGGCCCCCGTCGGGTAGCCTCCGTGCTCGCCGTCGTAGTTCGCGGTCGGCGCGATGTCGAGATGGGCCCAGGCCGCTCCCGCAGGGACGAACTCCTTCAGGAACATCGCCCCGTTGATCGAACCGCCCCACCGCCCTCCCGAGTTCTTCATGTCCGCCCAATCGGAGCGGATGCTCTCCCGGTACTCCTCCCAGACCGGGAGCCTCCAGATCCGCTCGTCCGTCCGTTCCCCGGCCGAGATCAGGCCGGTGGAAAGGCTGTCGTCGGGGGAGAAGACGACCGCCGCTTCCAGCCCCAGGGCGACGACAGCGGCGCCCGTCAGCGTCGCGTAGTCGACGATCGCCGACGGCTTCCACTGGCCCGCATAGTCGAGGGCGTCCGCCAGGATGACCCTTCCCTCCGCGTCGGTGTTGTCGATCTCGGCCGTCTTTCCATTCCGGAACCGGACGATGTCCCCGGGCTTGTAGGCCGAGCCGGACGGGAGGTTCTCGGTGAGGGGAGCCAGGGCGACGAGGTTCACCGCGAGGCGAGTGTCGGCCGCCGCGAGGATCACGCCGACGACCGTCGCGGCCCCCATCATGTCCCACTTCATCTCGCCCATCTTCTCGGAGGGCTTGATCGAGATGCCGCCCGAGTCGAACGTGACGCCCTTGCCGACGAGGACGACCGGCGCCTCTCCACGCCGACCGCCCCGGTATTCCATGACGACGAACCGGGGCTCCTCGGCGGCGCCGCGGTTGACGGCGAGGAGGCCCCCCATCCGCTCCTTCACGATCTCCTTCTTGCCGAGGACCCTGACCGCGATCCCCCGCGCCTTCCCTTCCCGGGCGGCCCAGGCGGCGAAGTGCCGGGGCACCAGGTCGTTCGAGGGGGTGTTGCCGGCGTCGCGGACGAGGGCCGAGACCGCCGCCACGGCAGCGGCCTCGCGGGCTTCCCGCTCCGCCTCCTGGCGCGACACGTCGGCCCAGGGGCCGCGCCCCAGGTTCCATCGCACCGTGGTCAGCTCGGGTGCGGTGTTGCCCTCGGACTTGTACCGGTCGAACCGGTAGGCCGAAAGGAGGAAGGTCCGGAGCAGGAATTCCCGGCTCTCCACTCCGTCCATCCGCTCCAGCCCGAACGGAAAATCGAGGATCGCCGACGTCTCCCCGTTCTTCTCGAGCGTCTTGAGAACCGTGCGGAAGAGGGTCCTCGCCTTCCGGGGAGAGAGGATCTCGGCAGAGCCCGCGCCGAAGACGTAGAGGCGTTCGGCCGGGCTTCCGGCCGGGAGAGGCGCCACCGAGAGCGCGCCCTCCCCGCCTCCGGTCGGCGCGAGCGCGCCTTCCGCCACGTTCTTGACCTCTTCCAGGGCAGCCGGGACCGGCTTGCGGGCCCCGTCCTTGGCCTGCGTGGCGAAGACGACGTAGGCCCCGCACCTCGGAGCGCTCCTGCTGGGATCTCGGATGACGACTTTCAACGTCCAGGTCCTCCTCGGGGGAACGAAGTCTAACCTGCCGACACCGGGCGCTCTAGAATCCAAGGTCATGAGCGCCGCTGTCGAACAGACCTCCCTCGCCGGGCTCCAGCCCCCCCGCCGCGGAAAGGTCCGGGACGTCTACGACCTCGGAAACAGGCTGCTCCTCGTCGCCACCGACCGGATCTCCGCCTTCGACGTCGTCCTCTCGCCGGGCATCGCCGGGAAGGGGATCATCCTGACTCGGCTCTCGAACTTCTGGTTCCAGAAGTTCTCGGGGGAAGTCCGGAATCACCTGGTGGAGACCGACGCCGCGCGGTTCCCGGCGCCCCTCGACCAGAGCCGCTCCGTCCTCGAGGGGAGGAGCGTCCTCGCGAGGAAGTGCCGGGTCGTCCCGTTCGAGTGCGTCGCCCGGGGCTATCTCGCGGGGACCGGATGGAAGGACTACCGCAGGACCGGTTCGGTCTGCGGCCACCGCCTCCCTCCCGGGCTCGTGGAGGCCGAGAAGCTCTCGGACCCCCTCTTCACGCCGTCCACGAAGGCGGTGGCCGGCCACGACGACAACGTCACCTTCGACACGATGGCGAACGAGATCGGCAGGGACCTCGCCGGCAAGCTGCGCGACCTGACGATCGCGATCTACCTGCGCGCGGCCGAGTACGCCCGCTCGCGGGGGATCCTCATCGCCGACACGAAGTTCGAGTTCGGTCTCGACGAGGACGGCAACGTCATCTGGCTGGACGAGGCGCTGACTCCCGATTCGTCCCGTTTCTGGGAAGCCGACCTCTACCGGCCGGGGGGCTCTCCCCCGTCGTACGACAAGCAGTTCGTCAGGGACTGGCTCGAGTCGACCGGGTGGGACAAGTCGCCGCCCGCGCCCGTGCTTCCGCCTCACGTGGTCGAGGGGACCCGGCGGCGCTACGTCGAGGCGTACGAACGCCTCACGGGCGAGGAGATGAAGGCAGCTCGAGACGCTTCGCGCCTCGCCGAGGGCGGCCACTTCTGATCAGGGGAACCCGGCGCCGCCGGTCGATGCGCTTCGCGCCTCGCCGAGGGCGGCCACTTCTGATCAGGGGAACCCGGCGCCGCCGG
>CAIMWE010000058.1 GCA_903845115.1 uncultured Acidobacteriota bacterium | reverse complement strand
CTCCAGCGCCTCCCGGATCACCTCCCGCTGCGCCGACCCGTTCGGCACCGTGAACCCCGACGACCGCCCGTCGTGGTTCACCGCCGTCCCCCGGATCACCGCCAGCACCCTCTCCCCCGCCGCCTCCGCGTCCGACAGCCTTCGCAGCACGACGACCCCGCACCCCTCCGCCCGCACGTACCCGTCCGCCGCCGCGTCGAACGTCTTGCAACGCCCGTCCGCCGCCATCATCCGCGCCCGCGACAGGATCACCGTCGTCTCCGGCGACAGAACCAGATTCACCCCGCCCGCCAGCGCCCGTTCGCACTCCCCGTCCCTCAGGCTCGCGCACGCCAGGTGCACCGCCACCAGCGACGACGAGCACGCCGTGTCCACCACCAGGCTCGGCCCCGTCAGCCCCAGCGAATACGACACCCGCCCCGCCACCGTGTTGTTGAACTGGCCGTTCACGGCATAGGCGTTCAGTCCGGCGAAGCCGCCGCGGCCGCGCGCCATGTGGGCGTAGTCGCTCCCCGTGATCCCGACGTAGACCCCCGTCCGGCTGCCGGCGAGCGCGCGCGGCGAGGAGCCCGCGTCCTCCATCGCCTCCCACGCCACCTCGAGGAGGATCCGCTGCTGCGGGTCCATCTCTGCCGCCTCGCGCGGGCTGATCCCGAAGAGCTCCGCGTCGAAGAGGTCGACCCCCTCGAGGAATCCTCCCCACCGCGTGCTCATCTTCCCCTCCGCGTCGGGATCGGGGTCGTACCAGGACTCCGCGTCCCAGCGCTCCTTCGGGACCGTTGTCACCGCGTCGACACCGGAGGCGAGGAGGCGCCCGAACGCCTCCGGGTCCAGGGCCCCTCCCGGGAAGCGGCAGCCGATCCCGACGACGGCGATCGGCTCGTCGGCGCTCCGCGGGGCGCGGCCGGCCGCCGGGGCGGAGGCGACGTCCGGGACGAGCCACTCCGCGAGTGCCCCGGCATTCGGGTGCGAGAAGAGGTCCGCCGCCGCGATCGTCCGCCCGAGCCTCCTCTCGAGCCGACCCCGCAGCTCGAGAGCGGTGAACGACTCGAGCCCCATCTCGAAGAAGCCGGTCCGGGGGTCGACCTTCTCCGTCGAGCCGAGGCCGAGGACCGACGCCGTCTCCTCCCGGATCGCCGCGAGCACCCGGGCCCGGTCGAGCAGGGGCCCGCTTCCCTCTTCCTTCGCACCGGGGAACGGCGGGGCGTTTCCCAGCCTCTGGAGGAAGTTCCCTCCCCGCGCCCCCTCGTACAGGGCGCGGAGGCGCCCCCACTCCACGCGAACGACGGTCCGCCGGGGGGCGCCCTCGGCCGCGAGGCGGAGCATCAGGTCGAACGACGGCCCGAAGGGAAGAGGCGCGAACCCCATCCGCGAGAGCCGTTCCGCCCCTTCGGACGTCAGCATGCCGCGCACGTCGAAGGGCCCCCAGTCGATCGCCGTGGCGACGAGCCCCTCCCCGCGCCGGAGGAGGGCGATCGCGGCGAGGGCCTCGTTCGCGGCGGCGTAGGCGGGCAGGTCCCGGTCCCCCCAGACCGCCGCCGCCGAGGAGAAGAGGACGAAGAGGTCGAGCGGACGATCGCGGCAAAGCTCGCGCGTCAGCTCGTGGAGCAGCCACGCCCCGTGGACCTTCCCCCGAAGGGACTCGCTGAGGCCGGCATCGCGTGTCCCGGCGGCGTGGAAAACTCCCGCGAGGGGAACTCCCCCCGCCTGGATCCGCCCGAGGAGCCCCGCCATCTCCTGCCGGTCCGCGACGTCGGCGGCGACGAAGTCGACCCGCGCCCCGAGGAGACGGAGCCGGGCGGCGGTCCCCTCCGCCTCCGCAGACGGAGCCCGGCGGCCGACGAGGACGAGGTGGCGCGCTCCACGTGCCACCAGCCAGCGCGACAGCTCGAGACCGAGGCCCCCGGTCCCCCCGGTGACGAGGTAGCTCCGGTCCCCGCGGACGGGAACACCGGCGCGCCCCTGGCACGGAGCGGCGATCAGGCGCCGCACCAGCCGCCGGCCGCCGCGGAGGCAGACCTCGTCCTCGTCGTCGGGCTGGAGGAGCTCCGTGGCGAGAAGGGGTCCCCAGGACGACGCCGGACCGTCGCCGTCGACGAGCGTCACCGCGGGCCCTTCCCGCGAGAGCCCGAGGACCCTCGCCAGCCCCCGCAGCGCGCCCTGCGCCACCGCGGACGGCGCGAGGGTCGCCTCCACGGCCTCGGACGAGCGGGTCACGACGACGAGGCGCCCCCCCTCCGCTCCGGCGATCCCGGCCGCCTCGCGCAGCTCCTCGCAGAGCCGCTCAGCGTCGACGGGCCCCGCGGCCGCGAGGCCCCCGAGATAGAGGGTCCCCGCCGTCCCCGCTCTCCCGACCGCTCCGGCCGCCCCCGGCCCCTCGGCGAGGGAGACCCCCGAGGCAGCGAGGAGCCGCAGGAGCGTGTCCACCTCCGGCGCGGGTTCACCGCTCCCCCCGCGGACGACGAGCCAGTTCCCTTCGGCGCGCGCCTTCCCGCTTTCCACCCTGTCGGACGGCTCCCAGGAGATCTCGTAGACCCCGGCCTCGGGACCGGCGGCTGAGTCCGCGCCGGCCGGCGTCCTCGCTTGCTCCTCGCCAACCCCTTCGAGCCAGTGGCGCTCGCGCCGGAGCGGGGTCGTCGGGAGGGCGACCTTCCGTCCCCGCGCCTCGACCGCTCCCCGGTCCACGTCGACGCCGAGGAGCCAGAGCCGAGCGACGCTCTCGAGGAGCGTCTTCCCCTCCCGGTCGGCCGTCGCCAGCGTCCGGAGGCGAGGGACCGCGCCCGTCCCCCTCTCCTCGCGCCGGACGTCGACGTCAACCTCCGGTCCCACCTCCACGATCGCGGCGCACCCGTCGAGAGCGGCCGGTGCGGGCCCTGCCGGCGCGGGCTCGCCGCTCCCCGCCGCCCGGGCGAGGGCCTCGGCGAGAGGGAGCTCGCCGGCGAGGGACCGTGCGACGAGCGCGCCGGGACCGCTTCCCGTCCGGACCGACGGGGTGATCCCCCAGCTCTCCAGCAGCTCGGCGAGGCCAAGCTCGACCGCGAAGAGCGCGGCCCCGTCGAGGATCCCGCCCCCCTCGGGCCTCTCCCCGGCGACGACCGCCCGGAGCGCTTTCCCGCCCTCCGCTCCGAGGAGTCCGGCGCAGCGATCGACCGCCTCGGCGAAGCGCGGTTCGCGGCCGTAGATCGCCTTCACCCCCTCCGGGTCGACGGGCCCCGGCCCGGTGAAGGCGAAGCCGACACGCGCCCCTTCGGCTCCCTCGACCGGCTCGGCTCCCCCCAGCTCCGCCGCCGCGCGGGCGGCGCCACGCGCCACGACCGCGGTCCGGAACCGGAGGGGCGCCCTTCCGGCGGCGAGCGTGTGACTGACGTCCTCCAGCGATTCCCGGCCGGCGGCAAGGATCTCGGCGACCCTCCGGCCGCTCCCGCGGACGCCCTCGGCGTCGCGTCCCGACAGGAAGACGACGTGCACTCCCCCGCCCGGGCCGCTCGTCGCCGAGCCCGGGGCCCCGTCCTCGGCGAACCCCTCGACGACCACGTGCGCGTTCGTCCCGCTCGCCCCGAACGCGCTCACCCCGGCCACCCGCCGCCCGCCGATCGGCTCCCACGCCACCGCCCCGCACGGGACCTCCACCGGGAATCCCTCCCGGTCGATCTCCGGGTTCCACCGTTCGAAGTGCAGGTTCGGCGGGATCTCCCGGCGCCCCAGCGAGACCACCACCTTGATCAGCCCGGCGATTCCCGCCGCCGCCTCCGCGTGGCCGATGTTCGTCTTCACCGACCCCACGTGGAGCGTCCGCTCCCGCCCCGGCCCGAAAACTTCCCTCAGCGCCGCCACCTCGATCGGGTCCCCCAGCGCCGTCCCCGTCCCGTGCGCCTCCACGTACCCGACCTCTCCGGCCGACACCCCCGCCCGCTCCAGCGCCTCCCGGATCACCTCCCGCTGCGCCGACCCGTTCGGCACCGTGAACCCCGACGACCGCCCGTCGTGGTTCACCGCCGTCCCCCGGATCACCGCCAGCACCCTCTCCCCCGCCGCCTCCGCGTCCGACAGCCT
>CAIMWE010000057.1 GCA_903845115.1 uncultured Acidobacteriota bacterium | reverse complement strand
GCCGTCGTCGGTGCCCGTGGCGCTGCCCGGGGTGGGGCCGTCGTTGACGACGCCGCAGGCGGAGAAGGTGCCGGAAGAGACGGAGTTGAGGACGCGGACGTAGCCCTGGGCGACGCCGTACGTGGGGAGGAGGTTGGACCACTGGGTCCAGCCTCCCGGGGCGAGGGTGACGGTGCCGGTGGTCCCGGCCAGCTGGCCGGTGAGGCCGTCGTAGACCTCGGCCTGGACGGTGATTGCGGCGGCGTTCTCGGGCGAGGCGGCGGCGGCGACGTTGGAGCGGACGGCCGAGTCCTGGCGGAGGCCGTAGATCCAGGCCGAGGATCTGGCGCGGGAGGAGGTGCCGACGCCGGAGGCGAAGAGGCCGTAGCGGCCGGCGACGGTCTTCGCCGGGGAGCCGGTCCGCGCCCCGGCGTAGCCCGTGGCGAGATTTCCTGCAGTCAGGAACTGGGCCGAGAGGGTGCCCGCGTAGCTGCCGCCCTTGGGCCCGATGCCGGCGGCCTCGAGGCGGAGCTCGTCGAGGATCGGACAAGCGACCGAGGGGGTGTCCCTTGAGGCTCAGGAGGCCCGTGCCCGGAAGTGGGCCGAGGCGAACGGGTACACCGTGGCTGGGCTCCACTGAGACGCGGGGATCAGCGAAAAGGGGGCTGAGAACCGCCCCGAGCTTCAGGTCGCCCTTGACGAGATCTGCCGGACGAAGGGAGCCCTGATCGTCTACTCTCTCTCCCGGCTCGCCCGGTCCACCCGGGACGCCATCAACATCGCGGAGCGGCTGGAGAAGGCCGGGGCTGACCTCGTCTCCCTCTCCGAGAAGATCGACACGACCAGCGCCGCCGGGAAGATGATCTTCCGGATGCTCGCGGCGCTCGCGGAGTTTGAACGGGACCTGATCAGCGAGAGGGCGAAGGGGGCTCTCGCCCACATGAAGTCGCAGGGACGCCGGGTCGGGGAAGTTCCTATGGGATTCAGGCTCGCGGACGACGGGCTCCATCCCGTCGAGGACCCCGTCGAGCAGGAGACCCTCCGGGTGATCCGGGTCCTGCGGAGCAGCCGCAAGACGTGGGCTCAGATCGCCGAGGAGATGAACCGCATGGGGCTGTTCACGAAGAAGGGGCGTCCGTGGTCGTGGCGGACCGCTCAGAAGGCGGCATGACCTCCCGCCACCCCAAGTACCGTCCAGCGTCGGAGATAGTCCGGGAGGCCATCCGGGCGAGCGGGCTCCCCATCCGTGAACTGGCCCGCCGGACCGGAGTCGAGGTGTCCGCCCTGTCCCGGTTCATGAACGAGCAGGTGGGGATCAGCCTTACGACCTTCGAGAAGCTCGCCCCAGAGCTGGGGCTCCGGGTCGTCCAGAACACCGCCCATCTAGGTTCGACGGGTAAATCGGGGAGGGATGTCCTCCTCCCGCCCATCACCGCCCGGACGACCACCGGTAGGAAGGCGAAGAGGTCATCACGGACATCGCCATCGTGGTCGGGTTCATCGCCACCTCAATGAACGAGGAAGGGGTCAGGACCAGGACTGGAAAGCTGTGGGCACCCGCGACCGTCTTCAACGCCACGAAGCGCGGACCCAGCGTGGTTCCCTGAACTGAGCCATACCGCCAGGGTGACCGGTACAACCGACCGTCAAAGGAGTGGTAAGCCCCGTCCCCTCGGGTCAGGAGATGTTCGTGGTTCCCGGCGGCAGTAACAGCTTCTTCCAGGAGGTGCTGCTGTCGGATCATGACTTCACGGGCAACGAGAAGGAGAACGTTGCTCCCCGGTCCAGCTCTCCCTCGGCCCATACGCGCCCCCCGTGGCGGACGACGATCCGTCGGACCAACGAGAGGCCGACCCCGGTCACCTCGAACTCGCGGTGCCCGTGAAGCCGGTGGAACACGCCGAACAGCTTGTCCACGTACTTCATGTCGAACCCGACCCCGTTGTCGCGGACGCGGTAGACGACCTCGTCTCCCTGGATGCTCCCCTCGACATGGATCTCGGGCTTCTCCCTCCCCCCGGAGAACTTCACCGCGTTCGACAGGACGGTCTCCCAGACCCGGCTGAGGAACCGGGCATTCCCGGTGGCCTCGGGTAGGTCATCCACCGAGAGCGAGATCCGTGAACGGGACTCCGCCTCCGGCACGATGAGAGCGAACGCGGCCTTCGCGGCTCCGGTCATGTTCACCGGGCCGAAGGCGAGGTCAACGTGGCCAACCCTGGAGAATTCGAGCAGGTCGTCGATCAACCGCCCCATCCGCTGGGCGTTCCACCGGACTTCCCCGAAGAGACGGCGTCCCTCGTCGTCGAGGAGCCCCGCATAGGCGTCGGAAACGCGAGCGGAAAAGCCGTCGATGGCCCGAAGGGGTGTCCGCAGCTCGTGAGAGATGGAGTACGAGAAGGCTTCCAGCTCCCGGTTGGCTTCCGTCAGCTCCGCCGTCCTCTCCACGACTCGCTGCCCCAACTCGGCATAGAGGGTCCGGAGTTCCTGCTCCGCCCGTTTCCGATCCATGGAAGTCGCCACCTGGCCGGAAAGGAAGGCGAGGAAGTCCATGTCCGACCTGGTGAACCGTGCCTCGGTCGCGTAGCTCTGGACCACAACCGCGCCAATAGTCACTCCCGAGACCTCCAGGGGAGAGCCGAGCCAGCGAAACGGGAACGTGCCGTGGACTTCGACCTCCCCCCTCGCCACCAGGTCCTCCAGATCCTCTCGGGAAGCCAGGAGAGGCTTCCCGGTCCGGATCACGAACTCCGTCAGCCCCCGGCCAGCGGGTTTCGGTGCGGGAGCCGCATCGAACTCGTCCACGAAATACGGGAAATCGAGGATTCCCGTCGCGGCGTCCAGGAGAGCGATGTAGAAGTTTCGCGCCGGCATCACCTCGCCGAGGATCGCGTGAGTGCGCTCGAAGAAATCGTCGAGATTCGCGGTGTCATGGGCAGCCTCCGAGATACGGTAGGCCGCATCCTTCATGCTCTCGACATGCCGCCGCGCGGTGATGTCCGTCAGGACGCCGGCCACCCGGAGAGGCCTTCCGTCGGGCGCGCGCCGGGCGACCATGCCGCTGGCCAGGACCCACTTCCATTGGCCGTCCTTGCACCGTACGCGGTGCTCCCAGGAGGGGGGCGGCGTCACTTCGTCCACGAAGGCCTGGATGCACTCCCGCGTACGTTCGATGTCGTCGGGATGGATGCGCGCCTCCCACTCTTCGATCGTCTGGACGCTGCCGACCTCCTCGTCTGCGTAGCCGAGCATCCCCTTCCACCCTGCCGAGAACCGCAAGAGCCCCTTCTCCAGGTCGTTGTCGACGAGGACGGTTCCCGTTGACTCGGCGAGCGCCCTCCAGCGCTCGTCGGTCTCGAGCAGCTTTCTTTCCCACTCCTTCTTCTTTGTGACGTCGACGATGAAGCCTTCGAGGTAGGCAAGCTCGCCGCCGGCGCGGAGGACCCTGCGCCCCTTCATCTCCACCGGTACGGACGCGCCGTCCTTCCCCCGGAGGTCGACCTCCACCTCTAACCAGCCGTCCGCCCTCTCGAGAGCCGCCATGATCTCCGGGCGCTTCAACGGGTCGGCGTACATCTGCGTCCGCATGTCCGTGATCGCCGCGACCAGCTCCCCGGGTGAGGAGTAGCCGAGCATCCGCGACATGGCGACGTTCGCCCGGAGAAGGCGCCCCGCCGGCATCGAGTGGAAGACGCCCACGGGGGCGTTCTCGAAGAAGCTCTCGTAGTCCGCCTCGCGGGTCTTCAGCTCCTTCAGCGCCTCCCGGAGACTCATCCTCGCGGAATTGCCGTTCGCCATCCCCTCCGTCGTCGTCATCCGCGCCCTCCCTCGCTTGGGGTCGTGCCCGAATCAGCTCCGCCGCCCGGAACGCCGGGCCACGCCGATTCTGCGCGCTCTTTCGCGGATGGCGGTCTCGAAGGTCCGCGCGGAGGCGCCGCCGGCTCGAGCGGGCCGGAGCGGAGGCCGTAGAGGTCGAAGTACTTCTCCCGGGCTGCTTCCAGTTCGTCCCGGGTTAGGCGCAGCTCCTCGTTCTGAAGCTCCAGCTCGATCTGATGGACTCCCAGCTCGTGCTGGAGCGAGAGAGCGTCCACCGCCGAGAGCTTGGGGCCGATCCTTCCTTCTCCGCGAATTGCCGCTCAGCTTCCTCGCGTAAGGACTGAGCGTCGCGCTTCATGAGGGGGGGCTGCGACCCTGCTCATGTTCCCCTCCGGTGGCTGTCGTCCTGACAGGCGGTATTGCAGCCAGCCGACGGGAACAACGCGGGAAAAGGAATCACCGAAACGATCGGGATGCTCGTGACCTCTGCGCGGAGGATCATGTCCCGTCGGCAGGGTCGTCCGCGCCCGGACCGGAGACCGGGATCGCTGGAAGCGTTCTCGGACCAGCGGCCCGTACCACCACTCGCCGTTCCCTGGGCGGCACACCGATGCCCGATCCGGTCAGGAGATGTTCGTGGTTCCCGGGGGCACGACCAGCTTCTTCCAGGAGGGGCTGCTGTCGGATCGCGGCTTCGCTGGAAGCGAGCCCCCCTTGCTCACCGCAGGAAAAGGGGAAGGCGACGCCGCCTCTCCCGCCGGCCCGTCGCGGAGGCTCGAAGACGACGACGGGGATGGCGCCGCGCTGAACGCAGGTCGCCAGTCGGCCGGCCAGCCCGGGCGTTGCCGCGGACCACTCCTCGGCGCGGACCCCTTCGGCCTCGAGATGGTGCAGCAGCGTCCTGGAGTGG
>CAIMWE010000056.1 GCA_903845115.1 uncultured Acidobacteriota bacterium | reverse complement strand
GTCTGGACGAGACCGCTCGCCTGTCGCGGGTCGGGGGCTGGGACTACGACCTCCGGACGAACGAGCTGACCTGGACGGACCTCACGTACGAGATCCACGAGGTCGAACGGGGACTGCGGCAGACCGTCGATACCGGGCTCAACTACTACGCCCCCGAGTCGAGACCCCGCATCACCGAGGTCTTCGCCCGTGCCGTCGCCACCGGGGAGCCGTTCGACGAGGAGCTGGAGCTGATCACCGCCAAGGGGCGGCGGATCTGGATCAGGGTGATCGGGAAGCCCTACCTGGAGGACGGGAAAGTCGTCCGGGTCGGCGGTGTCTTCCAGGACATCCAGGACCGCCGAACGCGGATGGCGATGCTGGAGGAGGCCAACCGGGAGCTGGCGGCCTTCTCGTACTCGGTCTCGCACGAGCTGAGGAGCCCGCTCCGGGCCATCGACGGCTTTTCGGCGAAGATTGCGAAAGCGTACGGCGTGCTGCTCGACGACGAGGGGCGCCGCCTCTTCGGGCAGGTGCGCTGGAATGCCCAGCGGATGGGGCAGCTGGTCGACGACCTTCTCGCGTTTTCGCGCGCCGGACGGGCTGAGCTCACGTTCGGCACTGTGGACATGACCGGCGCCGCGAAGGCCGCACTGGCGCTCGTCGTCCCGGATGCGGCGGCTCTTTCACGGATCTCCATCTCCGTCGGCGACCTGCCACGAGTCCGAGGGGATGCCGTTCTACTGCTCCGGGTGTGGGCGAACCTTCTCTCGAACGCGGTCAAGTTCTCGTCGGGAAGGGAGCGGCCGGAGATCCACGTGGAGGGGAAAGTCGAGGACGGGGAGGCGGTCTACCGGGTTCGCGACAACGGCGTCGGCTTCGACATGAAGTACGTCGACAAGCTCTTCGGCGTCTTCCACCGGCTACATGCGACTCACGACTTCGAGGGAACCGGGATCGGCCTCGCCCTGGTCCGGCGGGTCGTCGTCCGACACGGCGGTCGGGTCTGGGCGGAAGGCGAGCTCGACCGCGGCGCCACGTTCTCGTTCTCTCTCCTCGCGCCTTCCCGGGTCTCCTCGGCGGCTGAAGAGGTCCCTGGGCTAGACTGACCTCGTGTCCACGAAGCAGCACCCGCGGACCGAGGCGACCTATGACGACGTTCTTGCGCTGCCCGATCACGTCGTGGGCGAGATCGTCGACGGCGAGCTGATCGTCTCCCCGCGCCCCGCGGTCCCGGCCGCCACGGCGGAGAACCCGAGGCCGCGGGCGCCGATGGTGCCCGGTTCCTTCGAGCTGCTCGTCGTCTCGCCCGAGTGACGGCGGGGAGCGGTCGTCAGTGCGCGTCGCCACCTGGAACGTCAATTCGGTTCGCGCCCGGCTGGACCGGCTGCTGGCCTTCCTGGCCCGCCACGGACCGGACGCCGTCTGCCTGCAGGAAACGAAGGTGACCGATGCCGACTTCCCGCGCGAGCCGCTGGAGGCAGCCGGGTGGAAGGCCGTCACGCACGGCCAGAAGACCTACAACGGCGTCGCGATCCTCTCCCGGGAGGAGCCGGCGGACGTCGAACGGGGGATGGGAGGCTCCGACGGCGATCCCGAGGCCAGGCTGATCTCCGCGACGGTGAAGGGGGTCCGCGTCGTCTCGGCCTACGTCCCGAACGGAAAGGCCGTCGGGAGCGACAAGTGGGACACCAAGCTCCGGTGGCTCTCCCGCCTGCAGGTCTGGGCCGCCTCCCGCCTCGACGCGAGCCGCCCCTCCGTCCTCTGCGGCGACTTCAACATCGCCCCCGAGGACCGGGACGCGAAGAACCCCGGCCGGTGGCGGGACTCGGTCCTCTGTCATCCGGACGCCCGGGCGGCCTTCGAGTCGCTGAAGGGGCTCGGGCTCGTTGACGCCCTCCGGAAGGTCCGGCCCGACGACGAGGTCTTCACCTGGTGGGACTACCGGGAGCTGGGGTTCCCGAAGAACGACGGGCTCCGCATCGACCATCTTCTGGTCACGCCGCCGCTGGCGGCTAGGCTCGTCTCGGTGACGGTCGACCGGGACGAACGGAAGGGGAAGCTTCCGTCCGACCACGCGCCGGTCATCGCGGAGTTCTCGCATCCCGGCGCGTGATCGGAAGAAAGAGGGAGGAGGCTACTCTCCCGGCGGACCCCCGCTCGCGGAGCGTTCGCCTGGAACCCTGCACCCGACCTTGGTCCGGCACTCTTTCAGGAATGCTTGCCAGTGGGGGAGGACGTCCTTCAGGGCATCCCGGATCGACGGCATCCGGAGCCGGACGTCGTCGAGGTGCCCGGCGGCGCACCTCTCCTCGGCGAGGAGGAGCAGGTCCCGCAGGATCGGGGCGCCGCCGCTGGCGGCCAGGCTCTTCGCGGCGTGGGCCTCGCGCCGGGCCCCGTTCGCGTCGGCGGACTCCAGGCTGCGCTCCAGGGCCTCGAGGCGCTTCGGCATCTCCTCGACGAGACCCTCGAGCAGGATGATGGCGATCTCCAGGTCCCCGTCCAGCGGCGACAGGACCTGTTCTCTCTCGAATACTGCGGGCGGAGCGTCATTCCCCGGAGGCGGAGCGGCGGCTTCGCCGGGTCGTGACGGACCCCGTCGCGCGATGACCCGATCGATCACGTCGAAGAGTTGCCCCGCCGACAGGGGTTTCGACACGTAGTCGTCCATCCCCATCGCGAGGCAGGCTTCGCGGTCCCCCTGCATGGCGCTGGCGGTCATGGCGACGACGGGGACGGTCCGGTCGAGGACGGGGAATTCGCCCGAGCGAAGGCGTCTGGTGGTCTCGTAACCGTCCATGACGGGCATCTGACAGTCCATCAGGACCACGTCGTAGGTCTTCGAAGCCAGCTGTTGCAGCGCTTCCTGGCCGTTGCCGGCCACGTCGGTCCTGCAGCCGCTCCGCTCGAGGAGCGCGGCCGCGACCTTCTGGTTGGTGGCGTTGTCCTCCACCACGAGGACGCGAAGCCGGCGCCGGGGCGATTCCTCCAGGACGTTTCGCGTGATCAGCGGCGCCGCGGTTCGCTGAGGCAGCTCCCCCTTCCGCAGCGCCGAGAGGCAGCGGCGGAGGTGCGCCTGCTTGATCGGCTTCGTAAGGTAGGCGTCGAATCCGGCTTCGCGCACCCGATCGGTCTCTCCCCTCAGGGCGACGGACGTGAGCATGACGAGACGGATCCCCGGGAGAGCCGGGTCGGTCGCGATGAGACGCCCGAGCGTCTCGCCGTCCATCCCTGGCATGTTCATGTCGAGAAGCGCCACCTCGAACGGGTTGCCCTCCGCCGCCGCGCGACGCAGCAGGTCCAGGGCGGCCGGACCGCTCGCGGCGTCGGCCGCCAGGCACCCCCAGGCGGGCAGCAGGGCCGAGAGGAGGCGCCGGTTCGTGTCGTTGTCGTCCACGACGAGGACGCGGCAGCCCGAGAGATCGACTTCGGGCAGAGGCGCGGCGGCCGAGGCTCCGTCCGGCTGGCGAACGAGCTCGACGGTGAACCAGAAGGTGGAGCCCTCGCCCGCGCGGCTCTCGGCACCGATGCTTCCTCCCATCATCTCCGCCAGTCTCTTGGAGATGGCCAGCCCGAGGCCGGTGCCGCCGAAGTGGCGCGTCGTGGACGAGTCGACCTGAGTGAACGGCGTGAAGAGAAGGCCGAGCTTCTCGTTCGGGATGCCGATGCCGGTATCGCGGATCTCGAAGCGGATCTCCACCCGGTTTGCGTGGGACGCCACCTGGCGGGCCTCGATCGCGATCTCGCCGCTCGCCGTGAACTTGATGGCGTTGCCGGCGAGGTTGAGGAAAATCTGCCTGAGACGGCCCGGGTCGCCGCGGACTGGCCCCGGAACGGACGAGTCGAGGTGACAGATGAACTCCAGGCCCTTTTCCTGGGCCCTAGCGGCCAGGAGGTCTGTCGCGCCTTCGACGAGGGCGTGGAGGTCGAAATCGATGGTCTCCAGCTCCAGCTTGCCGGCCTCGACGCGCGACAGGTCCAGGATGTCGTTGATCACGGTGAGGAGGGCGTCGCCGCTCGCCTTGATGATCGAGGCGAACTCCCGTTGCTCCCGGTCGAGAGACGTCCCGAGCAGCAGGTCCGTCATCCCGATGACTCCGTTCATCGGCGTGCGGATCTCGTGGCTCATGTTGGCGAGGAACTCGCTCTTGGTGCGGCTGGCGGCCTCGGCCAGGTCGCGGGCATCGCGGAGGGCCGCGAGGTAGATGGCCAGGCCGCCGGTCCCGAGGATGAGGAGGGTGCCGATGGCCGCCAGCAGCAGGAACTGGAGAAGCCGGTCGCCGTCTACCGTGGCGATCTCGGCCAGGGAGCGGGTGACGAAGATCGCGACGCTATCGTCGGGCAGCCGGTGGGACGCCAGCACCTGGGGGCCGGAGAGGCCCTCGACGAGGACCGCCCCGCGGAAGCGGTCGTCGCCCCACGGACGCAGGGAAAGAGGGGACAGCTCGACTCTCTTGTAGCGGGAGAGCCGCTGCGTCTCGGGGATCCCGGCGACCGTGGCGCCGGGGAGTGTCCGCATCTCCATCTCCTTGCGCCGGGCCAGGATCACGACCCCGTCGGTATCGGCGACGAATGCTTCGGCCTGCACGAGCCAGAAGGCGAGCTCGGGCACGTTGATCTTGACCACGACGGCACCCAGGAATCGGCCTTCCTCCAGCACGGGGTAGGAGTAGAAGAGACCAGGAATGTTGGTGGTCCGTCCCATGGCGAACTGTCGCCCGGCGCGCCCGGCGCGGGCCTCCTGGAAGTACTCCCGGTCCGGAAAGGGCACGCCGACGAAGCTCTCCTTGACGTCGAAATTGCTCGAGGCGATGCAGTCCCCGGCGCCGTTCAAGACCCAGACCACGTCGGCGACGAGGTCTCGCGCCGCCAGGGAGAGGAAGTCGTTGAGCGGTCTGAGCCGGTCGTCGGCCGTCAGCCGCTCCCGGCGCGCTTCCGTCGAGAGGCTCAGCCCCACGGTAGAGGGCCCGATCTCGCGCAGGACCCTCCTCACCGTTTCCTCGTGGCTGAGGACCATGGGTATGCCGTGGATGTACGCAAGGCTCCGGCGGATGCTCTGGGCCACGCTGTCCGCCTGGGACTGGGCGAGGGCCGACTCCCGCTGGAAGACGGCCGCCGCGCGCCGGCCGAATTGCCGTCCCGTGAAGAGCCAGGAGCCGAGGAGCCATGCAGCGACGAGGGTGCCGAAAATAGCCAGGGTCCGCCAGGAAGCACTACCCCGTGGCCCGTGTGCCAGCTTCTTCAAGGAGTCGATCAAAGTGCGGCTCGGCCTTCGCGGATCACCATGGAAGGAATCCTAGGCGCCCACGAGTGGAGAAGCCATGAAAAGTCCCTGTGGCGAGGCTCGGCCCACGCTTTCCGTTCCTGACCTGGATCGCCAGGTCAGCGGCTGGCCCCGGCCCTGGCGGCGAGCCCGGCGTCGGCCGAGGCCGGGGGAGGAGCCTCCTCGGCTCTCCAGCCTCCCCCGAGGGCCCGGACCAGACCGACGCTCGCGGTCATCCGCCGCGTGGCGATCTCGACGGCGGACTTCTCGGCGGAAAGGGCGACGATCTGGGCGGTGACCACCTCCAGGTAGGTCGTCACTCCCACGTTGTAGCGGTTCTTCGCGATCGAGAGCGCCTTCTCCGCCGCGGTCACGGCTTCGGCCTGCTGCGCCGATTCCACCTCCAGGAGCCGGAGAGCGACGAGGTTGTCCTCGACCTCCTGAAGGGCCCCCAGGACGGTGGCGCGGTAGGCGGCGACGGTCGCATCGTAGCTCGCGACCGTTTGCGCCTTGACGGCTCTCAGACGGCCTCCGTCGAAGAGCGTGGCGAGGAACGCGGGGCCGAGCGACCAGAAGCGGTTGGGAAGCGAGAAGAAATCGGTCAGCGACGAGGCCTGATAGCCGGCGCTTCCCGTCAGGGTCAGGGACGGGAAGAAGGCGGCCGTCGCCACCCCGACCTGGGCGTTCGCGGCGGCCATCCGCCTCTCCGCGGCCGCGACGTCCGGCCGCATCTCGACGAGCCCGGAAGGGAGGCCCAGCGGGATCGCCGGCGGGTTCACCGTGAGAGGAATCGGCGGGAGCGTGAAGCCCTGGGGCGCCTTTCCGATGAGGACGGCGATGGCATGCTCCTGCTGGGCCCGCGCGATCCCCAGGTCGGTCAGCTGGGCGCGGGTCGTCTCGAGCTGGGTCTTGGCCTGGGCGACGTCCACCCCGGAGACGACCCCCTGCCTGTACCGGTTCGTCGTCAGCTCGAGGGCCTTCTGGTAGCCCTCGACGTTGCTGGCCAGGAGCTGCTGCCCGGCGTCGAGTCCCTTCAGGAGGAACCAGAGGGAAGCCAGCTGAGTCTGCATCGAGAGGCGGACCGCCTCGAGATTGGCTCCCGCGGCCTGCTCGCCGGCGAGACCCGCTTCCACGTTCCGGCGGATCCCGCCGAAGAGGTCGAGCTGCCAGGAGGCGTCGAATGGCAGCCCATAGGTGGTGGCGGTCGGGGCGGACGTGCCCGATGTCGAGGCCTTCCCCTGGGCCCCCTGTCCGCGGATGGCGGCCGGGGAGGTGGTGACCGTGGGGTAGTAGGCCGCCCGGGCGCCCCGGACGATCGCGCCCGAGGCCCGGTACTGCGCCTCGGCCTGGGCGATGGTCTGGTTCGAGACGTCCAGCTGCTCTTCCAGCGCGGAAAGACCGGGGTCGCCGAAGACCTCCCACCACTTCCCGCGGGAGAGCTGGTCCTTCGGCTCGGCGACCTTCCACTTCCCGGCCGCTTCCTTCCAGGAGTCCGGGACGGGAGCGTCGGGGCGGTGGTAGTCGGGTCCGACGGTGCACGCCGTGAGGAGAGCGACGAGGGCCGGGACGGCGAGGACGTGCTTCATGCTGCGGCTCCTGCCTTGGCGCCGGGGGAAACCGGGCGCCGGACGAGCTGGCGCCGGAACGCTCCGAAGCGGAGCCGGAAACGGTCGAGGTAGAGGTAGACCACGGGGGTCGTGTAGAGAGTCAACATCTGGCTGAAGAGGAGGCCGCCGACGATGGCGATCCCGAGGGGGCGGCGCAGCTCGGAACCGGTGCCCCTGCCGAGGGCGAGCGGCAGCCCTCCGAGGAGGGCGGCCATGGTCGTCATGGTGATGGGGCGGAAGCGGAGGAGGCAGGCCTGGAAGATTGCCTCTTCGGGCCCCTTCTTGTCCCTCCGCTCGGCCTCGATGGCGAAGTCGATCATCAGGATCGCGTTCTTCTTGACGATGCCGATCAGCAGGATGATCCCGATGAGCGCGATCACCGAGAGGTCCGTCTTGAAGATGAGGAGGGCGACGAGGGCGCCGACGCCCGCCGACGGGATGGTGGAGAGGATCGTCAGCGGGTGGATCAGGCTCTCGTAGAGGACGCCGAGGACGATGTAGACGGCCAGGAGGGCCGCCAGGATCAGGATCGGCTCGTCCTTCAGCGACGCCTTGAAGGCCTGTGCCGTCCCCATGAACATGCCGCGGATGCTGCCGGGAACGCGGATCTCCGCCTGAGCCGCCTGGATGGCGTCGACAGCGGTCCCGAGCGCCATGCCGGGCGGCAGGTTGAACGAGATCGTCACGGCGGGGAACTGGCCCTGGTGGTTGACGGTCAGCGACGTCGTGTCGTTCGTGACCCGGGCGATGGCCGAGAGCGGGACGAGGCCGCCGGTCCGGGTCTTGACGTAGACGTACTTCAGTCCCTCCGGGTTCTGCCAGAACTTCGGGTCGACGCCCAGGACCACGTGGTACTGGTTGAGCGGCGTGTATATCGTGGAGACCTGCCGCTGGCCGAACGCGCTGTACAGGGTGTTGTCGATGTCCCGGGTCGTGATGCCGAGCCGCGAGGCGGTGGCCCGGTCGATCGTGAGCGCCGACTGGAGGCCCTTGTTCAGCTGGTCGCTGTTGACGTCGGTCAGCTCCTTCAGCTTTCGGAGGCGCTCGAGGACCTTCGGCGCCCACTCGAAGAGCTCGACCGCGTCGTCCCCCTGGAGGGTGTACTGGAACTGGGCCGCGCCGGGCCGGCCGCCGATCCGGAGGTCCTGGACCGGCTGGAGGTAGAGGGTAGCGCCGGGAACGTGGGCGAGCTTGCCGCGGAGGCGGCCGATCACCTGGTCGGGGTCGGCGTCGCGGCGCAGTTCCTTCGGCTTCAGGCCGATGAACATCCGGCCCGTGTTCGCCGTCCCTCCGCCCAGGAAGCCGTTGGCGCTCTCCACGGCCGGGTCCTGCATCACGACCCGGACGAACTCCTCGAGCTTCGGCTGCATCGACTGGAAGGAGATCGACTGGTCGGCCACGATGCTCCCGTTGAGCCGTCCCGCGTCCTGCTGGGGGAAGAACCCCTTGGGAACCAGGATGTAGAGGTAGATCGTCGCCGCCATCGTCCCCAGGGTCACGGCCAGCGTCAGCGGCTGGTGCCTCATGACCCAGCCCAGGGAGGTCTCGTACTTCCGGAGGATCCAGTCGAAGGCAGCCTCGTTCGCCCGGTAGATCCGCCCGTGCTTCTCCTCGCCGTGCGGCTTGAGCAGCCGGGCGCACATCATCGGCGTCGTCGTCAGCGAGACGACCATCGAGACCGCGATGGCGACCGACAGGGTGACGGCGAACTCCCGGAAGAGGCGGCCGACGATGCCGCCCATCAGGAGGATCGGGATGAAGACGGCGATGAGGGACATGCTCATGGAGACGACGGTGAAGCCGATCTCCTTGGCGCCGAGGAGGGCGGCCTCGAGCGGGCGGAGCCCCTGCTCGAGGTGGCGGGTGATGTTCTCGATGACGACGATGGCGTCGTCGACGACGAATCCAGTCGCCACGGTCAGTGCCATCAGGGAGAGGTTGTCGATCGAGTAGCCGAGGAGGTACATCACGCCGAAGGTGCCGATCAGCGACACGGGGACGGCCACGCTCGGGATGAAGGTGGACCGCACGTTCCGGAGGAAGAGGAAGACGACCAGGATGACGAGCGAGATCGAGATGAGGAGCGTCACCTCGACGTCGCGGACCGAGGCCCGGATCGTCCGCGTGGCGTCGATGGCGACGCTCAGCTTGATGGTGGGAGGGATCAGGGCCTGGAGCTGGGGGAGGACGGCCCGGATGCCGTCGACCGTCTCGATGATGTTCGCCCCCGGCTGCCGGAAGACGATGATGATGATGGCCGGCTTGCCGTTCGAGAGCCCGCCGGTGAGGACGTTCTCGACGGAGTCCGTGACGTTGGCGACGTCCTCGAGCCGGACCGCAGCCCCTGCGCGGTACCGGAGGATGAGCGGCCTGTACTCGTCGGCCTTCAGCAGCTGGTCGGTCGCCCCGATCGACCAGCTGCTGGAGGCGTCGGCCACCTGGCCCTTCGGCCGGTTGGCGTTCGCGGCGGCCAGGGCGACCCGGACGTCCTCCATCCCGATTCCCGTGTTCTGGAGAAGGGTCGGGTTGACGTCGACGCGGACGGCTGGCAGCGCCCCGCCGCCGACGATGACCTGGCCGACGCCGGGAACCTGGGCCAGCTTCTGCTGGAGGAGGGTCGAGCCGATGTCGTACATCTTCGCCCGTCCGACGAGGTCGGACGTGAGACAGAGCAGCATGATCGGCGCGTCCGCCGGGTTCACCTTCCGGTACGACGGGTTGTTCGGCAGGTTGGCCGGGAGCTGGCCGCTGGCTGCGTTGATGGCGGCCTGGACGTCCCGGGCGGCGGCGTCGATGCTCCTCGAGAGGTCGAACTGGAGGGTGATGCTCGTCGAGCCGAGCGAGCTGGCCGACGTCATCTCCGTCACGCCGGCGATCCGGCCGAATTGCCGCTCGAGCGGCGTGGCGACGGACGAGGCCATGGTCTCGGGGCTCGCGCCGGGGAGACCGGCCCCCACGTTGATGGTCGGGAACTCGACCTGCGGAAGGGGCGAGACCGGGAGGAACTTGAAGGCGATGGCCCCGGCCAAGGCGATGGCGACCGTCAGGAGGGTCGTCGCGACGGGGCGGTGGATGAAGGGGGACGAGAGGCTCATGAACCCTCGGCCGGGCGGAGGGCGTCCCCTGCCGGCGCGTGCGCCGGTGCGACCGCCCCCGCAGCTGATCGGCCGGTGAGGCGGCGGGCCAAGCGGTCGAAGGCGAGGTAGATGACGGGCGTCGTGTAGAGCGTCAAGAGCTGGCTGAAGATCAGGCCGCCGACGATGACGATGCCGAGCGGCCGTCGGAGCTCGGAGCCGATTCCCGAGCCGAGGGCCAGCGGCACTCCGGCCAGGAGCGCGGCCATCGTGGTCATGACGATCGGCCGGAACCGGAGCAGCGCCGCCTGGAAGATGGCCTCTCCGGGGGGCTTCGACTCCTTCCGTTCCGCGTCGAGGGCGAAGTCGATCATCATGATCGCGTTCTTCTCGACGATGCCGATCAGCAGGATGATGCCGATGAGGGCGATGACCGAGAAGTCGGTCCGGAAGAGCATCAGCGAGAGGAGCGCGCCCACTCCGGCCGACGGCAGGGTCGACAGGATCGTGATGGGGTGGATGTAGCTCTCGTAGAGCACGCCGAGCAGGATGTAGACGGTCACGATCGCGGCGAGGATCAGGAACGGCGTGTTGACCAGGGAGGCGCGGAACGCCTTGGCCGTGCCCTGGAACTGGGCCTGGATGCTGGCCGGCATGCCGATCTCGGCCTTCGCCTTCTCGATCGCCTTCACGGCGTCCCCGAGCGAGGCGTTCGGGGCGAGGTTGAAGGAGATGGTCACGACGGGGAACTGCCCCTGGTGGTTCACGGCGAGCGGCGCGTTCCCGACTTTCACCCGGGTGAAGGCGCTGAGCGGGACGGACCCGCCGCTGGCCGATTTGAGGAAGACGTGCTCGAGGTCCTCGGGCCCGCGGCTGAACGCCGGGTCGTACTCGAGGACGACCCGGTACTGGTTCAGCTGCGTGAACATCGTCGAGACCTGCCGCTGGCCGAAGGCGTTGTACAGGGCGTCGTCCAGCGCCTGCGGGGTGATGCCGAGCCGCGACGCCGTGTTCCGGTCCAGCGAGAGCCGGGCCTCGAGGCCAGAATTCTGCTGGTCGCTGGCGACGTCTCGCAGCTCGGGCAGGGCCCGGAGGCGGTCGAGGAACCTCGGGACCCACTCGGCCAGCTCCCTCGCGTCGGGGTCCTCGAGGCTGTACTGGAACTGCGTCCGGCTGATCCGGTCCTCGACCGTCAGGTCCTGGACCGGCTGCATGTACAGCGTGATCCCCTCGACCTTCGGCAAGGTGGTCTGGAGGCGCCTGATGATCTCGGTAGCCGAGGCCTTCCGCTCCTCCAGCGGCTTCAGGTTGATCTGGATCCGCCCGCTGTTGATCGTCGTGTTCGTCCCGTCGATCCCGATGAACGAGGAGAGGCTGGCGACGGCGGGGTCCTTCAGGATCTCCTTCGCGAGGGCCTGCTGGCGGACGGCCATGGCCTGGAACGAGACCGACTGCGGGGCCTCCGAGATCCCGAGGATGACGCCGGTGTCCTGGACGGGGAAGAACCCCTTCGGGACGACGACGTAGAGGAGGATCGTGGCGAGGAGGGTGGCGCCCGCGACGAGGAGGGTCGCCCGCTGGTGGCCGAGGACCCATCCCAGCGTCCGGCCATAGAAGGCGATGATCCGCTGGAAGGTCTCCTCCGACGCCCGGTAGAAGCGGCTCTGCTCCTCCGGCCGCTTGTGGTGCAGGAGGCGGGCGCACATCATCGGCGTCAGCGTCAGGGAGACGAACGCCGAGATCAGGATCGTGACGGAGAGGGTGACCGCGAACTCGCGGAAGAGCCTCCCCACGATGTCCCCCATGAAGAGGAGAGGGATCAGGACGGCGATCAGGGAGACGGTCAGGGAGAGGATCGTGAAGCCGATCTGCTCGGACCCCTTCAGCGCCGCCGCCATCGGGTCCATCCCCTCCTCGATGTAGCGGGTGATGTTCTCGATCATCACGATGGCGTCGTCGACGACGAAGCCGGTCGAGATGGTGAGCGCCATCAGGGTCAGGTTGTTCAGGCTGTACCCGAGCATGTACATCGCCCCGAAGGTCCCGACGAGGGAGAGCGGGACGGCGACGCTCGGGATGATGGTGGCGGCGACCGTCCGGAGGAAGAGGAAGATGACCATGACGACCAGGGCGATCACCAGCATCAGCTCGAACTCGACGTCCTCGACGGAGGCGCGGATGGTCACCGTCCGGTCCGTCAGGATGGAGACCTTGATCGCCTGCGGGAGCGAGGCGCGCAGCTGGGGCAGCAACGCCTTGACGCGGTCGACGACGGCGATGATGTTGGCGCCCGGCTGGCGCTGGATGTTCAGGATGACCGCCGGCGTCTCGTTCCGCCACGCCGCCTGTCGCGTGTTCTCGGTGTCGTCGATCACCTTCGCGACGTCGGAGAGGTGGACCGGGGCCCCGGCCCGGTAGGCGATGACGAGGGGCTTGTACTGCTCGCTCGAGAGGAGCTGGTCGTTCGCGCCGATCGCGATCGACTGCCGGGGGCCGTCGAAGTTTCCCTTGGCCTGGTTGACGTTCGACTGCCCGATGGCAGAACGGACGTCTTCCATCGTCAGGCCGTACGACGAGAGGGCGGTCGGGTTGACCTGGACCCGCACGGCCGGCTTCTGCCCGCCGCTGATGGAGACGAGCCCGACCCCGGGGAGCTGCGAGATCTTCTGCGCGAAGCGGGTGTCGGCGAAGTCCTCGACCTTCGAGAGGG
This sequence comes from uncultured Acidobacteriota bacterium, assembly GCA_903845115.1. Classification (GTDB taxonomy): domain Bacteria; phylum Acidobacteriota; class Thermoanaerobaculia; order UBA5066; family UBA5066; genus CAIMWE01. Next base: position 10,732 of record CAIMWE010000056.1, on the reverse strand, counting down.
GCATGGAGTCGGAGGTGAGGGCGAGGGTCAGGATCGGCGCGTCGGCCGGGTTCGTCTTCGCGTAGATCGGCGGGTTGGGCAGGTCGGCGGGGAGGTAGGTCCCGGCGGCGTTGATGGCGGCCTGGACCTGCTGCTCGGCGACGTCGATGTTGAGGTCCAGGACGAACTGCAGCGTGATGACCGAGCTCCCGTCCGAGCTGGTCGACGTCATCTGGTTCAGCCCGGGGACCTGCCCGAACTGCCGCTCGAGCGGCGCGGTGACGGCCGAGGCCATGACGTCGGGGCTGGCACCCGGGTAGAACGTCACGACCTGGATCGTCGGGTAGTCGACCTGCGGCAGGGCCGACACGGGGAGCTGCTGATAGCCGATCGCCCCGGCGATCAGGAGGCCGGCCATCAGGAGCGACGTGGCGACGGGCCGGAGGATGAAGGGGCGAGAGGGGTTCATCAGGCCCGCTTTTTCGCTCCGCCGCTGCCGGCCAGGGTCACCTTGGACCCTGGCTGGAGCTTGTCGACGCCGTCCACGACGACGACCTCACCCGCCTGGAGGCCGGTCTTGATGGCCGTCTGGTCCCCTTCCGTCAGCTGGACCTCGACATTCCGGAGCTCCACCGTGGAATCGGCCTTGACGACGTAGACGTAGGTCGACTGGGGGCTCCGCTGCAGCGCCGCCGTGGGGGCGATGACCGCCTTCTCGAGGGTGTCCACCCAGAGGCGGGCGTTGACGAACTGGTTGGGGTAGAGGGTGAACGTCTCGTTCGGGAAGAGCGCCTTGATCCTGACGGTCCCGGTCGCCTGGTCGATCTGGTTGTCGATCGCCAGGAGGGCGCCTGTGGCCAGCTTGTTCTTGATGTCGCGGTCCCAGGCCTCGACGGTCAGCTTCTTGCCCGCGCGGGTCTGCTTCAGGACCGCCGGAAGCGCGTCGGAAGGGATCGTGAAGACGACGGTGATCGGCTGCTGCTGCGCGATCACGAGAAGCCCGTTCGGGTCGGATGCGTGGACCATGTTCCCCGGGTCGACGAGGCGGAGGCCGACGATCCCGGTGAACGGGGCCGTGATGCGGCTGTACGTGAGGTTCAGCTTGGCAGCCTCCGTCTGGGCCCGGTCGCTCTTGAGCGAGGCCTCGAACTGGGTGACGAGAGCCGCCTGCGTGTCGAGCTGCTGCCGGGGGACCGAGTCCTCGGCGATCAGGACCTTGTACCGTTCCAGGTCGGCCTGCGCGTTCTTCAGGCCCGCCTCGTCCTTGGCGAGCTGTCCCTCGGCCTGGAGGAGCTGGACCTGGAACGGCCGCGGGTCGATCTGCGCGAGGAGGTCTCCCTGCTGGACGACCTGGCCCTCGCGGTAGTCGACCTTGATCAGCTCGCCGTCGACGCGGCTCTTGACCGTGACGATCTGGAGGGCGGTCACGGTACCGAGGCCGTTCTGGTAGATGGGAAGGTCTCCGAGCTTCGTGGGGAGGCCGACGACCGGAACCGACCGGTCCGGCTTGGCGGCCTTCTCCTTGGCGGCCTTCGCTCCGCTGCTTCGCAGGAAAACGAAGACGACGATGAGGACGGCGGCGCCGAGGCACGAGAGGACGAGAGGCAGGCGCGACTTGCTCCTGGGGGAAGGGGAGGGAGGAGCCCCTCCGGAGAGGAGGCTGTCTTCGCCGGAGCTCATCGGGAAACTCGACGGGCAGGAATTTCGAGCACAAGTCCATCCATGGCCGGGATTATCAGCCGAGGAACGGCGTTTTGGGCATTCCAGAACCGCGCCCTGCGGCGAGTAAGCCCGGAACAGCCTGTGCGCGTCTAACCGCGCTTCGCCGAAACGCAATCGGGGTCAGGGGTTCATCGGAACGCAGCTGCCTTCCGGCGTCGCGGAGGCGTTCGGGATTGCGTTTGCAGGGAGACTCGTTCTCGAAACAAGACGAGAGCTGGTAGTCTCGCCGGGTGAAATTGATCGACGAATTGCGGGCGGAGCACGAGCTGATCGAACGGGTCCTGGGCTCTTTCAGGACGTGGGTGGAGAGGCGGGTGACCGGACGCACCGATCCGCTGGACGGCGAGGCCTTCTTCCGGTTCTTTCGCGACTTCGCGGGCAGCTTCCACCACGGACGCGAGGAGGAGATCCTGCTGCCGGCGCTCGTGGAGCACGCGGAGCTGAGGCCGAGGAGCGGGCCCGCGGTGGCCCTCGTCGACCAGCACCGGTCGATGGAGGCCACCCTGGGAGAGATGTCGCCGCTGCTGCTGGCCGAGCCGCTGACGCCCTTGGAGAAGGAGGCGCTCGCGGACCTCGCGACGCGGTACTCCCGGGCTCTCTGGCAGCACATCGACGCGGAGAACTCGGTCCTCCTTCCGGAGAGCGAGAAGCGCCTGGCCCGAGCGATGATCCGCGAGCTTCCGGCCCGGCCGATGACCGGGTCGGAGGCCGCGGCCAGGGAGGACGGCGAGCGCCTCGCCAGGACCTACCCGCAGGCCTACGACCCCGGAGCGATTCGCGGCGAGGGGTGCGCGATCTGCCCTTCGCACGGCGTCCTTTGCGAGGGGGTCGAGCGGGAATGGTGGAACGACTGGGAGTGGGAGACGTTCGGAAGGGGCCAGGAGTGACGCTCGGCCGCGCGCCGAAGGCGACAGCGGCGATTCTCACCGCGTTCTTCCTCCTGCCGGCTCCCGTCCTCGCCCGGCCGGAGGGGGGGGCGGTCGAAGCGGTCCGGAACGAGGCGGTCCGGTGGTGGGAGGACTCGGTGGCGCTGGTCAAGGCGCCGGCGTCCTGGGACCGCGGCGACTGGACGGTTCTGGGCGGGACCCTCGCCGGCACGGGCGCCCTCATGGCGGGGGACCGGAACGCCTACGACTGGGCCGTCCGGAACCAGTCGTCCTCGCGCGACAGCACCGCGAAGTACGTCTCGAAGCTCGGCGCCGAGTACTCGATCGCCCTCTCGGCCGGCCTCCTCGCGGGAGGGCTCGCCTTCGGCAACCGGGAGGTCCGCGACACCGGCCGCGACGCGATCGAGGCGTCGGTCCTGACGGGCATCCTCACGAACGCCGTCCTCAAGCCGGCTTTCGGGCGGGAGCGGCCGTACGAGTCGGGCGGGGCGACGGTCTTCCAGCCGTTCAGCTCGAACGCGTCGTTCCCGTCCGGCCACACCGCCCAGGCGTTCACGGTGGCGTCGGTGATCGCGATGCGGTCCGAGGGCTGGATCGTCCCGACCCTGTCGTACACGGTGGCCTCGATGGTCGCGGTCTCGCGCGTCTACCAGCAGGCCCACTTCCCTAGCGACACGCTCGTGGGCGCCGTCCTCGGAAACGCCGTCGCGCGCTTCGTCGTGAACCGCCACCGGCCCCCCGCGGGGGCGCCGGACGCGCTGAGGATCTCGCTGGTGGCGCTCCCGGGAGGGCTAGCCGCCCACGGGTCGTGGTAGAACGGCGGTCGACGTGAACGACCCGACGACGCCGGTCATCCGGATCACCTCGCGCTCCCACTTCAGCGCGGCCCACCGCCTGCACGCCGAGGGGCGCGACGAGGCCTGGAACCGCGAGACGTTCGGCAAGTGCAACAACCCCCATGGCCACGGGCACACCTACGAGCTGGAGGTGACCGTGGAGGGGCCGATCGCCCCGGAGACGGGATGGGTGATGGACTTCAAGGACCTCAAGCAGATCGTCGCGGAACGGATCGTGAAGCAGTGCGACTGCCGGAACCTGAACTCCGACGTTCCCTTCCTGGCCGGCATCGTCCCGACCGCCGAGAACCTGGCGGTGAGATTCTGGGAGCAGCTGGAGGGCGCGATCCCCGGGGCCCGGCTGGTCCGGGTCGCTCTCCACGAGACGGAGCAGAACCAGGCGATCTACACGGGAGGGCGATGAGCGCGCCGCCGGATTCCGCCCGGCCCAGACGGGCGCTCATCTCGAACGACGACGGGATCCACAGCCCGGGACTCGCCGCCCTCGAGCGCGCCGCGGTGGCCGCCGGCTTCGAGACCTACGTGGTGGCCCCCGACCGCGAGCAGAGCGCCTCCTCGCACGCGCTCACGATGCACCGGCCGCTCCGGGTGGCCAAGGCCGGGGAGCGCCGCTGGGTGGTGGATGGGACGCCGACCGACTGCGTGAACCTGGCCCTCTGCTCGATCCTCAAGGAGACCCCTCCCGACATGGTCTTCTCGGGGATCAACCTGGGGCCCAACCTCGGCGACGACGTGACCTACTCGGGGACGGTGGCCTGTGCCTTCGAGGGAACGCTGCTCGGCGTCCCGTCGATCGCCTTCTCGCTCGACTTCCGTCGGGACGACCCCCCTGCCGAGGAGGCCTGGGCGGAGACCGAGGCCGCGGTCGTCAAGGTCATCCTCTTCGCGACGGCCAACCCGTTCCCCAGGGAGACGCTCTGGAACGTCAACTTCCCGTCCGGCCAGCCGGTCGGCGTCCGCGCGACGCGGATGGGCCGGCGCCGGTACGGCGAGAGCGTCGTCGAGAAGATCGACCCGCGCGGCCGCCCCTACTTCTGGATCGGGGGGGCCCACATCGACACCGCCGGGGACGGGACCGACCTCTCCGCCGTCGCCGACGGCTACGTCTCGATCACCCCCCTCCACCTGGACATGACCGACTACCGGGCGCTGGCCGAGCTGACGGGGCGGAAGGGGCCGGACCTGCTGTGAGCCCCGTCGACCCCGATGTCGCCCGGGCCGCGCGCGGGGCGGCCGAGGCGAGGAAGGCCCTGGCGGCGCGGCTCCGGGCGATGGGACTCCTGAAGGACCCGAGACTTCTGGCCGCCTTCGAGTCGATCCCGAGACACCTCTTCATCCCGAAAGCGTTCGAATCCCAGGCGTACGGCGACAGCGCCCTTCCGATCGGGGAGGGACAGACGATCACGCAGCCCGCGAACGTCGCCCGGTCCGTCGAGCTCCTCGACCTCAAGCCGGGAGCCAAGGTGCTGGAGATCGGCACCGGCTCGGGGTACCAGACGGCAATCCTGGCCTGCCTGTGCCAGCACGTCTTCTCGCTGGAGCGGATCCCGACGCTCGCGGCCGGGGCGCTCAAGCTCCTCGGGGCTCTCGGCATCAGGAACGTCTCGGTGAAGGTCTTCGACGGGAGCTACGGCTGGGGGGACCACGGCCCGTACGACGGGATCGTCGTGGCGGCGGCGGCGCCCGAGGTGCCGGCGCCTCTCCTGAACCAGCTCAAGGGGGGAGGGCGGCTCGTCATCCCGGCCGGCCCTCCCGAGCGTCAGAGGCTTCTCCTCGTCTGGAAGCTCCCGAACGGCAACACGCGGACGGAGGACGCCGGGGAGGTCTCGTTCGTGCCGCTCGTCGGCAAGTTCGGCTACACGGCCGCGCCGGAGAGGGCGAGGCCCGCGGGCGGCGAGAGGAAGTGATGGACGGGTTCGAGGAGTCCACCCGGACGTTCGCCGCGACCGGGCGGGTCCAGGGGGTCGGGTTCCGCGCCTACGCCGCTCGGGCCGCCCGGGCGCTGCGCCTCGCGGGCGGCGCGGCGAACCTGGACGACGGGAGCGTGGTCGTCTGGGCGCGGGGGCCGCTCCACGCCCTCGACCGGCTCGAGGCCGCGCTGTGGGAGGGGTCGCGCCTCTCCAGGGTGGACAAGGTCGTGGCGACCGAGGGCCCGCTGCCGGACGACCTCGACGCGCTGGCCGACGTGACGTTCTAAGCCAGCGTGTCGTCCGACGACGCGCCGGCGTAGAGCGAGAGTTCGTCCGTCGCCACGTCGTAGTCGAACAGCTGGGCCCGGCGCCCCCAGTTGATCACGGTCTGGAGGAGTGGCACCGGGTGCTCTCCGGGGAGCAGCGTCCCGAGGAGGGCCCGGACCTCCTCCCCGCGGCGCGGTTCGTCGGGCGTCTTCGCGAGCTCGCGGACGAGTGTCGTGAAGGTCCCCAGGCGGAGGAGCTGCCGCCGCAGGAGCGGCCGCCGGTCCGACGGAGAGGCGGCCACCAGCGCACGGCCGGCGTCGGTCAGGAGGACCCGGTTCTTCGGGGTGTCGACGAAGTCGAGCAGCTCGGCTCCCTTCACCACCGAGATCGTCCGGCCGAAGTCCCAGTCGGTCATCGCGTCGATCGCGAAGAGGTCCATCTCGCCCCCGTGGTCGGCGAGGATCTCGAGGAGGCCGAACATCTCCCCGACCGAAGCCGGTGGCAGCGGGAGCACCGCGGTCTCCGCGCGGGCGGAGCCGGCCGGCTCCTCGGGGAGGTGAACCCCGGTCAGGACGTCGTGGATCCGGTCCACGATCCGCTGGAAGCCCGGGTCGCGGTACTCGCGCGGGTGGGGGAGAGGGTTCGGGATCTCCTGCTTCACCGTTCCCGGGTTGGCGCCCAGGACGACGATCCGGTCGCCGAGGAACACGGCCTCCTCGATGATGTGGGTGATGAGGACGACCGAGGAGAGTCCGGTCGAGCGGTCGGACCAGAGGCGGTAGACCTCGCTTCGGAGGAGCTCGGCCGTCAGGACGTCGAGCGCCGAGAACGGCTCGTCCATGCAGAGCAGCTCGGGCCCGGAGACCAGCGCGCGGGCGATCCCGACCCGCTGCTTCATCCCGCCGGACAGCTCCTTCGGCATCGACCGCTCGTTCCCGGCGAGGCCGACCCTGTCGATGGCGGCCTTCACGCGCGCCGTTCCTTCCTCGGCCCCGAACGGCCGCCCGGTCAGCCCGACCCGGACGTTCTCCTCGACCGACAGCCAAGGGAAGAGGGCGAAGTTCTGGAAGACGACCGCGGCGCTCGGGTGGAGGCCCTCGAGGGGGCGCCCGTGCTGCGTGACCGTTCCCCGGGTCGGCGGAATCAGCCCGATCAGGACGCGGAGGAGCGTGGACTTGCCGCATCCCGAAGGGCCCAGGACCACCACCACCTCGCCCTTCCGGACCGTGAAGTCGACCCCCTTCAGGATCACGCGCTCGCGGCCGGTCTCGTCCAGGAAGGTCTTGTCGACGCCCCGGACGGCGGCGATCGCCTCTTCGGGCGCGGGATTCGACTCGTTCGGCATCGTGGTATCCACTTATCCATCCATCGTTCGGGCTAGCGGTTCAGGGAGTACCGGGTCTCGGCCAGCCGGTAAAGCCGTCGCCAGACGGTGCGGTTGAGGAGGACGAGGGCGAAGGACATCGTCAGGACGCCCGCGGTCAGGAGCGGAAAATCGCCATCGTGCGTCGCCCGGGTGATCAGCGTCCCGAGGCCGAAGGTCTCCATCGTCTTCCCCCTGTAGAGGAGCGTCTCCGCCACGATCGAGGCGTTCCAGGCCCCGCCCGCCGCGGTGATGAGGCCGGTCACCAGGAACGGGAAGATCGAGGGGAGGTAGAGCGTCGTCCAGCGGCCGCGCCCCGTCACCCGGTAGACGTCCGACGCCTCGTCGAGGTCGTGCGGGATGGCGCTCGCTCCGGCCAGGACGTTGAAGAGGACGTACCACTGGGCGCCGAGGAACATCAGGATCGCGGCGATCAGGCCGAACGGGACGTGGAAGAGGAGGAGGGCGCCGGTCACGAGGGGGTAGAGCATCGGCGCGGGAAACGAGGCGGCGGTCTGGACGACCGGCTGGAGTCGGCGCGACCAGACGGGGGAGCGCCCGAGGAGGACGCCGACCGGTACGGTCCAGAGGACGGCGAGGCCCAGGGCGAGCGCGGTGCGGCCCGCGGTGGAGAGGAGGGCGAGGGCGAGCATCCGCCACTTCTGGGCGTCGACCTGGACCAGGAGCGACACGAGCTTCCATCCCCCCCAGGCACAGGCGGCGAGCGACGCGCCGCCGGCCGCCACGGTCAGGACGCGAAGCGCCACCGGCGCGGCTCCCGCGGCCCAGGCGGCCTCCGGGGGGGCGGCGGCCGGAGCGGCTTGCGCGGCCGCCCGGCGCGCCTGACGGAAGGTCCGGCGGAGGCGCCGGAGGAGCCGGGACTTCCTCAACAGCGTCACCACCCAAGAGGTGGGGGGGCGGCCCGTCGTGATCTCCTCGATCCGGAACCGTTCCGACCAGACGACGAGCGGGCGCCAGAGGAGCTGGTCCACGGCCAGGATCATCAGGACCATCGCGACGATCGCCCAGAAGATCGCCCGCGTGTCGCCCCTCTCGATGGCGACCGACATGTACGACCCGATCCCCGGCAGGCGGAAGTCCCGGCCTCCGAGCGTGAAGGCCTCGTTCACCGTCAGGAAGAACCACCCGCCCGCCATCGACATCATCGAGTTCCAGACGAGGCCGATGACCGAGGCCGACACCTCCACCGTCCGGAAGCGCTTCCACCAGGAGAACCGGTTGAGGCGGGCCACCTCGTGCAGCTCGGCCGGGATCGACCGGAGCGAGCCGTAGAACGAGAAGGTCATGTTCCAGACCTGGGCCGTGAAGATCATCACGATGCACGCCAGCTCGAGACCGACGTTCGTCCTGGGGAAGAGGGCCACCATCCCCAGGACGAGGCCCGGGAGGAACCCGAGGACCGGGATCCCCTGGCCGATGTCGAGGAGCGGGATCATCACCTTCTCCGCCCGCTTCGAGTGGGCGGCGACGGTCCCGTAGACGAGGGTGAAGGCGAGCGAGAGGAGGTAGGCCGCAAACCCCCTCGACAGCGAGAGGAGCGTGTAGCCGGGAAGGGCCAGGGGAGAGAGGTCGATCTCGACGGCGGTCCTGATCGGCGCGTGCCACCGCCCGGCCAGGACGACGACTCCCGAGACGAGAGCCCCGAAGGCTCCGAGGAGGAGGAGGTCGATGCCCAGCCGCTCGAAGCGGGCGGAGCGGGCTGCAGATCTGGAGAACTTCAATTCGATCCCGATTGTTCACGGGATGGGGCGCGCCGTCCACTTTCGGCGGGGGCGGGGTTCCGAGCGATTCGCTTGACCTGGTGGAGGCCGTCTCTGCCGTCCAATTCCCACCCCCTGCCTCACCGTCTCTCGCTCTGACCAGGGACAGCCCAGCGTACCGAATCGGGATTCGAAGGATTTGGCCCCTCCCGGCGTCGAATCTCGTTCCTGTATCTAGAACGGCATTCGCTCCTGGCCTGTCAGAGCGGTTGCCGTTCAAGGAGGAGTCCGACATGAAGAGAGCTTCCGTCGCCGGTTTCGCGGTCCTTTTCGCGCTCTTCTGCGCCCCGCGCCCGGCGGCCGCACAGATCGTCTCGATCATCGTCCCTTCTTCCGCGCGGGTGGCGGGGGCGAACGGCGCTTTCTACACGACGGACCTGAGCGTCGCAAACACCGGCGCCACCACGGCGGCCCTCACCTTGAAGTTCCTGGGCCACGACCAGGACGGGACCGCGGGCCCGGAGCGAGCGATCACGATCGCCCCCGGTGCGACCGTCACTCTTGACGACGTGCTGGGAACGGTCTTCTCCGAGTCCAGCGGGTTCGGCGCGATCCGGATCTCGTCCAGCTCCCAGTCGCTGGTCGCCGTGGCGCAGACGTCGACGCCCGGCTTCGGCGGTACGTTCGGTCAGAGCGTACCCGGATTCGGAGACCATAGCGGGCTCTACACGGCCTTCATCAGGAACGGACAGAAGAGGTCGATCGTCGCGGTTCGAGAGGATGGGGCCTTCCGGACGAACCTCGTCCTGGCGAACGCGACGACGGCCCGGACGGACGTGGACGTGACCCTCGTGAGCGCCGACGGGCTGAACCTGGGCTCCAAGCGCTACACCCTTCCGCCCCTCGGGATGACCCAGGTCTCGCGCGTCGTCCGCGAGTTCGGAGTCTCGACCGACGTGAGCAGCGCCCGGCTCGACCTGTCGACTCCCACCACCTCGGGGCAATTCGCGGCGTACGCGTCCAGTATCGACAACACGACGAACGACCCGCGCACGCTGCTGCCGATCTCGGGGAGCGGCTACAGCCCGTTCGGATACCTCTGGTGGGTCCCCTCGTCGGCACGGGCGGCGGGCGCGAACGGCGCCTTCTACACGACCGACCTGACCGTCTCGAATATCGGCACCGTGACCGAGTCGTTCACGCTCCAGTTCAGCAGCCACGACCAGTCGGGAGGAGGCCTTCCGAAGATCCCCGTGACGGTCGCCGCGGGCAAGACCGTGACCTTCGTCGACGTCCTCGGTTCCGTCTTCGGGCAGTCGTCCGCTTACGGTGCTCTCCAGATCTACGCGGCCTACACCTCGGCGACGGCGGGGGGCTCGTCGCTGGTCTTCCTGGCGGAGACCTCGACCCCCGGCTTCGGAGGCACCTTCGGGCAGAGCGTGACCGGGGTGTCCAGCTCCTACATCATCACGACTCGCCCGCACTCGATCCTCGGGGTGAGGGAGGACTCCCTCTTCCGGACGAACCTCGTCCTGTGCAACGACGGCGGAAGCGTCCTTCCGGTGGACGTCTCTCTCGTGGCGGCGGACGGCACCGTTCTGGGCTCGAAGAGATACAGCATTCCCTCGCTGGGGATGACGCAGGTCACCCGCGTGGCACGGGACCTGGGAGTCACGAGCGACGTCGTCGGGGCCCGGCTCGCGATGTCGACTCCCGCCGTCGGGACCGGGTTCCTGGCCTACGCCTCGGTCATCGACAACGTGACGAACGACCCCCGGACCCTCCTGCCTCTCTCGCCCTACGTGCAGTACTGAGGACGGAGGACCGGCGGCGGGCCGCGAGCCGTACAGCCCGGGGCTTCGGCGGGATTCGAATACGGAAGGAGTGGTGGGCCCGGGGAGACTCGAACTCCCGACACGCGGTTTAGGAAACCGCTGCTCTATCCACCTGAGCTACGGGCCCTCTCGGCATCGAGCGGCCGCCGATTCTAACGGACGGGAGGCCGTTCCGGGGCGCGATTCAGTTC
>CAIMWE010000055.1 GCA_903845115.1 uncultured Acidobacteriota bacterium | reverse complement strand
GCGCGCTGCTCGTCCTTCACCGTCGTCAGGACGCCGGCCGCCTGCTCTCCGCCCATCACGCTGATCCGGGAGTTCGGCCAGCTCCAGAGGAAGCGGGGCTGGTAGGCCCGGCCGCACATCCCGTAGTTCCCGGCCCCGAACGACCCGCCCACGATCAGGGTGAGCTTCGGGACCGCGGCGTTCGCCACCGCGTGGACCATCTTCGCGCCGTCCTTGGCGATTCCGCCGTGCTCGTACGCCTTCCCCACCATGAACCCGGTGATGTTCTGGATGAAGAGGAGGGGGATCCGGCGCTGCACCGCCATCTCGATGAAGTGCGTCGCCTTCAGGGCCGACTCGGAGAAGAGGACGCCGTTGTTCGCGAGGACGGCCACCGGGAATCCGGAGATCCGGCCGAAGCCGGTCACGAGCGTGGCCCCGTACCTCGGCTTGAACTCGTGCAGCCGGGACCCGTCCAGGAGCCTCCCCAGGATCTCCCTCACGTCGAACGGCTTCCGGAGGTCCTTGGGGAGGACCCCGTAGATCTCATCCGTCGGGTAGAGCGGGTCCTCGGGAGGGGCGACGTCGCCCGGGAACTCCTTCCGGGTGTTGAACCGCGCGACGATCTCGCGCACCTTCTCCAGCGCCGCGGCGTCGTCGTCGGCGAGGTGGTCGGCCACGCCCGAGATCCGCGTGTGGACGTCCCCGCCGCCGAGCTCCTCGGCGGTGACGTCCTCTCCGGTGGCGGCCTTCACGAGAGGGGGCCCCGCCAGGAAGATCGTCCCCTGACCCTTGACGATCACCGTCTCGTCGGACATCGCCGGGACGTAGGCGCCGCCGGCCGTGCACGAACCGAGCACGGCCGCCACCTGCGGCAGACCGGCGGCCGACATCCGCGCCTGGTTGTAGAAGATCCGGCCGAAGTGGTCGCGGTCCGGGAAGACCTCGGCCTGCAGCGGGAGGAACGCGCCCCCGGAGTCCACGAGGTAGATGGCCGGGAGCCGGTTCTCGAGGGCGATCTCCTGCGCCCGGAGATGCTTCTTGACGGTGATCGGGAAGTAGGTCCCCCCTTTCACCGTCGCGTCGTTGGCGACGATCATGACGTCGCGCCCCGAGACCCTGCCGACGCCCGTCACGAGCCCCGCGCCGGGCGCTCCCCCCTCGTACAGTCCGTGCGCGGCGAGCGGAGCCACCTCGAGGAACGAGCTGCCCGGGTCCACGAGCCGTTCCAGGCGCTCCCTGACGGGGAGCTTGCCGAGCTCCTTCTGGCGGGCGACGGCCTTGGGGCCCCCGCCCTCGCGGGCCCGCCTCATCTCCTCACGCAGCCGGGCCGCGAGGGCCGAGTGATGGGAGGAGTTCTCCCGGAACTCCGCGGAGGACGGATCGATCCGGGTCCGGAGGAGGTCCGTCACGGCGTCAGGAAGAAGCGGCGGCCGAGACGAGGGAGCGAATGACCTCCACCGTGTGCCCGGTCGAGGTTCCCGGGAGGAAGATCTCCCGCACCCCTCCCTGCTTCAGCGGCGCGATGTCCTTCTCGGGAATGATCCCGCCGAGCACGACGGCGATCCCGTCTCCGCCCCGTTCCTTCAAGGCAGCGATGACCTCGGGGACCAGGACGTTGTGGGCCCCCGACAGGATCGAGAGTCCGACGACGTCGACGTCCTCCTGGACGGCCGCCGCGGCGATCTGGTCGGGAGTCTGGCGGAGCCCCGAGTAGATGACCTCCATTCCGGCGTCCCTGAGAGCGCGCGCGATCACCTTCGCTCCCCGGTCGTGACCGTCGAGGCCTGGCTTGGCGATGAGGACCCGAATTGGACGATCGTTCATTGCCCGGATTCTATCGGAGGGAGGGGCGAGTGCGGAATTTCGTGCGCAGATCTTCCCGGTTCGGCTAAATTCGGATCGGATGAAGCGGATCGGAGAGATTCTCGTGGGCGCCCGGGCCATCACGGAGAAGGTCCGGGACGAGACGCTCGCCTACATGAAGACCCACCGGGTCGGCTTCGGCTCCGCGCTCCTCGAGACGGGGGCGATCTCCGAGGACGCCCTCCTGCGGGCTCTCTCGGTGCAGAGCGGCGCTCCACCGGTGAGCGCGCGGGACCTCGTGGCCGTCTCGCCGGACCTGGTCAGGCTGGTCCCCGCCAAGCTGGCGGAGAAGCACTCGGCCCTGCCGTTCCGGAAGGTGGGACGGACCCTTTACATCGCGATGGCCCACCCGGCGGACAACCCGGGAGGAGACGAGATCGCCTTCCTCACCGGTCTCTCCGTCGTCCGCCACGTCGCCGTCGCCGCGAGGGTCGCCGTGGCCCTCGAGAAGTACTACGGCGTCCTCGCGTCACAGAGCCACAAGGCCCTCGTGGCGAAGCTCGACGGACCCGCCCCGGCCGCTCGGGCACCGGCCCCGGCCGCTCCCTCCTCGAGACCGGAGGGCGCGGCCGAGACGCCGGTCGCCGGGATGCTCCCTTCGGGGATGTTCCGCATTCCCCTGTCGGACGGCCCGGCCGACCCGTGGAAGATGAAGGCGGAGCACCCGGAGCGGGCTGCCGACGAGAGAATCGTCCTCGAGACGGTGTCCCCGGCCAGGAAGTCCCGGTCGGTCCCGGAGCCGCTCGACTTCATCCCGGTCGAGTCCGACGACGAGGAGCCGGAATCGGCCGGCGTCCCCATTCCGGAGCCCCCTCCCCGGCACCCCGCAGACCCGCGGGACGCCCTCCGGGCGGCCGAGGCGCCCGGGAAGACGGAGGGCCAGGCTCCACGGCAGAAGGCTCCCTCGCGAACGGGCAGGCCCGAGGCCGGCACGGGGGACCTGGCGACGAAGCTGGGGAGCGTCGAGGAGACGGAGCACGTGGGAATCGCCGTCCTCGAGTCCCTCAGGCAGAAGCTCGACACCGCGGCGCTCTTCCTCGTCGCCGGCGACCGGGTCACCGGCTGGCTGGCCCGGCCGGAGCCCGAGCTTCCTCCCAAGGACTTCTCCGTCCCCTTCTCCGAACCGTCGCTCTTCTCCGGGCTGCGCAACACGACCGGCTTCTTCGCCGGGCCGTGTCCCGACACGGAGGCGAACCGGCGCATCCTGGAGGCGATCGGCCTGCGGTACCCGGCGGTCGTCGGGGTCGTCCCCGTGACGATTCGCGGGAAGACCGTCCTCTATCTCGTCGGGGAAGCCATCGGCGGATCCCAGTCGCTCCAGATCCCCTTCCTGCGCCGCCACGCGGCGATGACCGGAATCGCCCTCGAGATCCTCGCGCTCAGGAAGAAGCTGGCAGCCTTCTGACGGCCCTCCGTTGTTCCCCGGGCCGGTTTCCGGGTAGACTTTCGTCGAAATGATCAAGAACGACCTCGTCAACAGAGTGATGAGTGGCGCGGGCGTCCCCAGGGCCAGCGCGGTCATCGCCGTCGAGACCGTCATCGACGTCATGCGCCAGTCGCTCGTCCGAGGAGACCGTATCGAGCTGCGCGGTTTCGGCGTCTTCCTCGTGAAGAACCGGAAGCGCGGCATCGGCAGGAACCCCAAGCGGCCTCAGGAGGAAGTCGAGATTCCGCCCGGGCTGACGATCCGGTTCAAGCCGGGCAAGGAGCTTCGAGACATGATCCTGGAGAGTCCGCCTGAGCTCCCTGCCGCCGCCGATTGACCTCCCGCCGCTGATTCCCCCGCTGCCGCGCGCGCGGCGGGAACGGTGGTGGCTCCACATCCTTCTGTTCCTCCTGACGCTCGGTACGACCACCTGGGTCGGGGCTTCCTTCGCCGTCAACTTCCGGCCGGCCCTCCTGCCCCACGGCGCGGCGTCGAACGCGGACCTCGCCCGCCTCGCCACGGGAGCCCTCTCGTTCTCGCTCCCTCTTCTCGCCATCCTCCTCGCCCACGAGATGGGCCACTACCTCATGTGCCGCAGGTACGGCATCGACGCGTCGCCGCCGTTCTTCATCCCGTTCCCGTCGCTGGTCGGGACCATGGGCGCCTTCATCCGGATCCGCGAGCCGTTCCGCTCCAAGGACCAGCTCTTCGACGTCGGCGTCGCCGGACCGATCGTCGGATTCGTGGTGGCCCTCCCGATCCTCGTCTACGGGATGGCCCACACGCGAGTGAACCCCGCGGCGGTGGAGGGGGGAACGCTGATCTTCCACTATCCGCTCCTCGTCACGCTCCTCCAGAAGCTCCTCCTCGGAACCACCTTCACGAGCTTCGACGTCATCGAGCACCCGGCCTTCGTGGCCGGCTGGTTCGGGCTCTTCGTGACGGCGCTGAACCTGGTGCCGATCGGCCAGCTCGACGGTGGACACGCCCTCTACGCCATCGCCGGCCGGCACACGCGGAAGATCGTCCTGCCCCTCCTGGCGGTCGTCGTCGGCCTGGGCTTCAAGTTCGCGGGCTGGTGGTTCTGGGCGGCCCTGCTCGTGATCATGGGGATCCGCCACCCCCGGCTCGTCGACGAGGAGGCGCCGCTCGACCCGCGGCGGAAGGCCATCGCCTTCCTCGTCCTCGTGATGTTCGTCCTCTGCTTCACGCCGGTCCCGATCGAGGAATCGTCCGACCTACCGCCGGGGCGTCCTCCAGTGGAACGTGGCGGGACCGTCGTTCACCAGCTCGACCTCCATCGCGGCGCCGAACGCCCCGGCTGACACCGGAAGCCCCTGCGCCCGGAGTCCCGCCACGTAGCGCCCGAAGAGCGGCTCGGCCTTCTCCGGACGGGCGGCCCCCTCGAAACCGGGACGCCTCCCCCGCGACAGGTCGGCCCCCAGGGTGAACTGGGAGACCGCCAGGACCGCCCCTCCGGCGTCGAGAACGGAGAGGTTCATCTTCCCGCCCGCGTCCTCGAAGACCCGGATCTCCGCGGTCTTCCTGGCGGCCAGGTCGATGGTCTCCTCGGAATCGTCCGGCTCCACGCACCCGAGGGCGAGCAACCCCTTCCCGATCTCCCCCACCGTCGCTCCGCCGACCCGGACCGCGGCCCGCGTGACGCGCTGGAGGAGGAGGATCACGCTTCCTTCCTCCGCCGGAGGAGCCCGCCCAGCGCCTCCTCCACCTCCGGAGCGCCCACGCCCCTGGCGGCCGCGAGGAAGACGAGAGCGGCGCTGACACAGACGCCGCCGACCCAGGCGGCGCGGAGGACGAATCCCAGGCCCGTGTCGTAGGGGACCAGGCGGTGCGTCAGGAGCAGGACCCACCCGCCCATGGCAGCGCTCGCCGCCCCGAGCCGGAGCGCGCTCCACACCAGCTCCTGGCCGCCGATCCGTCCGAGCCTCCGGCGGAGCAACAGGAAGAGGAGGCCGAAGTTGATCCAGAAGCCGGCCGAGGTGGCGATGGCGACTCCCAGATGCTTCATCGGCCCGGCCAGCGTCACGCAGAGGACCCAGAACGCGAGGAGGTCGAAGGTTGCGACGACCACCGGCGTCCGCGTGTCGTGGAGGGCGTAGAACGCCTGCGTCAGGATCTTCGTCGCGGCGGCCGCGAAGAGGCCGAACGAGAAGAAGACGACGGAACCGGCGGTCTCCGCCACGGCCTGCGAGTCGAACTTCCCGCCGCGAAAGATCACGTCGACGATCGGACCGGCGACGAGGGCCAGCCCCACGGTCGACGGGAGAGTGACGAATGCCGTGAGCCGGAGGCCGAGCGAGAGCGACCGCAGGTATCCGGTGCGGTCCTTCTCCAGCGCCTGCTCGGACATCGAGGGGAGCAGCGCGCGCGTCACCGAGACGACGAACCCTCCCAGGACGACGTCCGCGATCCGGAAGGCCGCGAAGTTGTAGGTGTAGAACGCGTCGCCGAGGGCCGAGAGCGTCCGGCTCGAGACCACCATGTTCACCTGGCCGATCCCCATCCCCCAGAGGCGGGGCGCGATCCGGAGGGCCGTCTGCTTCACGTCCGGATCCCCCCACGGGGAGGCGCCGAACCGGAAGCCGAGCCGCCGGACCGCCGGGACCTGGATCGCGAACTGCAGGAAACCACCGAACAGCACCCCGCAGGCGAGCGCCAGGGGGGCCGGGACCCCTGCCGGAGCGAGAAGCCACGCCGCAGCGACGATCGAGAGGTTCAGGGCCACGGGCGTTGCCGCCGACAGCTGGAATCTCCCCTTCGCGTTCAGGTACGACTCGAGGAGGGCGGCGGCCGAGACGAGGAGGATGTACGGGAACATCCAGCGGGTCAGGCGAACCGCCAGCTCGAACTTCCCGGGCGTCGCCTGGAAGCCGGGAGCGACCAGACGGACCAGGAGCGGGGCGGCCGCGATCCCAACCAGGACGAGGCCCGCGAGCATCATGAGAAGGAGCGACAGGACGCGGCCGGCGTAGGTCCCTTCCTCCCCTGGGCGCTCGCGCTCGATCCTTTTCGCCATCGGCACGAGGGCCCCCGGGAGCCCCCCCTCTCCGACCACCGCCCGGAAGAGGTTCGGGATCCGGTACGCGGCATAGAACACGTCCGACAGCGCCGAGGCGCCCAGGAACCGCGCGATCGTCATGTCCCGGAGGACTCCGGCGAACCGCGAGACGACGGTCCAGGCCGTGATTCCCCAGGCGGAGCGGACGATCCGGCGCGATTCGTTCACGGCGGCGCGATTGTACGTTCGCGGCCTTTGATATCCTGCGGGCCCGAAACAGAGAACGGAGAGGGAGGACCGCATGTCCGGATCCGTGAACAAGGTGATCCTGATCGGCAATCTCGGCGCCGATCCGGAGATCAAGCAGACGCCCAGCGGAATGCAGATCGCGCAGCTCCGCATCGCGACGACCGACGTCTGGACCGACAAGAACACCGGTCAGAAGCAGGAAAAGACCGAGTGGCACCGTGTCGTGGCCTACGACAAGCTCGCCAGCATCTGCGAGCGGTACCTCTCCAAGGGCCGCCAGGTCTACATCGAGGGGTCCCTCACGACCCGGAGCTGGGACGACAAGCAGACGGGCCAGAAGCGGTACATGACCGAGATCAAGGCCCGCGAGATGAAGATGCTCGGCGGACGCCCCGACGGGGCAGGCGGAGGCGCGGGCCCCACCCCGGCACCCGACGCCGAGCCGCAGGGCCCGGACGCCGACGACGACGTTCCGTTCTGACCGGTCGGTCGGAGCCCGGAGCCTTCGGCCCGCGGGCTCGCCGGTCGGGCTTCTAGCTCGACGTCTCGCCTCTCGGCCGCGCGAGCGCCTCGCTGAAGCGGGCGACCGCGGCCGAGAGATCGTCCCAGGCAGCCGGAGTGAAGGCCGGACGGGGCGCTGAAACGCACCGCTCCCGGAACGCGACGAGCCGGCGCTCGCGGCCCGGGAGGTCTCCGTCCCGCTCCCTCGTCTCCCCCACCGCCCGGATCAGCCCCTCCCATTCATCCCCGGGCCGCGACACGACGAGCAGGTCGCAGCCTGCCGCAGCCGCCCGGGCAGCCCGCCCGGGAAGCGGCCCGGAGAGGGCCCCCATGGTCAGGTCGTCCGAGAAGACGGCCCGGTCGAACCCGACCCGGTGCCGCAGGAGCGAGTAGATCCTCGGCGAAAGGGACGCCGGGACCACCTCGCCGCTCAGGGCCGGGTACGCCGCGTGGCCCACCAGGACTCCGTCGGCGATCGACGCGAGGCTCTTGAAGGGCGCGACGTCCGTCACCATGAGGTCCACGTCGTGGGCGTCCACCACGGGGAGCCCGGAGTCCGTGTCGGCCGACGCGCGTCCCAGCCCCGGAAAGTGCTTCAGGCACGAGGCGATCCCGGCCCTCGTCAGGCCGTGGAGGAAGACCATCCCCGCGACGACCACGTCCTCGGCGTGGAACCCGAAGGTCCGGCCCGCCAGGACGGCCTCTCCCGCCATCGGTTGACCGAGGTCGACGCACGGGGCGAAGTCGGCGTCGAAGCCGAGGAGCCGAGCGGCGCGCCCCATGAGGAAGGCGTTCTCGTGGACCCGGTCCGACCCGGCCGCCGCCACGCTCGCCGCGGAGGCGAACGGCTGCCCGACCAGAGGCCCGAGCCGGTCCACCGTCCCTCCCTCCTGGTCCACGAAGAGGAGGGGCGCCGGCTCCCCGAGCGACCGGACGTCGGCGGTCAGCTCCGCCGTCTGCGCCGCCGACCGGAGGTTCCTCGGGAAGAGGACGAAGCCGAACGGGACGTGCTTCGAGTAGGCGTTCCGCTCGGCCGGTGTCAGCGAGGTCCCCTCCAGGCCGACGACGAACCGGGAGGAGGTCAATCTTCGCCCTTCAGGCGCGCCCGGAAGGACGCGAGGAGGTTCAGGGCGACGAGCGGCGTGAGCTGTTCGATCTCCAGCCTGCCGATCGCGTCCAGGACGATCTCGCCTTGCCCCTGGAACAGGTCGAGCTGCATCTCCCCGCGGTCTTCCTTCTTCCCCGGGTGCTCGGCCAGCCGCGGCCGCCCTCCCATGTCGAGCTGCTGCTGCTCGAGGTTCTGGAGGATCTCCCGGGCGCGGGCGAGGATCTTTTCGGGGATTCCGGCCAGCCGGGCGACCTGGACGCCGTAGGAGCGGTCGGCGGTCCCGTCCACGACCTTCCGGAGGAAGACGACCTCCCCGTTCCACTCCTTGACCGACATGGTCCGGTTCCGGGCGCCGTCCTTCACCAGGGCCAGCTCCGTCAGCTCGTGGTAGTGGGTCGCGAAGAGGATCCGCGCGGGGCCCGATCCGTCGCCGCGCTCCCCGTCGTGCAGCGCCTCGGCGATCGCCCAGGCCAGCGACAGCCCGTCGAAGGTGGAGGTGCCGCGCCCCACCTCGTCCAGGACGACGAGGCTCCTCCGGGTAGACTGGCGGAGGATGTGGGCCGTCTCCGACATCTCCACGAAGAAGGTCGACTCCCCGCGCGAGAGCGAGTCGGAGGCGCCGACCCGGGTGAAGATCCGGTCGCACAGTCCGATCGTGGCCGACGCCGCCGGCACGAACGATCCGGCGTGGGCCAGCAGGACCGCGAGCGCGTTCTGCCGCAGGTAGGTCGACTTCCCCCCCATGTTCGGGCCGGTGAGGATCAGGAGGCGGGAGGAGGGCCCCAGCGAGGTGTCGTTCGGGATGAACGGCTCCCGCCGCCTCATCGCCTCCACGACCGGATGGCGCCCGTCGACGATCTCGAGGACCGGATCCTCCGAGATGTCCGGCCGCACCCAGGTTCCCGACCGGGCCACCCTCGCCAGCGACGCGAGGGCGTCCAGGAGGCCGATCCGGGCGGCGGCGGCCAGGAGCTCCGAAGCCGCGGCGACCACCTCCGCGACCAGGCCCTGGAAGAGGTGGGCCTCTCTCTCCGCGATCCGGGCGTCGGCCGAACGGAGCTTCTCGTCCACCTCGACGAGAGCGGCCGTCGAGTAGCGCTCCACGTTCGAGAGCGTCTGCCTCTTCAGCGCTCCCTCCGGGATCTTCGGCCGGGCGGACGCCGGCACCTCGAACACGTGCCCGGAGACCTGGTTGAACTTCACCCGCAGCGTCGGGATGCCGCGCGCCGCCCGCTCCTCCGCCTCGAGCGACGAGAGGATCCCCGCCGAGCCCCTCCGCAGCTTTCTCCAGTCGTCCAGCTCCGGGTCGACCCCGTCGCGGAACACGCCGCCGTCCTTCGACGAGAGCGGGGGATCGTCGACGAGACGCCCTTCCACCCGCTCCGCGAGGGCGACCGGAAACCCCTCCGGAGAGGCGACGCCGCCCGCCAGGAGGAGCGCGCTCCGCGCCGGCCCGAGAATCGGCGCCAGGTCCGCCGCCCGGAGGAGGCCCGTCGCGAGGGCCGCGAGGTCGCGCGGCGTCCCTCCCCCGACGGAGAGGCGCGACACGAGCCGCGGGAGGTCGGGAATCCCGGAGAGCCCCTGCGCCAGGCGCTCCAGTCGCGCCCCGTCCTCCGAGAGCTCCTCCACCCCGTCGAACCGTTCCTCGATCTCCTGGCGCCGGCCCAGCGGCCGTTCGAGCATCCCTCGCAGCCTCCTCGAGCCGAAGGCGGTTCCCGTCCGGTCCACGACGTCGACGAGGGTTCCGCTCCGGGTTCCGTCGCGCTGGGAGCGAAAGAGCTCCAGGTGGCCGGCCGTGACCCCGTCGACGATCAGGCCCTCGTTCTCCGATTCGACCCGGAGCGACGAGACGTGGGCGCAGTCCGACTGCTGGGTCCCCTTCGCGTAGTGGAGCAGCGCCGCCGCGGCGTCGACCATGGGCCCGGATCCGTCGAGACCGAACGGCGCGAGCGTCGCGGCGCGGAAGTGGCGCAGGAGGAACTCCCCCGCCCTGGCCCCTCGCGGGGCGTCGACCGGAGCGAGGCTGACGACGGGCGGCTCCGCCGGCAGCTCCGACACCCACCGCCTCGCCTCGGCCTCGTCCGAGGCGTCGACCAGGAGCTCGCGCGGCGTCCTCCGGGCGAGGGTGTCCCGGACGCCGGAGGCCTGGAGGGGGACCACCGAGAAGTCCCCCGTCGAGAGGTCGAGGAACGCGAAGGCCGCGCTCTCTCCCTCGCGGACGAAAGCCGCCAGCTCGTTGGCCCTGCGGGAGTCGAGGCGGTCCGGGTCCACCAGGGTCCCCGGCGTGATGACGCGGACGATCCGCCTCGCCACCAGCACCTTGCCCTTGGCCGCGGCCTCGGTCTGCTCGCTGATGGCCACCTTCTTCCCGGCGGTGATCAGCCGGGCCACGTACGAGTCCAGGGCGTGGTGCGGGACGCCGCACATCGGGGCTTCGATGTCGCTGTCCTTGTGCCGGGCGGTCAGCACGAGACCGAGGAGCGGAGCGGCCACCAGCGCGTCCTCGAAGAACATCTCGTAGAAATCTCCCAGGCGATAGAGGAGGATTGCGTCCGGGACCTCCTTCTTCAGGAGCCAGTACTGTTCCAGCATCGGGGTGGATCTCATCGAAGGGGCGGGATGCTAGCATCCGGCCAAGACTTCGCATGCTCGTGCTCGCGGTCGAGACCGCCTCCCCGGTACCCGCGGCAACGCTCCTCCTGGCGGGAGAGCGGCCCCCATCCGAGAAAATGGAGTCGCTGCTCCTCGGGGAGCGGACCGCGGAGCTCCTCCCCCGGCGCGTCCGGGAGCTCCTCGGCCTCGGCGGCGTGGGGCTCGGCTCCCTCGACCGGATCGTCGTCGCCACGGGCCCCGGGTCGTTCACCGGCATCCGCGCCGGCGTGGCCTTCTGCCGCGGGCTCGCGCGGGCCCTGGGAAGGCCGGTCTACGGCTTCGGCACGTTCGAGGCCGCCGGCCTGGCAGTCCGGGAGCCGCCGGAGGTCGATTTCGTCCTCGACGCGGGCCGGGGAGAGGTCTTCCGGGCCGCGCGCAGGTCGGGCGTCCTCTCCGGACCGGCTCTCGTGGGCCGGGCCGAGGCGCTCGAGTCGGCAGCCGGCCGGGGCATCTCCGTCGTCGACCTGGGGGCGTCTCCGCTTCCCCTGTCCTGGGCCCTCGCCCGCCTCGCCGCCCGGGCCCCGCTGGAAGCCGGCGGCCTCTTCCGCTCTCCCCTCGCGTACGGGCGGGCGAGCGCCGCCGAGGAGCGGTTCGGACCGCCCGCGGAGGGTCCCGCTTGACCACGCCCCTCTTCGACCTCTCGCTCGGGGACGCCGTCCCGTCCGACGTCGACGACGTGACCGCCCTGGAGGACAGGGCCTTTCCCATCCCCTGGAAGAGAGCCTATTTCGCCGCCGAGGTCGGGGAGCCGTTTCGATACAACCGGGTGGTTCGCGACCCCAGGGGGGCCCTGGCCGGCTACCTGTTCTGCGCCTTCGCCGCGGGCGAGATCCACGTCCACAAGATCGCCGTCTCCGAGGCGTGGCGCCGGCAAGGGGTGGCCAAGCTCATGATGGACGACCTCTTCTCGTTCGCCACGGGTACCGGGGCCGACGTCATCTACCTCGAGGTGAGGCCCTCCAACGCCCCGGCCCGGGAGTTCTACCGGACCCTCGGATTCTCCGAAATCGGGCGGCGTCCCCGGTATTACCTGGACGGGGAGGATGCCCTCGTCCTTTCGGCCCCCATCCCGGCCCCCCGTCCGGCTTGACTGCCTCCAACCAAAAAGAGGAGACTCGGGCAGTGCCGAAAAATCCAACAATCAGGAGGTGTCCATGCCGACCCTGACCGAGGAGCTTAAGCGCGAGCTCACCGTCTCCAACGACGAATTCCAGAAACTCCTCCGCCACCACCACGAGCACGAGAGGCGTCTGGCTGAGCTCGCGTCGAAGTCGTTCCTCTCCTCCGACGAGGAGATCGAGGAGAAGAAGCTGAAGAAGGAGAAGCTCCATCTCAAGGACCGAATGGAGGAGATCGCGCGGGAATACAAGGCTCGCGCCGGAAGTCCTCACTGACCGGTCCACGAGACCGATCGGGTCATCCCCCCATGAAGACGACGGCCAGGGCACGGGAGCCGGAGAGGCACCGGAAGTGATGGATCGCAGGTCTGGCGACGCCGCGCGCGGCGTCCGTCGCGGTGTGTACGTCCTGCCGGCCCTGTTCACTCTCGGAAACGTCCTCTGCGGCTTCCTCTGCATCGACGCCGCCCACCAGGGCCGCTTCCACGCCGCCACCTCCCTCCTCTTCCTGGCGGGGATCCTGGACGGTCTCGACGGGCGGGTCGCGCGGCTCACAGGGTCGACGTCGGCCTTCGGCGAGCAGCTCGACTCGCTGGCCGACGTCATCTCCTTCGGCGTCGCCCCCGCGATCCTCGCCTACCAGTGGGGCCTCCACGACTTCGACCGGCTCGGCCTGGCCGTCTCGTTCCTCTTCGTGGTCTGCGGGGCCTGCCGGCTCGCCCGGTTCAACGTCCAGATCCACGTCGTCGACAAACGGTACTTCGTCGGGCTCCCGATCCCGGCCGGCGCGGCCGCCTTGACGGGAGTCGTCTGGGTCCACCCTTCGCCGATGCCGTCCCCCGCCTGGAACGTGGCCTACCTCGTCTTCACCGTCGTCGTCGCCTACCTGATGATCTCGACGCTCCGGTACCGGTCCTTCAAGGACCTCGACATCAAGTCGAAGAAGTCGGTCCTCCTCGTTCCGGTGTTCGGCCTCATCCTGGCCGCGATGGCCTGGAAGCCCGAGGTCAGCTTCACGTCCCTCGCGCTCGTCTTCGCCTGCTCGGCCCCCGTGGCGAAGGTCCTCTCGCTCCTGGGGCTCTTCCGCCCGAAAAAAGGGGAGATCGCCTCCGCCTCGACTCCCTGACCGGACCCGGTCCGGAGCCTATCTCCTGCCGGGCTTCCGAGCCGCCGGCGGCGCCTCCACCCGGGGCTGGGGGATCGGGATCTCGACCTCGGGCGCTTCCACCGTCCGCCCGTCCGTCTGGACCAGGTTGTAGCTGACGAAGACCCGCGGGTGCGCGCCGACGACCCGGATCGGTCCGGCGTCGTTGCTCTCCCCGGGGACGAAGATGTTCTCGAACAGCTTGCAGACGGTGGCCCTGCCGAACGGGGCCGGCCGCGCCCCTTCCTCCGGCGCCGACAGCAGCTCGAACCGGTCGAAGTCGCCGGGGGTCACGGCGGCGACGACCCCGCCGTCGATCCGGATGCGGATCCAGTTCCCCATCCGGGAGAGCTCGCTCGGGAGCGGGACGACGTTGGAGACCTTCAGCGAAAAATCCACCGATCCCTTGGCGGCCTGGAACGCGCCCGGCACGATCTCCAGCTTCGGCTGGAGAGGGCTCCCCAGGAGGAGGGCCCGGAGGGACTCGAATCCGAGCAGGTGTCCGTCGTGCGGAAGCCCGTCGACGAGGAAGACCCTCCCTTTCATCCTGGTCCCGGTCCACGTTCCGGCGGACGACAGGAGCCGGGCGATCTCGTGGATGGTGAGGACCTGGAAGCGGGCGACGCCCCCGTCGGCGGCCAGCAGCGTCGACCGGGCCTCCGAGCCCAGGCGGGGCTTGAAGTTGTAGAGGCTTCCGGCCTCCGTCGAAAGGACCTGTCCGAAATCGAAGTCGAGGTTCCGGTCCTCGGAGAGGCGATCGACCTCTCCGTCCAGGATCCTCCTCCCCTTGGACGAGGGCTTTCCGGCGAAGCCGTAGCTACCCGGCACGACGAGGAGGCGGAACGGCACGGGGATCGCCCTGGCGATCTCCTCCGTCAGCTCCGGGACCATCAGGTCGGCCGTCTCCGGCCGCCGCCCCATCCCGAAGGCCAGGGCCTCGTCGACCGAACCGGCGAGCGCCGCCCAGCGAGACGGGTCGGTGCCGGGGATGATCGTCGCCGACACCGGCAGCCCCGTCTTCTTCCCGAGGTTCGAGGCGAGGGCGGCGAGCTGCGCCGCCTTCGAGGGGTCGCACGGGAGGTGGAGGTGGAGACCGGCCAGGCGGCCCATCTTCCTCATCGCGGCCAGGGGCCCGGCCAGGGCCTCCGGCCACGCCTCCGATGCCGCTGCCGACGGAAGGTCCACCACCCCCCCTTCCTGTCCCACGATCGTGAGCCAGACGGGGAGCTTCAGGGGCGCGGGAGGCAAGGGGAGAGGGGTCAGGCGGCCCGAAGCGTCGACCGAGGCCGCCGCCACGTAGAAGCGGCCGATGCCCATCGCCGCCAGGTCCCCCTCCAGCTCCTCCGGCACGACGGCGGGCGCTTTCGACAGGAACAGGGCGTCGGGCCGGCTCTTCTCCGACGGATCGGCGGCGCCGCTCCTCGCCCCTCCCCTGCAGGATGCGGTCGAGAACGAGACGGCCGAGAAGGCGAGCGCGCAGACGAGAACGGCGCGACCACGCGTTCCCACGGTCCTTCTCATTGCCCGCGATGATATCAATGGTCGGGCAGCCGGAAAGTGATCGAGAGGCCTCCGGCCGGCTCGAGCGACGCCGCCACCGACCCGCCAGCGCTCTCGATCGTCCGCCTCGCGGCCGCCAGGCCCATCCCCGACCCCCGTGACTTCGTCGAGAACGACGGCTCGAAGATCCGGTCGAGGTCGTCGGGGGCGACGCCGGGGCCGTCGTCGCGGCAGACGATCGCCACGATTGAGCCGGTCTCCGTCTCCTCGACCCGGGCCGAGAGCTGGACCCTCCCGCCGCGTTCCCCGATCGCCTCGATCGAGTTGACGACGAGGTTCGAGAGGGCGTCGCGAAGCGACTCGCCGTCGGCCGCGACGGCCGGAAGGGACTCGGGCGCGTCCACCTCCACCCGGATCGAGGGATTCCCCGAGAAGTCCGACTGGATCTCGCGGAGAAGGCTGATGACGCGGCGGCCCTCGAGACCTCCCGGATGCCTGGCGGGGTCGGAGAAGCGCCCGAGACGGCCGATCCGCTCGTTCAGGATCCCCACCTGCCGGAGGATCGTCGCGGCGGCCTCCTCGCTCCGCCCGGACTCGTTCGGGCGCGGAGACCGGAGCAGCCGCTCGGCCGAGAGGCGGATCGGCGTCAGGGGGTTCTTGATGTCGTGAGCGATCGCCTTGGCCGCCTCGATCCAGGCCGTCAGGCGCTCGGCGCGCACGAACCCGGTCAGGTCCTCGAGGAGGAGAGCCGATCTCTTCTCGTTGCCGTCCGGAGGGAGCGGAGCCACCACGACGCGGAAGACCCGTTCTCCGTCCGGCTGGCGGATCGCGATCCTCGTCTCCACCGGGGCCCGCAGACTTGCTTCCCGGCCCAGCAGGCCCCGGACCGGCCCCCAGGTCTCCCCCGCGAGCCTCTCGGAGAGCGTCCCTCCGGGCAGCAGCTCCTGGGCCTTCGGGTTCGCCAGGACGACCGCGCCGTCCCGGTCCCTGAAGAGGAGGACGGCAGCGGTGAGGTTCGAGAGGAGCTCGATGGCCACCTCCCGTTCGCGAGCCAGCAGCGCGGTCCGCTCGCGGACCTGAGCCGCCATTCCCTCGAAGGCGTCGACCAGCTCGGCCAGGTCCGCGGCGCGCGGCCGCTCGATCGGCCCGGCCGCCTCGCCCGACCCGATCCGGCGGGACGCCCGGGTCACCTCCTCGATGGGCCGGGAGAGGGTGAGCGCGGCCCTTCCCCCGAGGCCGAACGCGGCGAGGGCCACCGCGATCGCGAAGAGGACGAGCCCGTCCACCGCGGCGCGGGCGGCCGCGTCCTCGACGACCACCACCGCGATCGACTCCCGCGGGTTCCGGCCCAGCGGAACCGCCGCCTCGACGGCCCGGAGACGTCCCCCCGGAACGCCGGCCGGCGCGCTCGCTTCCCCCTGCCCTTCCGCGAGCAGCTCGGCCACCGGGGATCTCAGCCTCTCGCCCGCCAGCCCCGCCGCCACCGGCAGGGCCCGGGACGCGGCCAGCAGCCGGCCGTCCCGGTAGAGAAGGAGGTCGGTCCCGAGAACGGCCGCCGCCCGGTTCAGCTCCGTCTCCGACGGCGTGTCCTCCTCCGAGCTTTCGAGGGCTCTCCGCGCCTCGGTCAGGAGGTTCACCGAACGCTTCTTCGTCTCCTCGGTGGAGTGGCGCTCGAGCGCCGCCCGGATCGCCAGGACGCTCCCGGAGAGCGGCACGGCGCTCGACACGAGCAGCAGGACGACGAGACGGCTCCGGAACGTCGCCGGACGGAATCGGCGAAGGAGGTCCCGCGGCCGCACTCTCCGGCGCCGGCCCCGGCGCCAGGGGACGAGGAGCGGCAGGAGGAGCGGCAGCGCCCCCTCGGCGGCGGCGACGGCGGTCCCGACGACGTCCAGCGGCTCCTCCACGGGGACGAGGACGGCGACGAAGCCGGGCGCGACCGATCGGAGGTGGACCCGGAGCGCCGACTCTCCCCGGTCCAGGGTCCCGCTCGCGGCCCCGTTCGCCCGCGCCTCGGCCAGCAGGCTCGCCGGGAGGTCGGGCCGATCGCTTCCCGGGCCGGAAGGCCGTCCCGCCGCGTCGAAGTCGATCCTCTCGATCGTGAACCGCGGACCGGACTCCTCCTCCACGAGGGCGGAGAGAACCGGATCCCGGTCTCCTTCGGTGGGAGAGTCCAGGCGCGTGAAGATGCCCGCGAATCCCTCCACGGGAAGCTCCGCGAGGACACTCGTGGCGCGGCGCTCCGAACCGGGCCGGACGAGGCCGAACGACGAGGCCACGCGGCCTTCCGAGTCGCGCACGGTCAGGAGGTCGTCGGCCCTCGGGTAGTTCTCGTCCGCCCCACGAACCCAGAGCGCCCTGGCGAGATCGGTCGTGCCGGTCCGGTCGCCGGCGGGGAGCCACGGGAGCAGGGAAGGACGGGAGAGCCGGCCTTCCCAGCGGGCGGGAAGCTCCTCCATCTCGCGCTCCCCCGGACTTCCCGCCCGGACCTCGGCCTTTCGCAGCAGGGAGTCGACGTGACGCGTGCGGCCGTCGGCGAGCGCGGTCCCTCCGACGGCCGCGGCGGCGAAGAGGACGAAGAGGCCGCTGGAGAGGCCGCCCAGCGAGTCGTCCGCCTCGGGCCTCGAAAGCCGGGCTCCGAGGGCGACCGCGAAGCCCGCCGCGCCCAGCGACCCGAGCCAGGCCGCCTCGGGGCGGCCCACCCCGAAGAGAGCCGCCCCGAGGAGGAGCGCGGCGGCAGCGGCGGCCGCGAGCGGCGGGATCCGGAGCCGCCCCCTGGCGAAGGCGACCGCGGCCCCTCCGATCAGCCCGCTCACGAGCGCCACGATTCCGGTGCGGACCAGGAACGGCACCGCTCCGCCAGGGAGGAGGTTCAGCCCGCCCCCCGGCATCAACCCCGTCGAGGCGAGGTGCCGGACGAGAAGGTAGGCGGCAGCCGCCAGGAAGACCCCCAGAAGCCGGAACAGGAGGCGGCCGAACGGCCCGATCGGGCTCCGGGCGTCCCTCGCCGAAGCCGCCGTCCTCAGCAGGAGCAGGGCCGCGAGTCCCGTCAGGAAGAGGTCCGCCGGAGTGCCCAGGAGCGGGAGCCACCCGCCGCCGGAGGGAAGAAGGGGCATCCAGATCCCCCGCTCCGCCAGGGGCGACCCGGCGGCCGCGACGAGCCGGGCCCCCAGAATCGCCGCCCGCGGGAACTTCCCCGCGGCGGCGAGCCCGAGCAACGAGAGGACCGCCACGACCGCGTAGGGCCTCGCGAGGGCCCGGGAGCCGTCCTCCGCCTCGACCGAAGGCTCCGGAGGCTCGAACCGGAGGGCCACCAGGCTTCCGCCGGCCGACGGGGCCATCGCCCTCATCCGGAGCCTCGTCGGCCCTCCCCGGAGGGACAGGTATTCGATCGGGTCGGGACGGAGGATCCCCGTGGGATAGCTCCGGGAGACGACCAGCGTCCCGCGGCGCTCCTTTCCGGCCAGCCGCGGCATTGAATGGACGATCGAGAAGCGCGTGACCTGGAAGGTGGAGGACCAGTTCCCGACCTCCGCCGCGGGCCGGGCCTCGGGTCCGCCGGTCTCCCCCGCCCAGGCCACGGCCTTCCCCGAGCCGTCGAGGTAGACCGCCCCCCAGCCCTCCCCGTCCGGGAGCGCCCGGGAGAGGATCCGGAAGAGCCGGGAGGGCCGGATCTCCGCCCCCCCTCCGTCCACGATGGACGCGAAATCGCGGGAGAGCTGGAGCCCGGAGGCCACGGAGACCATCCTGGCGGCGTCCCGCCGCATCGCGTCCGAGGCGACGGCCACGATCTGGGCGCGCCGCGCCACCAGGTAGCTGGCCTCGGGCGGCCGCAGGCGGTGGGCCCCCGTCCCCGCGATCCCGGCGATCGCCGCGGCGGCCAGGACCGCCACGACGGCTGCCCGTGCGCGGCCGGGCGCTCGCTCGGGCTCTCTCAACGGAGCGACGGGATGGCGAGCCGGTGCTTCCTGGCCTCCTCGATCGCTTCGGGGTACCCGGCGTCCGCGTGCCGGACGATTCCCATCCCCGGATCGGTCTTCAAGACCCGCGCCAGCCTCCGGGCCGCCGCGACGGTGCCGTCCGCCACGACGACCATCCCGGCGTGGATCGAGTAGCCGATCCCGACTCCCCCCCCGTGGTGGATCGAGACCCAGGTCGCCCCGGCCGCCGTGTTGATCAGGGCGTTGAGAAGGGGCCAGTCGGCGATCGCGTCGCTTCCGTCCCTCATC
>CAIMWE010000054.1 GCA_903845115.1 uncultured Acidobacteriota bacterium | reverse complement strand
GTTCACCTTCCGCTCGAGCTCGGCGAGGGCTTCCGGCGCGCTCTCCGCGCCGGACAGGATGGCCCCCTCGATCTCGAGCAGCTCCGCGTAGAGCCGGCTCAGGCGCAGCTCCACGGCCCAGGTGAGGACGGCGGGGATCCCGCGCACGAGGGGATAGAGGACTCCCGCGAGCGGGATGAGGACGATGAGAAGCCGTTCGGCCAGGACGGCCAGCCAGAACGGCAGGTTTCGCTGGAGGAAGGAGCCGCCCGACCGATGGTAGGAACGGACCTCCCGGGAGAGGGGGAACTCGACCGCCTCGGCGGCGGGAAACTGGCCGGGCTTGCTGAAGATGTCCGGTGCGGAATGGATATCCGTCCCGGCCTCGAGGAGAAGGTACTGGATGGCGGGATGCAGGTCCTCCCGGACCAGGAGGCTCGTCATCGGCGAGAGGAGCGTCACGTCCTCGGGCGGACGGTCCCTCGAGAGGTCTCCCACGCCCCGCGGGACCGTGATCTTCCTCAGGTACGGATACCGCGCCACGTAGGCGTCCGCCCTCGGGCTCGTCACGAGGTTGACGTCCTCGGCGGCGAGGAGCCTCTGGACGATGGGCGTGTCGGCGGCCGTGAGCATGCAGGCGCAGTCGACCTCGCCCCGGAGGAGGGCCTCCCCCCCTTCCAGCGGCGGGAGGGGGACGGGCGTGATCACGTTCGAGAGGCCGTTTGCGCGGATTGCCTCGAGCATTACGGCGTGGGTCCCTCCGCCTTCGGGACCGATCGAGACGCGCTTGCCGCGCAGGTGCTTGAACTCGACGGGCCCGGGGATCCCTCGGCAGAAGACCCAGAGGGGATCGTAGGAGATCGTCCCGAGCGAGACGATTCCCCCCAGGTCCTTCGGGTGCGGGAGGCCGCCTGCGGCGAAGCCGACGCTCACGCCCGAGTCGGGATCGGCAAGGCGGAGCAGGTTCTCGAGGTCGCCCGCCGACGGGACGAGCTTCAGGGTGACGCCCTCCTTCGCCAGCGCCACGCGGTACTTTTCGCCGTATCCGCGGTACGCCCCGGCGTCCGGGCCAGTGGTCATGACGACGGTCCGGGAGGGAAGCGGCCGGCCGACCACGAGGATGGCCCAGACGAGGCAGGCGCAGGCGAGGAGGGCCGTCGAGACGGCCGACAGGATCGGGTGGCGGCGGACGAGTGCCTTCACGTCTCCCTCCGGACGAATCGAGGATAACGCGGGCCATCGCCCTCCCTGCGGGTCACCGTCTCACGAATTCGACTTCGAAGGTCTGCTGCTGGAGAGCCTGGAAGTAGGTTCCGGTGAGAACGTCCCGTCCGCCGTCGTAGATGAGGCGATAGGTGCTTCCGGGGTAGTTCACGTCTCTCAGCTCGACGAAGAGCGTCATGCCGTCCCCCATGCGGGACGCCTCGGCCCGCGCGACCCGGATGGGACGCGGGTTCAGGTACGACGCGTCGACGGCTCCCTCCGCCGAGACGGAACGGATCACGAGGAGGTAGCCGCCGTCCTGGCGGAGCCACGAGCCGGTGAGCCGCTCGAATCCTGCCGCCGCGGGGGGCGACGGCGGCGCGGAAGCTGCCGGGACTGCGGGGCCCGGAGTCGTCGGAATCGGCTGGCTAGTCGTCGGTGCGATCGGTGAGGTGGGCTCCGCAGGGGACGGGATCGTAGACGGGGCCGTGGAAGGAAACGAAGAGCGGGCCGCCGGTGGAGCAGCTGGCTGCGGGCCGCATCCGGGAAGGCCGCACGCGAGGATCGCCACGACGGCGAGAGCGAGGGTCCGGGCCGTCGTGGCGGCTGACGCGGGGCGTCTCAAGCTCAGCCGTTGATCTCGAGGAGGGCGACGAGGGAGAGGCCAACGACGAGGGCCGGGCGGAATTTCATGTTCGCGTTCTCCTCGCGGGAATCTTAGACGGAAGCCTCCTTGCCCGGCGAATCCTGCCCCGGACGCCCGGCGTCTTCCGCCATAATCACGGTGTAGATCAGTACATGGTGGGCCGATCCGGGTCGACCCTGGGCGAGAAGGAGAGACGATGAAGAAGTTCTTCGTGGCGGTGGTAGCTGCGCTTTCGGTTTCGGCCGGGATCTCCTTTGCGGCAGAGTTCCCGGAGGGAGCCCGGCAGCCGTTCCAGTTCGATCTCGGGTGGGCCTGGGATTCCTACAACACGACGGCGCGGATGGACTACACGCGCGGCGGGATCGTGACGGCGGGGACCTCGATCGACTTCGAGAAGCTGCTCGACATCCCGGTGATGGAGCAGCACTTCCGCGGGGTCGGGCAGTGGCAGTTCTCGAACGTGAGCTACATCCAGGTGGGGTACGAGACCATCCGGCGGGAGGGGCAGCGCGAGCTGGCGGAGCAGATCGTCTGGGGAGACACGACGTTCGGTGTCGGCGGCCAGATCGACGGCAAGTTCTACAGCGACGAGGCGTACCTGGGGTACCGCTTCGACGCCTTCAAGGCCGACAACGTCCGGCTGGGCCTGACGATCGGGTTCTCGTACTGGGACATCGAATCCTCCCTCACGGGGCAGGGGACCGTCACGAAACCGGACGGGACCGTCGTTCCCGGGACCTTCGACAAGGGCTTCAGTCTGAAAGCCCCTGTGCCGGTCATCGGGATCGCGACCGAGGGGGCGATCTCCAAGGACTTCACGTTTGGCTTCTACGCCCGGGGGCTCTTCGTCCGGCTCACCGACGTCAGCGGAGGGGAGGTCCAGGGGGGGCTCAACGTGAAGTGGTACGCCACGAAGAACTTCGGAGTGGGGCTGGGGATCGACTTCACGACCATCCAGGTCAAGAAGTACGTGAAGGACGACCAGATCTTCTCGGCGACGTACACCTTCGCCGGGCCGCGGCTCTCGGCGGTCCTGGGATTCTGAGAAGGTCGACGCGAGGGCGCCGGACCGGGCGACCCGGGAGCTACCCGCGGGAAATGAGTAGGGAAACTCCGGCCACGGCCTGCTGCTGGATCGTGACCGAGAGGTTCGGGCTCTTCTTGCTCGCCTTGGTGATCCGGACCTCCGCTCCGCTCAGCTTCACCTTGTAGCCCGAGCCGGCGGCGACCGTCAGCTCCCGGTGCAGCTGCTTGGCGATGTCCTTCTTGCCGTCCTTGGCCAGGACGTTGACGGAGATCGCCTTGGGGGTCCCGCCGAGCGGGAGGACCTCGAGCTGGAGGTTCCCGGCGGTCTCGGCCTTCCCGTCCACGATCACGACCACCTTCTCCATGAATACCTGGGGCGGGACGGCGGCAGCCGGCGCCGGGGCGGCCACCGGGGCAGCCGGTGCTGTAGCCGGCGTGGCCGGCTTCGCGGCCTCCTGCGCCCAGGCGGAAAGGCCCAGGGACAGGGCGGCAGCAGTGATCGTCAGGACAAGCTCTTTTCTCATGGCACTCCCTCTTCGATCGGCCCTCGCCCCGCGGCCATCTGCCGGGGGCGGTTTCCGGGCCTGCGGGGATTCTAGACGGCAGCGGAGGATCAGGGCTTCGGGAGGATCTCCACGCCGTCCACGACCTTCCCCTTCTCCGCCGCAAGGACCCGGATCCGAACCGCGTCCCCGGCTTTCAGTCCCGCCGGGACCGTCGCGCCCGCCTTCAGCGTGTAAGTCACGTCGCGGCCGGTCCCGCGAACCGTCATCGTCAGCGACTTTCCGGCCTCGTAGGCCTTCACGACGCCCCGGAGGTGAGCGACGTTCGGGCCGGTCGCGACGCCTGGCCCCAGGGGCGCGGGGCCGGCGGTGTTGGCTGGCACAGGGCCGGCCGCCGGCGCCTTCGTCCTGGCGGCGGCGGGGGGCTTGCCCGGGCTGGCCGGCGAGGTGGAAACGGGTGGGACCCCGACCGGCTGGACGAGGTTCCCGTAGTCGTCGGTCTTCAGCTCCCCGCTCGGCCGCACGACCCCCTCGCGGTTCGGCTCGCCGGGGAGGGACGGCGCAGTGACGTGCTGCGGGGCGACCGCCAGCGTCGGCATCGGCGTGGGGGGCGGCTCGCCGGCGAGCGCGGCCCCCCCGAGGCCGGGCAGACCCGCCACGAGGCACAGGAACGCGAGCGGCCGGACCCCGAATTCGTTTCTCATGGTCGGAACCTCCCGATCTCCATCATCTTCAGTACTTCTCGGCCACGAACTTGTACGGATAGTTGGGCTCGCGGTAGCCGCCCGGCTTCTGGCGCTTCGGGAGCTTCACCCTCTCCGCGGGCAGATCCTCGTAGGGGACCCGGCCGAGGAGGTCGGCGATGATGTTCAGGCGCGCCTTCTGCTTGTCGTCCGACCGGGCGACGAACCAGGGGGCCCAGGCGGTGTCGGTCGCCGCGAACATCTCGTCGCGGGCCCGGGAGTAGTCGTACCAGCGGTTGAACGACTTCAGGTCCATCGGCGAGAGCTTCCAGGTCTTCCGCCCGTCGTCGATCCGGGCTTTCAGGCGCCGGGTCTGCTCGTCGGGACTGACCTCCAGCCAGTACTTGATCAGGATGATGCCGGAGTCGACGATCGCCTTCTCGACGGCCGGCACCAGCTTCAGGAAATCCTTGATCTTGTCTTCCGGGGTGAATCCCATGACCCGCTCGACGCCGGCCCGGTTGTACCAGCTCCGGTCGAAGATCACGACCTCTCCGGCCGCGGGGAGGTAGGGCATGTAGCGCTGGAAGTACATCTGGCTCTTCTCGCGATCGTTCGGCGCCGACAGCGCCACGACCCGGAAGTGACGGGGGCTGACGCGCTCCGTGATCGCCTTGATCGTCCCCCCCTTACCCGCACCGTCGCGTCCCTCGAAGACGATGCAGACCTTCAGCCCTTTCTCGACGACCCAGCGCTGGAGCTTGACCAGCTCCACGTGGAGCTTCTTCATCTCCTTCGCGTATTCCTTGCCCGATAGCTCCTTCTTCGGCTCGGCAGCGACAGGCTTTTCGCCCTTAGTAGGCTTCGGGACCCTCTTCTCTTTCGCCATCACCGTCTCCCTTCGGTTCTTTCGGGGTCGTGTCGCCTAATCGTACTCGATGGGAGGGGGGCGGGTGCTCGCGGCGCCCGGCTCGAACCCCTTATCCGGTCAGCGGGGCGTCGACGCCAGCGGGTTCGCCTTGAGCGCGTTCGAGATGTCCGCGATGGCCTTCTGAGCTCGGACGCTGTTGCCGGCCGCGTCGAGCGGGGGAGAGATCACGGCGATGCCGAACCGGCCGGGGCAGACGGCGATGAGGCCGCCGCCCACGCCGCTCTTGGCGGGCAGGCCCGTCTGGTAGAGCCACTTCCCGGAGCCGTCGTAGAGGCCCGCCGTCGCCATCACCGCGAGCACCTGCGGGACATTGCCGGGTTTCATCGCCTGCTTGCCGGTCAGCGGGTTCTTCCCGCCGTTGGCGAGCGTGGCGGCCATGCCGGCGAGGTCCCTGGCGTTCACGTTCACGGAGCACTGCTTCGTGTAGATGTCGGTGGCTCGAAGCGGCTCCGACTTGATGTGGCCATACGCCCACATCAGCATCGCGATCGCCTGGTTGCGCTGGTTGGTCTCGGCCTCGGACTTGTAGACCTCCCTGTTCACCGAGAGCGGCCGTCCGGCGAAATCGTTGTAGGTCACGAGGATGCTGGCCCAGATCTCGTCCGCCGTCGTCCCCTTGACCATGCTCGTCGCCGTGATGGCCCCGGGGTTGACCAGGGGGTTCATCTCGGCCCCCTTGTGCTGCTCCACCGCGATGATCGAGTTGAAGACCTGGCCGGTCGCGTCCACCCCGATGTTGTCGACGAGCGCCTGCGGCCCCTGCTCGTCCATCACCCGGGCCATCGTGAAGACCTTCGAGATCGACTGGATCGAGACCTCGGAGGCCACGTCTCCGGCGGTGTAGACCTTGCCATCGGTGGTGACGAGAACGATGCCGAAGAGGTTCGGGTCCACCTTCGCGAGGGCCGGGATGTAGTCGGCGTTCGCGCCTTCCTTCAGCCCCCTGTACTTCTCGTAGGCGGCGTTCACGACCTTCTGGATCTCGTCGGGAGACTGCGCGAAGCCGGCGGGCGCGAGGCCCGCGGCGAGCACGACGACGAGGGCAAGCGCTCCGAAACGTCCGAGCTTGCGATTTCTGGACATCACTCATTCTCTCCCACCATCCACGGGAAGCTGTCCTTGAACGTGCATTGGCATCCAGCGCAGCTGGACGATCCGGCAGAGCGGCATCCCGAGCGGGCCCCAGTCCTCGAGCTGGTTCGGGAAGACGTCGGGTTCCATGAAGGGGCTCCAGGTCAGCCTCTAAGTGGCCCAGCTCGCCCCAGGCTTGCCGGAGCCGGAACGTGGCCAGTCCCGCGTCGGCTCCGACGCCGAACAGCTCGAACTCGAGGTGGCGGGGTCAGTTCTCCTCGAAGATCTGCTGGACCTTCTGGACGTCGTTGGACTTCATCAGGGCGAGCCGCAGGAGGACCCGCGCCTTCTGCGGGTTCAGGTCGAGGCCGGCCACGAATCCGAGCTGGTCGTCGTTCACCTCGATGTTGCGGCGGACGATCCCGCTCCCGACCCGGGTGCTCCTCACGACCACGACGCCGGCTTTCGCGGCCGCGGTCAGAGCGTCGATCATCGCCTTCGTCGCGTTCCCGTCGCCGACGCCGGCCAGGACGATCCCCTTGGCCCCGGCGGCCACGGCGGCGTTCACGGGCGCCCCGTCGGCGTTCTCGTGGGCGTAGACGATGTCGACGCGGGGCATGGCGTCGATGCCGGTGGTGTTGAAGTGGCCCTTCGAGGCGGTGAAGGCGGCCGGGAGGAGGTAGGCGGTCTTTGTCCCCTTCAGGACCTCGGCCACGGGGCTGCGGCCGGCCGACACGAAGGTCTGGACGGAGGTGGTGTTCGTCTTGACCACGAAACGGGCGGCATGCGCAAGGTCGTTGGCCACCACGAGGACGCCGCGTCCACGGGCCGCGGGGTCGGCCGCCAGGGCCACGGCGTTGTAGAGGTTGGAGGGCCCTTCGGCGCTCAGCTCGGTGGAGGGGCGCATCGAGCCGACCACGACGACCGGTTTGTCGCTCTGGAGGACCAGGCCGAGGAAGTAAGCGGTCTCCTCGAGCGTGTCGGTGCCGTGGGTGACGACGAGTCCGTCGACGTCGGGCGCGGCGAGCAGCTCGGCCGCCTTCTTTGCCAGCTTCACCCAGACGAAGTCGTTCATGTCCTGGCTGCCGATGCTGGCGATCTGCTCGCCCTTGATCGTGGCCAGCTTCTCGAGGCCCGGGGCGGCCCTGACGAGGGAGTCGATGGAGACGGCGCCGGACCTGTAGCCGGCCTCGCCTTCCTTCGGCTGCACCCCAGCGATCGTCCCGCCGGTGGCGAGGATGACGACGCGGGCGAGGGCGGGGGCCGCGGCCGGGGTGGCCTGAGGGGCGACGGCGGCGACCACGACGAACGATGCGACCGTCAAAGCGACGGCAGTGGCGAGGACGGGGGAAACCGGACGGGTTCTGGACATCTTGGAATCTTCCTATTTCACGAGAAAGCCGATGACCGGTCCACACGGACAGGAGGGGCAGGAAGAGCTCCAGCTCGGGATCGTGGCGTCATGGTTCCGCAGCGGCCGCGCTCGAGAGGCAGCCCGGGCCCACGCCCAACTTTCAGCCCCACTTGTCGCCGGAAATCAAAGCTCCTTCTTCTTCATTTCGGCCTCCGGGCTTCAGTTCGGCTTCGGGACCGTCGCCGGAGAGACAGCGGGAGTCACGGGTGGGGCCGCCTCGGCCATCATCTCGGGACTGCTCCAGCCTCCGCCCAGGACGCGGTAGAGCTGGACCACCGAGCGAAGACGGTCGCGGATGGCTTGAGCATAGGAGACCTCGCCGCTGAAGAGCTGGCGCTGAGCGTCGAGGACGTCGAGGTAGTTCGAGACCCCCCCCTCGTAGCGCAGGAGGGCGAACCGTTCCGCCTCGCGGAGCGCAACCACGTTCCTGTCCTGGGCTGCCGAGACCTCGGCGAACCGGACATGGGCCTCCAGCGAGCTCGAGACCTCGCCGAAGGCGGTGAGGACCGCCTGCTCGTAGGTTGCCCGGGCCTGGTCGAGGCGGGCCTGCGCCGCCTCGAAGCTCCGCTTGATCTTTCCCCCCTGGAAGATCGGGCCGGTCAGCGAGGCCCCCAGGTTCCAGAGGAAAGAGCCCGACTGGAGGAGGTCCGACAGCTCGGCGCTTCCGACGCCGACTCCCCCCGTCAGCGAGAGTTGCGGGAAGAAGTTCGCCTCCGCCACGCCCACCTGCGCGCAGGCGGCGTGGAGGAGCTGCTCGGACTGCCTCACGTCCGGCCGGCGCTCCAGGAGCGCGGACGGGAGCCCCGCGGGGACCAGGATGTCCCGCGCCGGGTCGAGCGGGAGGTTCACGCGCCGGACAGGTCCCGGCGGACGGCCGAGAAGGAGGGAGATCTGGTTCTCCTTCTGGAAGATGGAAAGCTTGGTGCTCGGGAGCACCGCGTCAGTCTGGGCGAGGGCGGCCTCGGCCTGCATCGTCTCGAGCTTGTTCGAGACGCCGCCCAGGAGGCGCTTGTTGAAGAGGTCGAGAGTCGACCGCCGGGTCCCGATCGTCCGCTGGACGATCTCCAGCTCCTGGTCGAGCTCCCTGAGCTCCAGGTAGGCAATAGCGACATCGGTGACGAGCGAGAGGACGACGCCGCGCCTGTTGTCCTCCGACGCCAGCAACTGCGCCAAGGCCGTCTCGTTGCTGCGCCGGATCTTCCCCCAGAGGTCTATCTCCCATGCGACGGAGCCCGACAGGCCGTAGGAGTTGAACGTAGGCGACCCGGAGCCTGCCACCTGCGCCTTCTCGCGCTGGGCGCCGGCGCCGTACCCGATCTGGGGCCAGAGGTCGCCCCGGGAGACGCCGTAGAGGGCCCGCGACTCGGCGACGCGGGCGGCGGCGACGGCGAGGTTGCGGTTGTTCTGCAGGGCCTCGGTGACGAGTTGCTGCAGGTCCGGGTCGTTGAAGAGCTGCCACCAGGCCAGGTCGGCGAGCGACTCGGGCGACGCGGCGCCAGGAAGGCCGCGGTGGTTGGTCGGAACGGCCATCTCGGGCCGCTTGTGATCGGGACCCACCGTGCATCCGGCGAGGACGAGGGCGGCCAGGAGGGGTCCGAGAGTCTTCTTCACGTCAGTGCCCTCCCTTGACGACGGGGACGGGAGCGGTCCTGCCCTCCTCGGGACTGTTGTGTCTCTTCGTCTTCCCGATGTTCTCGATCAGGACGAAGAGGACCGGGATCAGGCAGACCGCGAGCGTCGTCGCGACCGCCATCCCGGCGAAGACCGCGATCCCCATCACCTTGCGCGACTCGGCCCCGGCGCCGGAGGCACGAACGAGGGGGAGCGTCCCGAGAATGAACGCGAACGCCGTCATCAGGATCGGCCGGAAGCGGATCTTGGCCGCCTCGATCGCCGCCTCGAAATAGTCGAGGCCGTCCTGCTCGTGCTTCATCTTGGCGAACTCGACGATCAGGATGGCGTTCTTCGCGGAGAGGCCGACCAGCATGATCAGGCCGATCTGGGCGAAGATGTTGTTGACGTAGCTCTGGGCGAAGACCTCCGGGAGGGCGTGCCGGGCGACCCAGAGACCGCCGAACGCCCCGAGGGCCGCGAACGGCGTCCCGCCCAGGACGCTGAAGGGGAGCTTCCAGCTCTCGTACTGGGCCGCCAGGATGAGGAAGACGAAGACCAGGGCGAAGACGAAGACCATCCCCGCGGTCCCGGCGGCAGCCTTCTCCTGGAACGACATGTTCGACCAGTCGTATCCCCAGCCCGCCGTGAGGACCTTCTTCGCCGTCTCCTCGAGCGCCGTCAGCGCCTGGTCCGAGCTGTAGCCTTCCGCGGGGGTCCCGCTGATCTCCGCGGCGCGGTAGAGGTTGAACCGCGTCGTGAAGTCGGGGCCGGAGATGTCCTTCGTCGTGACGAGCGTGTCGAGCGGGACCATGTCGCCGTCCGTGGCCCGGACGAAGAAGAGGCCGAGGGACTTCGTGGAGGTGCGGAACTCCGGCTCGGCCTGCAGGAAGACCTTGAAGACGCGGCCGAAGCGGTTGAAGTCGTTGATGTAGGAGCTGCCGAGGAGGGCGCCGAGCGTGGTGTTGACGTCCCCGAGCGGGACGCCGAGCTTGAGGACCTTGTTCCGGTCGATGTCAGCGTAGATCTGCGGGACCGACGCCCGGTAGACGGAGGAGATGCGGCCGATCTCGGGCCGCTTCTTCGCCTCCGCCATGAACTTCTGTGTCATGTCGGCCAGCTCCTGCGGCGAGCGGCCCGCCCGGTCCTGGAGCATGAAGGTGAACCCGGAGCCGGTTCCCAGGCCCGGGATCGGGGGGGGTGCGAAGGAGAAGACCTGCGCCTCCGGGATCCCCTTGTAGAACTCGAGGTTCAGGAGCTGCATCGCGATGTCGACGCGCTCGCGGACGTCCTTGCGCTCCTTCCACTCCTTCGTCTTGACGAAGATGAAGCCGGTGTTCGGCGCGTACGAGCCCGTCAGGAGGCTGAAGCCGGTGATCGTCGTCGCGCTCTCGACGGCGGGGCTCGCGAGGAGGATCTTCTCGACCTTCTTCAGGGTCGCGTCGGTCCGCTCCAGGGAAGCCGCGTCCGGGAGCTGGCAGTTCACCATGAAATAGCCGTTGTCCTCGTCGGGGAGGAAGCCGGTCGGCAGGCTCTTCACGCAGAGGACGACGAGGACGACGACGATCGCGATGAAGACCATGCTCCGCCCGGTCTTTCGGATCAGCATGGTCGTGAACGAGACGTACCCGCCCGTGAAGCGCCCGAAGACCTTGTTGAACCAGTCGTAGAAGGGGTCGAGGAACGACTTCGACTCGGCCTTGGGCTTGAGGAGCATCGCCGCCAGCGCCGGGCTCAGGGTCAGGGCGTTGAAGGCCGAGAAGGCGACCGAGATCGCGATCGTGACGGCGAACTGCTGGTAGAGCTTTCCCGAGATGCCACTGATGAAGGCGACCGGGATGAAGACCGCCATCAGGATGAGGGCGATGGCGACGACCGGGCCGGAGACCTCCTCCATCGCCTTGAGGGTCGCGTCCTTCGGGGTCATCCCCTGCTCGATGTGGTGCATGACCGCCTCGACGACGACGATCGCGTCGTCGACGACGATTCCGATCGCGAGGACGAGCCCGAGGAGCGAGAGGACGTTCACCGAGAAGCCGAGGAGGGGGAAGACGGCGAACGTGGCCACCAGCGAGACGGGGACGGTGATGAGCGGGATGAGCGTGGCCCGCCAGTTCTGCAGGAAGACGAAGACGACGAGGATCACGAGGAGGACCGCCTCGAAGAGGGTGGTGACGATCTCCTTGATCCCCTCGGAGATCGCCTCGGTCGTGTCGAGGGACATCGTCCAGGCGAGGTCGCCCGGGAAGGAGGTCGCCATCTCCTTCATCGCCTTGTCGACCGCGTCGCGGACGGCGAGGGCGTTCGAGCCGGGCGACTGGTAGAGGGCCATGATGGCGGCGTGCTTGCCGTTGAGGCGCCCGGTCGAGTTGTAGAGGAGGGAGCCTAGCTCGATCCGGGCGACGTCCTTGAGGCGGACCTGCGAGCCGTCGGAGTTCGACCGGACGATGACGTTTCCGAACTCGTCCGCGTTCAGGAGGCGTCCCTGCGTCTTGACGGTGTAGGTGAACTGCGTCCCCGGGACGGCGGGGGGACCGCCGATCTCGCCCGCCGGGCTCAGCGTGTTCTGGTTGCCGATCGCGTTCTCGAGGTCGACGACGGTCAGCCCGAGGGCCGCGAGACGGTCGGGGCGGACCCAGATTCGCATGGCGTAGTCGGAGCCGCCGAAGAGGTTGAGGTCTCCCACGCCCGGGATCCTCTTCAGCCTGTCCATGATGTTGATCGAGGCGTAGTTCGACATGAAGTTGCTGTCCCACGTCCCCTTGGGCGAGGTCAGCGAGACGAGGACGAGGGGGAAGTTGAGCGACTTCTTGACGGTGACGCCGTACGTCTTGACGCTCGCGGGAAGGGTCGCCGTCGCCTGCGAGACCCGGTTCTGGACGAGGACGTTCGACATGTCGAGGTTCGACCCGACCGCGAACGAGACCTGGAGCGCCAGGGTCCCGTCGTTGGCGTTCGTCGACTTCATGTAGAGCATGTTGTCGACGCCGTTGACCTGCTGCTCGATCGGCGTCGCGACCGCCTGCTCCACGTCGACGGCGCTGGCGCCCGTGAAGGTCGTCGTGACCTGGATGAGGGGGGGGGTGATGTCGGGGTACTGGGAAATCGGGAGCCCCTGCAGGGCCACCGCTCCCACGATGATCATGATGATCGAGATGACGATCGCCACGATCGGCCGGTTGACGAAGAACTTCGCCATGGGGCTACTTTCCCTTGGGAGGAGCCGGCTTGCCGGGCGCGGCAGGCGCCGTGGCAGGCGCTGCGGGTGTCGCCGGAGCGGCTGCACCGACTGCTGCGCCCGCCTCTACCTGCTTGGGCGCCACCTCGGCTCCCGACTTGGCCGACTGGAGTCCCTCGACGACGATCGTCTCACCCACCTTGAGCCCCTCGAGCACGGCCCAGAGGTCCCCGAACCTCGGGCCCATCTTGACCGTCCGGACCTCCGCCTTCTTGTCGGCACCGACGACGACGATCTGCTGGACCCCCTGCAGCTCCTCGACGGCCTTCTGCGGGATGCAGACGGCCCCCTTCAGCGTGTCGATGGTGAAGCGGATCCGCC
Source organism: uncultured Acidobacteriota bacterium (assembly GCA_903845115.1). Classification (GTDB taxonomy): domain Bacteria; phylum Acidobacteriota; class Thermoanaerobaculia; order UBA5066; family UBA5066; genus CAIMWE01. Next base: position 8,079 of record CAIMWE010000054.1, on the reverse strand, counting down.
CGTACTGGCCCGGGCGCACGAAGCGCTCCGGGTTGGGGTAGACGAGGCGGGTGGCCAGCGTGCCGGTCTTCGGGTCGACGGCGCGGTGAATGGCGTCGAGGCGACCCAGGAACGGGTAGACGCCTCCGCTGGCGAGGATGAGCTCGATGTCCGCTTTCTGCTCCGCCTGCCCAGGGCCCTTGGCGGACTTCTCGACGAGCCGCAGATAGTCCCCCTCGGTGAGGCTCGCGGTGAAGTAGATCGGGTCGACGACGGAGATCGTCGTCAGGAGGGTCGACTCGCTCCGGCCGACGAGGTTCCCCGGCTTGACCTTCGTCACGTCGGCGAGGCCCGAGAGCGGGGCGCTGATCCGCGTGTAGCCCAGGTTGAGCTGCGCCTGGTCGACGGCCGCCTTCGTGGCGTCGACCGAGGCCTTCGCCGCGTCGCGGTTGGCCGTCGCGGTATCGAAGTCCTGCTGGCTGACCGCCTGCTGCGCGGCGAGCGGCTTGAGGCGGTTCCACGTGATCTCCGCCCCTGCCAGCTTCGCCTTCGCGTTCGCAAGGTCTCCCTTGGCCTGCGCGAGCGAGGCCTCGAACGGCTTCGGGTCGATCGTGTAGAGGAGGTCCCCCTCCTTCACGAAGTCCCCCTCGCGGAAGTTGACGCTCTCCAGATACCCCTCGACCCGCGCCCGGATCTCGACGTCCTTGGAGCCCGAGGTCTGGCCGACCAGCTCCATGATCACGGGGACGTCCTTCTGGACGGCCTGCGTGACGTAGACCTCCGGGGGTCCGATCTTGGGCCCCTCCTTCTTCCCGCAGCCGACGACGATTGCAGCGCCGAGCGCCGCGACGACTCCCGCAGTCCGGTAGGCCTTCACATGGCGGCGACAGCTCTCTTGGATGCTCATCGGATCAAGTCCTTCCGGGCCGCGCGGCCCTCGAGATCAAAGTCTTCCCATGCCGGGGGAATAGCGCTCAAACGCCCACGGGAGGGCATTCTATGCGGAACGGTGCACTTGGAATGGCGATAGGCGATACCGGCATCGGGCCTGACGAACAGGGCCGCCAGGCCGTAGACCTGCTCGCCGTCGGTGAACTCGAGCGTCAGCTTCGCCGCGTCCTGGTGCGTCAGCTTCACCTTCGGGCCCCCCCCGCACCGTCTTCAGGGCGCCGCGAGGGCCTCCTCGAGCGCGGCCCGGAACGTCGCCGGGTCGACCGCCGGGAACCGGTAGAGGGAGGGCTCGATGGCGGCGTACAGCCCCCGGAGCCGGTCCGGCACCACGAGACGCATCTCGAGCATCGCGCGGACGTCGGCGAGGTCGCGGGAGTGCCCGCGCTCCACCTTCGCCAGCGCCTGCGCGTAGAAATCGTAGTGGCGGAACGTGACGAAGCCCTCGCGGGCTACGAACGGGCTCCGCTCGCGCCACCCCGGGAGCTCGGGGAGGAAGCCGTCGGGCGCGGCCAGCTCGACGTTCATCTGCAGCTCCTCCTTGATCCGGGGGAGCGCCCTGAGGACCTCGTCGCGGTCCGGCTCCAGCTTGAGGTCGACGTCCATCGTGCTCTCCCGCCAGCCTTTCAGGACGGCCGTCGTCCCGCCCGTCAGGTAGACCGTCGTCTCCCCCCTGGCCGCAGCCCCGAGGGCCCGAAGGAAGTCCCGCAGACGCTCCGCGTCGACGTCACGCCGCACGGCGTCTCACCGCGGCCGCCCTCTCGAAGCTGACGAGCGTCCTCACGAGCGCGTTGTAGCGGCCGTGGGCGGCGTCGGCCCCGTCGCGGCCGAGAAGCGCGTACAAGCGCTCCTCGGCACGAGGGAACGCCGCAGGGACCTCGAAGCCGAGGAGGCGGAGCCGCGGGGCGCCTATCGAGACCAGGAGGGAGGGGACGCTCTCGACGCCGCGAGAGACGTCGGCCAGCCCCTCCTCGACCAGGTCAGCCCCCGGCAGGCCTTCGGTTTCCACGGGGACGATGTTATCCCCGGAGCGGTGACGCATGGCGCGTGACACGTGACAGAGGGAGGACCACGGAGAGAGCGGGTCCACGAAGGAGAGGCCCGGAAAGCGGTGGAAGGCGCGGCCCTGTTCGGCGAAAACTAGATTTCCCGGACACCCGGCCACCGCGGGTCACCCCGGACCGTAACCTCGGAGCCTCGGCTCGAGGCCCCGCCGCTCCGCCGTGAAGCTCTGCATCGTGCTGTGCCTGGAAAGACCGTCGGACGAACGCGGCGACGTGTCGCACGACCTTCGAGCTCATACGCCCCGCGACGGTCGGGCTACTTCGGGCTCCCCCCCGGGGACGCTCCGGCGGCAGCTCCTTCCGCGGGCTTCTGCTCCTGCAGCGGGACCGTGAGCTTGTCCGCCTCGGTCACCCAACCGCCCCCCATCGCCTTGTAGATCGTGACGAGGGACGCGAAGTACCCGGTCCGGGCTGTGACGACGTCGAGCTGCGCGGGGAAAAGCTTCTCCTCCGCCTGCAGGACGGTGGAATAGGGCGCGTACCCGCCGCCGTACTGGAGGTTCGCCAGCCGCTCGTACTCCTTCGCCGCCTTCACGAGGCGCATGCGGGCCTCGAGCTGCTCGCCCAGCTTCTGCTTGGCCGCGAGGGCGTTCTCCACGTCGGCGAAGGCGCTCTCGATGGCGTTCGCGTAGGTCTGGAGCGCGGCCTCCCTGGCCGCCACCGCCTGCCGCACCTGGCCCGAGATCGCGCCCCCGGCGAAGATCGGCCCCGTGAGCGACCCGGCGTAGCTCCAGACGCCGGCGGGCCCCTTGAAGAGGTCCGACAGCTGGCCGCTCGAGGTCCCGAGGGCGCCCGTGAGGGAGATGGAGGGGAAGTAGAGCGCCTTGGCCGCTCCGATCCGCGCGTTGGCGGCCACGAGGTTCTGCTCGGCCTGGCGGACGTCCGGGCGGTTCTCGAGGACCTCCGACGGGATTCCTGCCGGCACGGCGGGGAGCTTCAGCTCGTAGATCGACTTCCCGCGGGCGATCGGCCCCGGGTGGCGTCCGAGGAGGAGGGAGAGGGCGTTTTCCGTCTGGACGATCTGGGACTCGATCTGCGGAATCGTGGCCGCCGCGGTCTCGTACTGCGTGCGGGCCTGCTCGACGGTCATCTGGGAGACCTGCCCGTACTTGAACTGCAGCTCGAAGAGCCGGACCGACTCGCCATACGTCTTCAGGGTCTGCTTCGAGATCTCGAGCTGCTCGTCGTAGCCCCTCAGCTGGAGGTAGCCGTTCGCCACCGAGGCGACGAGGGAGAGGACGACCCCGCGGCGGGCCTCCTCCGTGGCGAAGAGGTTCGCGCTGGCCGCCTCCGACTGGCGGCGGACCTTGCCCCAGAGGTCGATCTCCCAGCTGGCGGTCCCGGCCAGCTGGAAGACGTTCTGGGGGTTCGGGTAGCCAGCGGGGAGCGGCACGGCCCCGAGCGCGCTCGCCTTCTGCCGGGTCGCGCCAGCGCCGTAGCCGACCTGGGGGTAGAGCGTCGACCTGGTCTGGATGAGGACGGCGGCAGCCTGCTCGACGTTGGCCGCGGCGATCTTGACGTTCCGGTTCTTCTCCAGCGCCTCGACGACGAGGGCGTCGAGCACCGGGTCCTGGAACTGCTGCCACCAGGCGGCGTTCGCGACCTCCTTCGCGTCCTTGACCTCCCAGACGTAGGCCTTGGGAGCGTCGACGGCGGGACGCGTGTAGTCGGGGCCGACCGTGCAGCCGGCCCCGAGGAGAACGACGAGAGCGGCGGCAGAGACGAGGCGTCTCATGTCAGTGCCCTCCCTCCCCCGGCGGGGGCTGGATCGTCGCGGTCTGCTCCGTTCCCCCCTCGGGCTCCTTCTGCCCGCGCTCGGCGAGTCGGTCGAAGAGGTAGAAGAAGAGGGGCACGTAGAGCATGGCGAGGGTCGTCTCGCCGAGCATCCCGCCGATGATCCCGGTCCCGATCGAGTGCCGGGCGTTGGCCCCGGCCCCCACCGCGACGGCGAGCGGCAGGACGCCGAAGATGAACGCGAGCGAGGTCATGATGATCGGTCGCAGCCGCTCCTCGCCCGCCTTGATCGTCGCGTCCATGATGGACATCCCCTGCTTGCGCAGCTCGACGGCGAAGGTGACGCGCAGGACCGCGTTCTTCGCCCCGAGGCCGATCAGGACGAGCAGGCCGATCTGGAAGTAGACGTCGTTGGAGAGGCCCCTCATCCAGTTCAGGGTCAGGGCCCCGAGGACGCCGAACGGGATCGCCGTCATGACGGCGCCGGGGAGGGTCCACGACTCGAACTGGGCCGCGAGGACGAGGAAGACGATGACGAGGCCGAAGGCGAAGGCGATCGACGAGGTCCCGCCCGACTTCTTCTCCTCGAACGCCATCCCCGACCAGGCGAGCTCGTAGCCCCTCGGGAGGATCTTCTCGCCCACCTCCTCCATGGCCGCGATCGCCTGGCCCGAGCTGAAGTCGGGCGCGGCGCTGCCGGTGACCTGGGCGGCTGGGAAGCCGTTGAAGTGCGGAAGCAGGTCCGGCCCGGTGACGTACTTCGTCGTCACGAGGGCCGACAGCGGGACCATCGTGCCGCCGGACGACCGGGTGTAGACGCGGGTGATGTCGGAGGGGTCCTGGCGGTAGCGGGCGTCGGACTGGAGGATGACCCACCAGACCCGGCTGTACTCGTTGAACTGGCTCACCGTGATCGAGCCGAACTGCGCCTGGAGGGCGGCGTAGACGTCCTGGATCGGCACTCCGAGGAGCATCGCCTTGTCCCGGTCGACCGTGACCTTGAGCTGGCGCGACACCGCCCGGAAGGTGGTGTTGACCGAAGTGAGCTCGGGGCGCTTCTTCGCCTCGGCGACGAACTTCTGGGTCAGGTCGCCCAGGACGGCCGGGTCCCCGCCCAGCTTGTCCTGGATCCAGAGCTCGAAGCCCCCCGTCGTCCCGATCCCCGGGATCGCCGGCGGCGCGATCGGCAGGACGACGCCGGTCTTTATCTCGCGGCTCCCCGCGTAGACGTCCATGAGGACCGCCTTGGCGTTCTGGGCGATGGCCGTCTTCGTGTTCTTGTAGCGCTCCTTGAAGTCGTTGAGCGAGACGAAGAGCGTGGCAGCGTTCGTCTTGATCTGGCCGTCGAGGAGGCTGTAGCCGTTGACGGTCGTCCGGTACTTGACCGCAGGGTTCTTGGCAAAGAGCGCGTCCACCTTGTCGGCCGTCTCCACCGTCCGGTCGAGGCTCGCGGCGTCGGGCATGATGACCGCGGCCATGACGGACCCCTGGTCCTCGTTCGGGACGAAGCTCGTCGGGATCGTCCGGAAGAGCTGGAAGATCGCGGCCAGCAGGCCGAAGAGGACGACCATCGCCACCGCCGTCCGCTTGATGATGAGGACGACCGCGTCCCCGAAGGCGACGGTGAGCTTGTCGACCCCCCGGTTGAACCAGGCGAAGAAGCCCTTCTGCGGAGGCGCGCTGTGCTTGAGCATCAGCGCGCACATCGCCGGGGTCAGGGTCAGGGCCACGAACCCCGAGAGCGCCACGGAGATGACGATCGTGATGGCGAACTGCTTGTAGAGCTGCCCCGTCGTCCCCGGGAGGAACGCCGCCGGGATGAAGACGGAGGCCATGACGAGGACGACGGCGATCAGCGACGTGCCGATCTCCTCCATGGCCCGGATCGTCGCCTCCCGCGGCGGGAGGTGGTTGCGGGCCATGTTCCGCTCCACGTTCTCCACCACGACGATGGCGTCGTCCACGACCATGCCGATGGCCAGGACGATCCCGAAGAGGGTCAGGAGGTTGATGGAGAAGCCGAGCGCCAGCATCCCGGAGAAGGTGCCGATGAGGGCGACGAAGATGGCGGTCGTGCAGATGATCGTGGCGCGGAAGCTCTGCAGGAAGAGGTAGACGACGAGGATGACGAGGAGGACCGCCTCGAAGAGGGTGTGGATGACCTCCTCGATGGAGATCCTCACGAAGTCGTTGTTGTCGAGCGAGATGACGTACTCGATGCCGTCGGGCATCGTCTTCTTCATCGTCTCCATCGTCTTCCGGACTCCCGCGGAGACGTCCAGGCCGTTCACGCCGACCTGCTGGTAGACGGCGATGAGCGTCGCCGGGACCCCGTTCAGCTTGTTCTCGTTCGTGTACATCCGCAGGCCGACGTCGGCGTGCGCGACGTCCCGGACTCGCACGATGGCGCTCCCGTCCTGGCTCGCCCTGAGGATGATGTTCTCGTACTCGGTCGGCTCGATGAACCTCGGCTGCGTCACGACCGGGAACGTCTGCTCGACCTTCCCCTCGTTCGGCCTCGCCCCGATCTGCCCGGCGCCGAAGAGGGCGTTCTGGTTCGCGACCGCGTTCTGGAGGTCGGTCGTCGTGATCCCCAGGGAGGCCATCCTGTCCGGGTTCATCCAGATCCGCATCGCCTGGTCGGGCGAGCCGAGGATCGCCGCGTCGCCGGCCCCCTTGACCCGCTTGAGCGCGTCGAGGACGTAGACGTTGGCGTAGTTGGCGACGTAGTCCGGCTTGTACCTTCCGTCCTTGTTGTACAGCGCGACGATCATCATCATGCTGGACGACTTCTTTTGGACGGAGACGCCCTGCGTGATGACCGCCTGGGGGAGCTGCGGCTGGGCCAGGGCGACCCGGTTCTGGACCTGGACCTGCGCGATGTCCGGGTCCGTGTCGAGGGAGAAGTAGACGGTGAGGGTCATCAGGCCGCTGTTCGTCGACGTCGACGACATGTAGAGCATGTTGTCGACGCCGTTGATCTGCGCCTCGATCGGGGCCGCGACCGAGTCAGCCACCGTCTTGGAGTCGGCGCCCGGGTAGACGGCCGAGACCGTCACCTGGATCGGGGTGATCTGCGGGTACTGCGCGACCGGCAGCATCTTCATCGACACCAGGCCCGCGATGACGATGATGAGCGAGATGACCGTCGCGAAGATCGGTCGCTCGATGAAGAACTTGGAGAACACGGCGCTGCGCCTTTCCCGTCAGCCGGCGGTCTTGGCCGAGGCCGGCGGGGCGGCGGGCGGTCCGGGCTTCGCAGGGGCCGTTGGCTTGGCGGGAGTCTCGGGCTTTGCAGGGATCACCTTGACCGGGACCTCCGGGCGCAGGGTCAGGCCGCCGTCGACGACCACCTGCTCGCCCGGCTTGAGCCCGTCGTCGACGAACCAGTTCTCGCCGTGCCAGGCGCTGACGACGACCGGCCGCACCTCGGCCTTCCCGTCCCCCGTCACGACCCAGACGAAGTTGCCCCGGGCTCCCTGCTGGACCGACCTCTGCGGGACGAGGATGGCGCTGGGCCGGATCGATCCCTTGATCCGCGCCCGGACGTGCTGGTTCGGACGGAGAAGCCCCTGGGGGTTCTGGACGCTCGCCCGCAGGAGGAACGTCCCGGTGGCCGGGTTGAACGAGGGATCGGCGAAGGTGATCTTGCCGAGATAGGGGTACTTTGCCCCGTTCGGCATGAGGACCTCGACCTCGTAGTTCTGGTTCGGCGGCGCGATGATCGTCCCCTTGTCGACCAGGTCGCGCAGCCGCTGCATCTCCCCCTCGGAGATGCTGAAGTTCACCCAGATGGGGTCGAGGACCGCCACCGTCGTGAGGAGGCTGTTCTGGGAGCTGATGTAGGTGCCGTCCTGCTGCTGGGCGGCCCCGGTGACGCCCGTGGCGGGGGAGGCGATCGTGCAGTACGACAGGTTGAGCTGCTGCGTCGCGAGGTCCGACTTCGCCTGCTCCACCGCCGCCGAGGCCGACTCGAACTGGCCGGTGGCGTCGTCGAGGTCCTTCTGGGAGAGGGCGTTCTGGGCAGCGAGCGGGCGTGTCCGCTCCAGGTTCAGGCGGGCGGTCTCGAGCGAGGCCTTCTGCCGACCGAGCGCGGCCGTGGACCCGTCGACCTGCACCTGGAAGGGCTTCTTGTCCATCAGGAAGAGGACGTCCCCCTCCTTGACGACCGATCCCTCCGTGTAGACCCGCCGGTCCAGGAAGCCGTTGACGCGGGCCTGGATGTTGACCTGCCGCGAGCTCTGGGTCTGGGCGACGTACTCGGCGAAGACCGGCACGTCCTGCGGCGTGACGGTGATCACCGTGACCTCCGCCGGCCCCGGTGCCGCCGGAGGCGCCTTCTTCGAGCAGGCGG
>CAIMWE010000053.1 GCA_903845115.1 uncultured Acidobacteriota bacterium | reverse complement strand
GCGGCGCTCGTCGAGGACGGGACGCCCGAGGTCTCGAAGTACGCCCCGCTCTTGGGCCCCGGCTTCGAGGACCTCGCGGTCAAGGACGGCCGCACCTACTCGAACAAGGCGCCCGGGGGGACGCTCGCCGCCCTGCCCGGCTACCTTCTCGTCCGTCCGTTCGCCGGCCCGCCCGCCGCCCGGTCGATCCGCCCGGCTCTCTGGGCGATGCGCCTCTTCGCGTCGACCCTGCCGCTCCTGGTCCTGGCCCTGCTCGTCGATCGGGCGGCCCGCCGGCTCGGGGCCGGCGAAGAGGGGCGCCAGCGCGCGGTCTTCGCGCTCCTCTTCGCCACCCCGCTCTTCGCGTACGGGCTGCTCCTCTTCGCCCACGCCCTCGTCGCCTGCGCCCTCTTCGGCGCGTTCGGCGCTCTCTTCTTGCCCGCGGCCGGGAAGGAGAGGCGCGACGAGCTCGTGGCCGGGGCCTGGATCGGTCTCGCGGTCGCCGCCGACTACACGGCCGCCGTCCCGGCGGCGGTGCTGATCGGGGTGGCCGCCTGGCGCGCTCCCCGGAAGCTCCTCTGGATCGCGGCCGGGGGCCTGCCGTTCGCCGCGCTCGCCGGGGCCTACAACGCGGCCTGCTTCGGGAGCCCGCTCGCCCCGTCGTACGGCTTCGAGAAGAATGCCGCGTACCACGGCATCGCGGCCACGGGCCTCTTCGGCGTCACGCTTCCGTCGTCGCTGGGGCTCCTGAGGCTCCTCCTCGACCCGGCGAAGGGGCTCCTCCTCTTCGTCCCCGCGCTGGTGCTGGTCCCGAAGGGGCTGTCGGCGCTCCGGCGGCCGCTCGGCCCGGCGGCCTTCACCGCGCTCGTGCTGGTCCCGGTGTCGATCCTCCTCCTCTTCTCCGGGTACCCGAACTTCGGCGGCTGGACGCTGGGCCCCCGGTACGTCGTCGCCGCCCTCCCGTTCCTCGTCCTCCCGCTCGCCTTCGGGCCGTCGGGACCGGTCGCCGCGGCTCTCGTCGGGGCTTCCTCGGCGGCCGTCGTCCTGACGACGATCCCCTTCCCGTTCGTCCCGGACGGCTTCCCCCTCCCGTGGGCGACGTTCGCCTTCCCGCTCCTCTCGGGGGGAAGCGGCCTGCCGCTCGTCGTTGCGGGGCCCGGGGCGCTCGTTCTCGCCCTCCCGTTCGCCGCCGCGGGCGGCGCGGCCCTCCTCGCGTTCCCCAGCGGAAGGCTGGCCGCCTTCGCCGCGGGGGCGGCGCTCTGGTGGGGCGCCGGGTTCGCCCTTCCGGCCGCGCGGCAGCCGGGGGCGCTCGCCCGCGTCCAGTTGGCCTACGTGGCCGACGTCTACCTCGGAAGGGCGGGAGAGCTGGACCGGGTCCTCGCGACGTTTCCGCCCGGCCTCAGCCTGCCGGAGCGCCTCCTGGCGCGGAGGGAGCGGGAACGGGAGCTCCCTCCGCCGGGGCGGGAGAGATGACCTTCCAGATCCGGAAGCTCGGGACGATCCGTCCTCCTGGCGCCCGGGCGCCGGTCCGGGTCTCCATCATCAGCTCGAGGTAGGGGACGGGCCGGCTCGACGCCGACTCGTGGATCTTCACGGCGAACATCCCGTCCACCGGGATCCTGGCCGGGCGGCCGGCCGCCCAGGCGTAGGTCGCGAGGACTCCGCGCAGGTTCGCCGTGAGGAGGTACCGGCACCTCGTCGCCTGGAGGATGGCGAGGGGCTCGGCGTCGTCCGTCGACGTGAAAAAGGCGCACTGCCTGATGAACCCGTACGTGTTGGGGTCCGCCGCCGCAGGGCGCCCGGTCAGGGCGGTCACGAAGTGGCCGGCCGCCCAGGGATTGAAGAACCCCTCGATCGAGCCGGGAGCGGGGGGAGGGAGCGCCGAGGGGTCGATCCCGGCCGGAGCGGCCTTCGCGAACCTCCGGAGGAGCTGGAGGAAATCGGGCCCGGGGGCGTCCCGGTACGAGGCCATCGTCCGGAGGGGCCCTGTCCCCGGTACGAGGACGAGGCCCACGGCGAGGAGGAGGGGAGCCGCCTCGCCGCGGATCTTCAGGCGGTCCGAGAGGCGCGCGACCCCCTCGGCCAGCGCGATCGCGGCGAAGACCGCGAGGTAGTAGCTGTTCCGCCGCTGCATCAGGGTCAGGGGCAGGAAGACCCCCGCGAAGAGGATGACCAGCGACCGGGCGCGGAGCCTGGGCGGTAGGGGGAAGAGTCCCGGCGGCCGGTCGCCGTCCCGTCGCGGGAGCGGGCGCAGGAGACGCACGGACCAGAGGACCAGGGCGAGCGGGAGGAAGAGCAGGCCGGCCGAGAGCTCCTCGGCCGCCCGGACGACGCCGGGCAGCCAGGGCCGGGAGACGAGCGGCTGGAGCTCCGCGACGACCTTGAAGAAGCTCTCGGGATACGAGAGGTAGCCGCGGCCGTCGAAGTCGGGCCCGAGGGCGGCCTCCCTGTTGACGAGGTGGGCCATCCCCCGCGCCAGCGCTGCGAGGAGGGCGTTCGCGGACGGAATCGTGAAGAGGAGGACCCCGCCCGCGAGGAGGGCGAGGGCGAGGCGCCGGGTGCCCCGGCTCCTGAAGGCGGCCCAGACGGCGAGCGGAATCGTCCCCGCCGCGAGCAGCGCCGGCTGGAACCAGCCGAACGAGACGAAGGAGAACGGGACCCGCTCTCCGGCGAGGGTCGCTGCCGTGCCGGGCGCCGCGATGGCGAGAGCGGCGGCGCCGAGGAGGGGAGCGGCCGGACCGAGACAGACGAGCGCCCAGGGGAAGGCCAGCCCCGCGAAGAGGACCGCGCCCTGCCACGTCATGAAGGTCACCCCGAGGAGGGCCCCGGCGAGGAGCGTCTTCCGCCCGCGTCCGCTCTCGGGGGCGCAGGAGGCCGCCGTCGCGGCGTCGAGGAAGAGGAGGAGGACGAGGACCTCGAGGACGTGGTGGTCCGCGTGCCCGAAGGAGCTCCAGACGGCGGCGGCCGGGAGAAGCGCGTAGGCGCCGGCCGCGAGCAGCGCCCGCCGCGGCCCGAAGACCCTGCGGCAGAGCGAGAAGAGTGGAAAGACGTGGAGGGCGCCGAGGAGCGGCGGAAGCGACGCGGCGACCCAGGCGACCTGGTCGGTCGTCGCGCCCCGTCCGAAGAGGAGGCGGGCCGCTCCCCCGACCAGGAGGTCGAAGAGCGGGGGCCAGATGAAGACGGCGCCGTCGGGGTGGTTCAGCCACGGGTCGAAGACCGGGACGTGGGGGAAGTTCCGGGCGACCGACGCGGCTCGGCGGAGGTGACCGTAGCAGTCGGGGGAGAGGAGCCGGAGCCCTCCCGCCGTCGCCGCGGCGAAGGGAGCGAGGCGAAGGGCGAGCGCCGCGGCGAAGAAGGCGAGGACGAGGAAGGAAGACCGTGAGGATCCGCGCCCGCTGGCCGTCACGCGTCGAGTCTAAACTCGGCCGGATGTCCATCCGGTCCCGATGGGCGGCTCGCGCCGCGATCCTCGCCCTGGCGGCGCTCGGGACCGCCCTCGTGCGGGATCACCAGCGCCTCGACAGCGCGACGATGGACGAGCCGTTCCACGCCCTGGCCTCCGCGGAGTACGCCATCTCCGGGACCGCGTGGGCGAACCTGGAGCACCCGCCCCTCGTGAAGCTCCTCGCCGGGGTCTGCGAGGCGTACGCCGGGGCCAGGGCGCCCTCCATCCCGCTGCCGTTCTCCTACAGGACGGCCGAGACCCCCGTCCACTTCACCTTCTCGAACGTCCTCGACGGGGACCGGCTCCTCCAGGCGGGCCGATTCCCGTTCCCGATCCTCTTCTTCGTCCTGGTCGTCGCCGCGGCCGAGACCGCCGTCCGGCGCCTCGGGCCCCTGGCCGGGATCGCGGTGGCGCTCCTCCTCGCCTTCGAGCCGACGATGGTGGCGCACGCGGCCTTTCTTCACACCGACGTGGCGGCGGCCCTCGGCTACTTCGGGGCGACGCTGGGGACGCTCGCGGCCCTCGAACGGGGCTCGTGGCTCAGCTGGGCAGCGGCGGGAGCCGCGCTGGGTCTCCTCCTCGCCGCGAAGTTCTCCGGCGTCTTCCTCGTCCCGATCCTGGTCCTGGTGGTCCTCGTCTGGGTCCTCCGGGACGGTGGCAGGCCGTGGTGGGAGCGCTGCCGGCCCCTGGCCGGGCTGATCCTCGCGGCCGCCGTCTCGGCCGGCATCGTCCTGGCGGCGGGTGCCGTGGCGACGCGGGCAATGTCCCGCACCGACGCGGAGCAGTCGGTCCGCCTCTTCCTGAAGTCCCGCAGCGTCCCGGACGGGCGGATCGAGTCCGTCGCCTCCCTTTCCCGCCTCTGCCCCGCGGCCGGCCACTACGCCGCTGGGCTCGTGGGCGTGGCGGCGCAGAACCGGTCCGGCGGGGGGGTCAACGTCCTTCGCGGGAAGCTTTCGGTGGAAGGGTTCCCCGAGTACTTCCTCGTCGCGTTCCTCGTCAAGAGCTCGCTCGGGCTCCTCCTCCTGCTCGCGCTCGTGCTGGTCGTCGCGCTGGCGCGGCGAGAGCGGCTCTCTCGGCTGGAGGCCGTCGTGCTGGCGCCCGCCCTCTACCTCTTCGTGTCGGGCACGGGAGCCTCGTACAACATCGGCGTCCGCCACATGCTCCCGGCCGTGCCCCTCCTGCTCCTGGCGGCCGCTTCGCTCCTCGTCCGCGCCGCTCCCGGGGCCGCGGTGCCGGCCCTCCTCGTCTGCGGGGTGCTGCAGGCCGGCGAGACCCTCGCCGTCCACCCGCACGAACTCTCGTTCTTCAACTTGGCGGCCGGCGGTCCCGCCCGGGGCGAGACGTGGCTGAACGACAGCAACGTCGACTGGGGGCAGGACCTCGTCCGTCTCGCGCGGGGACTTCCAGCCCTCGGGATCGACGAGAGCGCCCTGACGGTCGCCTACTTCGGCGGGGACTCGCCGGGATACCGGCTTCCCCGGGCCCGGCTCTTCGACCCGCTGGCGGGGGAGGTGGCGCCGGGCCTTTGGGCCGTCTCGTCCTACCTCCTGGCCGAGGGGCCGGAGGCGCTCGCCTGGAGGGGACAGCTGCGGGCCGCGGCCGGCTACCAGCGGCTCCGGGAGGAGGCCGCGCGCGGGGAGAGAATCGGCCGCGTGGGATACTCGATCCACCTCCTCAGGATCGCGGGACGAGAGGGCGCAACGAAATGAAGCTGTCGATCGTCATGCCGGCCTACAACGAGCGGAAGACGCTCCGGGAGATCGTGGGCCGTGTCCTCGCGGTGGACCTCGGGCCGATCGAGAAAGAGCTGATCATCGTGGACGACGGCTCGAAGGACGGGACCCGGGACATCCTCCGCGAGCTGGACGGGACGAACGGCATCCGGGCGATCTTCCAGCCGGTCAACATGGGCAAGGGAGCGGCCGTCTGGACCGGGATGAGGGCCAGCTCGGGGGACATCGTCGTGATCCAGGACGCGGATCTCGAATACGAGCCGCGCGAGTACCCGGTGCTCCTCCGTCCGATCCTGGACGGCGAGGCGGACATCGTCTACGGCTCCCGCTTCCTCGGGACGCCCGAGGGGCACCGCGTCCTCTACTTCTGGCACACGGTCGGGAACCGCTTGCTGACGCTCATGTCGAACGTCTTCACGAACCTGAACCTGACCGACATGGAGACCTGCTACAAGGCCATGACCCGCCAGGTCGTCGACCGTCTCGACCTCGAGTCGAAGCGGTTCGGGATCGAGCCCGAGATCACGTGCAAGGTGGCGAGCCTCAGGGCCCGGATCTTCGAGGTCCCGATCTCCTACCACGGGCGGACCTACGAGGAAGGGAAGAAGATCGGCCTGAAGGACGCCTTCCAGGCGGTCTGGACGATCCTGAAGTACTTCCGCTGGGAGGCCCCGAAGGACGACGTCGGCGCGATCACGCTCCGCCGGATGTCGAATCTGGCTCCCTACAACGCCTGGCTCCACGCCAGGTTCGACGGCTTTCTCGGGCGACGGATCCTCGAGGTGGGGTCGGGCGTCGGGAACCAGACCCGTTTCTTCGCCGACCGCGAGCGGGTGGTGGCGTCGGACATCGAGCCCCACTACGTCCGCGAGCTCCTCACGAAGTACGGGGGGCGGTCGAACGTGAGGATCGGCTCGTTCCGCTTCCCGCTCACGGACGCCGACGCCGCGGACCTGGCCGGCGAACGGATCGACACGGTCGTGTGTCTCAACGTCCTCGAGCACATCGAGGACGACCGGGGGACGCTCGCCGGGTTCGCGCGGGTCCTCGAGGCCGGCGGGAGGCTGGCCCTCCTGGTTCCGGCGATGCCCTCGCTGTACGGGACGCTCGACGTCCACCTGCGCCACTACCGGCGCTACGGCCGGGACGCGTTGAAGGCGATCGTCGAGGAGGCGGGGTTCGCGGTGGAGGAGATCCGTTTCCTGAACCGTCCCGGCGTGCTCGGCTGGTGGCTCAACTCGAAGCTGCTCAAGCGCCGGATCCTCCCGAAGGGGCAGCTGGCGGCCTTCAAGGCAATCCTGCCGTTCCTCAGGCTCGAGGAGAAGAAAGCCCCCTCCTTCGGGATGTCGCTCCTCGTGCTGGCTCGAAGGAAGTGACGCCCAGGGGTCCGCGCGGCCCTCTCCTGACGGCGGCGGTGGCCGCCGCGGTCCTCGGCGCCGTGGCGATCCGGTTCCACGCGTTCCTCCTGGGATCGGTGGCCTACTTCAGGGACACCGGCTACTTCTTCTTCCCGCTTCGCGACGTCACGCGGAGGCTCCTCCTCTCGGGGGAACCGCCCGTCTGGAACGACTGGATGTCGAGCGGACGGGCCTTCGCCGCCAACCCCAACGCGGCCGTCTTCTGGCCCCTCGGCCCGCTGGTCGTGGCCGTGGGGCCGACTTTCCTGAACCTCCTGAACGCCTCGGCGGCGGTTCTCGCCGTCTTCGCGGCCCTCCGGCTGATCGGGCTGACCCGTTCGGCGGCAGCGGCCGGGTCGTGCGTCTTCCTCTTCTCCGGGGTCTTTCAGGGCCTCTTCTCGCTCTTCACGGCGCTCTCGTCCGTGGCACCGCTGCCGCTGGCCATCGTCCTCGCGATCTCCCTCGAGCCGCGCGACGGCCGGAAGGCCCTGGCGCCCCTGGCCGGGGCCGCTCTCGCCTTCGGGCTCTCGGTCCTGGGGGGGGAGCCGGTGGTGACCCTCGTCGGCGGCTCGGGGATCGCGCTCCTCCTCGCCGTCCGGGCGGCGTCGGATCTTTCCAGGGGCGACCGGGCGGCTGCCGCGGGGCGGATCGCGTTCGGTGCGGCGATCGCCTTGCTCGGGGCGGGCCTGGCGGCCGTCCAGATCCTCCCGGCCGCCGGCGAGCTCGCGCGCTCGGCCCGCGGCCAGACGATGCGGCCCGAGGAAGGGGCCCTCTTCTTCTCGGTCCGGCCGTCCCGCCTCCTGACGCTCCTGGAGCCGCGGCTCACGGGCGACCCGTTCGCCGAGGACCGGGACGGCTACTGGGGCGCCGGCACGTTCGACGCCGGAAACCCGTACTACTACGACCTCGCCCTCGGCCTCGTCCCGCTCGGCCTGGCCGCCGTTTCGGCGCGGGACCGCCGGGGCCGCGCGGCCCTGCTTCTCACGGCGATGGGCGCGCTCCTCTCCTTCGGGCGGTATCTGCCCGGGTACGCGGGAGCGGCGGCCCTCGCCCCGGTCTTCAGGTACCCGGAAAAGTGGTGGTTGCTCGCCACCCTCGGCCTGGCGGGGGCGTCGGCGGTCGGAGCCGATCTCCTCGTCCGGGACGGCGCGGCCCGAAGGCCCGCGCTCGGAGACCTCCGCCGGTCGGCGGCCGTGCTCGCGGGCCTCCTCGGCCTCCTGGCCGTCCTGGCGGCCACGGCGCCGGGCCTTCTCCGGTCGATGCTGTGGGCGCTCCGCCTCGGAGACGGGAACGCCCCGGCGGATAGAGTGGCGCCTCTCCTCCTTCCGCTCCTGGCCAGCGGCGCCCTGGCCATGGGATTCGTCGCGCTCCTCTCGTCGTGGGCGGAGAAAGGGCGCCTCCACCCCGCGGTCCTCGCGGCGGCGATCGGTCTCGTCTTCCTCGCCGACGCGGCGCGCCGGACGGCGGGGAGCTGCCCGGCCGGTCCTCCCGACCTCTACGTGCGGACCACGCCGGATCTAGAGGCCGTGCGGGCCGAGATCTCCCGGGGACGTTTCTACGACGACGGCGCCGACGACCCGGCGGTGGCGGTCCGGCGGGCTACCGAGGCGGGAGGATTCGACCCGCTGCGGCCGACGACCGGGGTCGTCTTCGGCATCCGGTACGCCTTCGAGAACGACATCGACCGGATGACGCCGGCGCCGTCGGTCGCCGCCGCGGCCTCCCTGGCCCGCCTGCCGTGGGGCCCCGACAAGGTCGAGATCCTCCGGTCGGGAAACGTCGCCGTCGTCAGGACCTCCTCGCCCGGGCCCGATCCGGCCGGGGTCCGCGAGCTCCTCCGCTCGGGGGAGGACCGGATCGTGGCGATCGACCCGACGCGACCGGAGTTCTTCGCCGGGGAGCGGGCGGTCCAGGTGGTCGAGCGGCGATCCTCGCGCCAGAGGCTCATGGTGGCCCCCGGCCGCGACGCGGTGCTGCGGATCGCGAGGACCTACGACCCGAACTGGAGGGTCACGGTGGATGGCCGGCCCGGCCGCCTTCGCCGGGAGGGGGCGTTCACCGTGCTCGACCTGCCGGCGGGAGAGGCGGTCGTGGAGATGCGCTACCGGAATCGCTGGATCCTGCTCGGCGCCGCGATCTCCGCGCTCTCGCTCGCCTCGATCCTCGTCCTGCTGGCAATCGGGAGGAGAGTGGCTTGAGCCGGGCCCGGAGCTTCCCGTGGCCTCTCGCTGCGGCGGTCGCGGCGGCGTTCGTCCCCTACCGGGACTTCTTCACCTCGAGGGTCCCGGTCACGCGGGACCTCCCCTTCTACTTCTACCCCCTGAAGGCGCACCTGGCCGAGGCCCTCCGGCAGGGCCAGGTGCCGTGGATCGACCCGTACCGGTGGGGCGGAGTCCCCCTCCTCGGTGCGCCGGGCGCGGCCGCCTTCTACCCGGGCAACGCTCTCTTCGTCGTCCTCCCCCTCGGCGTCGCGATGAAGGCGTGGATCCTCGTCCACCTCGCCCTGGCGGTCGCGGGGTTCGCGGCGTTCTCCCGCCGCCTCGGCCTCGGCCCCGGATGGGCCGCGGTGGCCGGCCTCGCGTTCGCGCTCGGGGGGGCCTCCGTCTCGCTGCTCCCTTTCACCGGCGCGTGCTCGGCGATCGCGATCCTCCCGTGGCTCGGGGCCACGCTGCTGGACCTCCGCGAGCGTCCCTCCTGGCGGGGCGTGGTCATCGCGGCGATCCCGGCGGCCCTCCTGCTCCTGGGCGGGGTCCCCGAGTTCGCCCTCTATGGCATGGCCGTGGGAGGGCTCCTGCTAGGCCGCCGGGGACCCGGCCAGCTCCGCGCGGTCGGACTGGCCGCGGCGTCGGCGGTCCTCGCGGGGCTGCTCGCCGCGCCGCAGCTCCTCCCGAGCGTGGCGACCGCCCTGGCCAGCACGCGGGGCCCCGGCGGCGGGATGAACGACATGGTCGCCGCCGAGAAATCGCTTCCCCGTGCGCGGCTCGTGGAGTTCCTCGGAGACGGGCTCGTTGCGGACTGGACGACGGTCGCCTCGACCCCGGAGGTTCCGGAGTACCCGTACCTCCCCTCGATCACGCCGGGCCGCGTCGTCCTGCTCCTGGCGCTCGCCGGCCTGGCCGCCGGAGGGAAGGGCCGTGCCGCGGCCCTCTTCCTCGTCGCCCTGGGAACGGGGCTCGCCCTCGGCCCCAGGAGCGTGGTCTGGCAGGCGGCGGCAGGCGCGGTCCCGTTCTTCGGTTCGTTCCGATATCCGGAGAAACATCTCGTGCTGACCGCGTTCGGGGCCGCCTGGCTCGCCGCCCTGGGCCTCGGAGCGATTGCACGGAGGGTCCGGACTCGCGGGGCGATCATCGTCGCGCTGCTCGTCGCCGCGATCCTCGTCGACCGCGAGCGAACGGCCCGGCGGCTCCTCGAGACCGACGACGGGAGCTGCCTGACGGAGCCGCCGGCGTTCCTCCGGCCGATGCTGGCGCCGGGAGGCTCCCGCGACCCGGCGGCCCGGCCCCGCCTCTTCCATTTCGATGGCTGGGCGCCGGTCCCGCGTTTCGACGTGAACGACCTCCTGGCGTCGAACCGGGCGGCCCGGGCGTCCCTCGATCCGGCCTACGGCTCGCTCTTCGGAGCCGCGTATCTCCTGGAGCCCGACTACGACGTCTCCCTGCCGCAGGAGGCGGGGGAGTGGAACCGCCTCATCGCGAGGAGCGCCCCGGTCTCCAGCGGGATGACCCTCCGGATGGCCCGGTCCGTGGGCGCGACGGCCGTCCTCCGGAGTGTTCAGGGGAATGACGGCCGGTTCGTCCCCGCGCTCCGTCCTCTGCTCGACCCCGTTTCCCCGTTCCGGTTCGTCACGCGGGTGGTCTCGGACCCGAACGGCCCGCACCTGTTCAAGAGGTTCCTGGACGAGGGGGCCGATCCCCTGGCCGCCTGGGTGGTCCGGCCCGGGCCGG
This sequence comes from uncultured Acidobacteriota bacterium, assembly GCA_903845115.1. GTDB lineage: Bacteria > Acidobacteriota > Thermoanaerobaculia > UBA5066 > UBA5066 > CAIMWE01. The sequence continues at coordinate 2,107 of CAIMWE010000053.1, read as the reverse complement.
AGGCCGTCACCGGGACGGCCGCCGGAACCGTGCTCTCGGTCCAGGACCGGGCCGACGGCCTCTTCCTGGACGTGAACGTGAAGGGGCCTGGCTCCGGGTACCTGGCTCTCTGGAGGCTCCGCGTGGCGACCGAGGAGGCGACGCTGGACGGCCGGCCGGTCCCGGTGGAGGATGCCGCCTTCGGCTTCTCGGGGCTCCCGGTCCCTCCTGGTCCGCACCGCCTCCGGTTCCGGCCGGCCGCGGGACCGGTAAGATGGGGGCTCGGAGCAGCGGCGATCGGCGGGGTGGCCTGCACTGTCCTCTGGACGAGGCGGAGAGCGTTGCCGACTCGGCGCCCGACCGACGGAGCAACGTGATGCCGATCGACCGCAATCTCAGGCGCCGCCTCTTCCTCTACGGGGGCGCCATCCTCCTGGCGGCCGCGGTGATGGCCGCTCCCAGGATCGTGACCCGTATGTTCTCGGCCCCGAAGGTGGCCAGCTGGGATCTCGACGCGGCAATGGCCGACGAGGGGAGCCGGCTGCTCGCCGAGTACCTCCGGATCGACACGTCCAATCCGCCCGGCCGGACCGTCGAGGCGGTCGCGTTCTGGAGGCGCCTCTTCGAGTGCGAGGGGCTTCCCTTCACCGTCGCGGGCGACGACCCCGACCGGCCGATCTTCGTGGGAAGGCTGCCGGGCAGGAGCCGCGCCGGGGCGCTGCTGCTGCTGCACCACATGGACGTCCACCCTCCGGACGACCTCGAGGCCTGGACGGTGCCCCCGTTTGCAGGGCGGATGGGGACGAAGCGGAACATGTTCTACCTCTACGGCCGGGGCGCGATCGACATGAAGAACATCGGGATCGCGCACTTTCTCTCGATGGCCGACCTGCGCCGGAACGGGATCGTCCCGGAGCGGGACATCGTCTTCGTGGCGGAGCCCGGGGAGGAGACGTTCACGCCGCAGGCCGGCATCGGCTGGCTCGTGGAGAAGCGCCCCGACCTTCTGGACGGGGTGACCGACGTCTTCACCGAGGGGGGGATCAACGAGGTCCTGACCACCGACCTCGACCGTTTCGGGATCGAGGTCCTCCAGAAGGCGAACGTCGGCGTCACCGTGACGGGCGACCGGAAGGAACCCCTGGACGCCTTCAAGGCCTTCGTCGACCAGAAGGACCGGTCGTTCGCCCCCCGGCTCCTCCCCGAGATGAACGAGTTCCTCCAGTTCATCGGTCCTTCCCGGGGCGACTCGTGGGGGCGCCTCGGCATGAACCCCCGGCAGCTGCTCGGGAACCCCTCCCTCCTGAACTCGATGCCCGACGTCTACCGGTCGCTCCTCCGCGACTCCCTCTACACGGGCGACGTGGTGCCGCGCAAGGCAGGCGGGTACGAGCTCGAGGTGGTCTGGATGCTCCTGCCGGGCTCCCCGGTGAAGGCGGCGCGGGCGGAGATGGAGCGGTGGGCCGCCGAGCGCGGCCTCGCCCTCCAGGTCCGGTTCGCCACCGACGACTCGGTCGCCTCCCCCCGGACCGGCCGCGTGTGGGAGGCCCTCGTCCGGTCGCTGGAGCTCGACCCGGCGCGGGCGGACGTCGGGATCTACATCCTGACCGCGTCGTACACCAGCTCGAGCTACCTGCGCGCGCACGGCTACCGGTCGTACGGCGTCTCGACGTTCACGATCAACGTCTTCGATGCCGCGCACGCCCACCATCCGGACGAGAGAATCCACCTTCCCTTCTTCGTCGAAGGAGTGTCGCGGATGAAGCGGATCGTCCGGGAGGTCGCCACCAGCCCGTGAGGGGAGGCCCGGACGAACGGGAAGGAGACACCATGAAGAACGTCGATTTCTACTACCACCGGGCCGGTTGAATCAGCTGCGGCACACGGCGCTTCGCGCCTGCCGGAGCTTGCTGCCGTTCAAGAGGGAAACCCCTGCCGCGGTTTCCCTCGCCGCTTCGCGGCCCTCCTTTCCGGGCCACCGTTCCCCCGGGAAAGGAGGGGTAGCGCCGGAGGCGCGCAGGGGAACACCAGCGGCGCCGGGTTCCCCTGATTCAAGTTGGCTGCCCTCGGCGAGTCCGCCTACAGGGGTGAACTAGGCCTAGTTCACCCCTGTAGGCGGACTCGAGAT
>CAIMWE010000052.1 GCA_903845115.1 uncultured Acidobacteriota bacterium | reverse complement strand
GCGACAGGGCGGAGCCATGTCTCGGCCGCTCTCCAACGGCAGACAACGCGATGGATTTCGCTTCGCGGCCCCGGAAAGACGCTCAGGAACCGCGTCGGGCTCCCCGTCAGCCCTTCGCCTGGGGGGCGGCTCCGCCGCGGTGCCGCCCCCCAGGCCGTTTCCCCAGGCCGTTTCAGGCCGTTTGAGCTCACCCGCAACCCTCAGCCCCGCTGTCGCCGAAAATCAAAGTTCCTATCTCTCGGAGGCAGATCTCACGTGCCAGATTGCGCCTGAGCGTCCGATTCGGAGGGGCGGCTCCTCTCTGTCCAATATAGACCAGACGCCAGACCTGACCCCCTGGTTGCTTGACCCCCTGGTTGCTTCACCCCCTGGTTGCTCTGGCCCCGCGCTTGGGTCCCGCGCCGTCGCCGAACTCGTGGAGTAGAGTTGGCCGGTGCCCGAACTGAGCCGCTTCTTCGGAATCGTCATTCGGATGTTCGCCGAAGCCGGTGGTCCACACAGCGTTCCTCACTTTCATGCGTATTACCAGGGGGCGGTGGCGGTCTACGGGGTCGATCCGATCGATCTTCTGGCTGGCGCCCTCCCTCGGCGTCAAGCTCGGCTCGTAGAAGCCTGGGCGGAAATGCATGGGGAGGAGCTGAAAGCAGACTGGGAAAGGCTCGAGGCTGGAAAGGCGCCTGCTCCCATCGAACCCCTCAGGTGAAGAAAGGTAGATATGGAGACAGGGAGGAAAGAGAAAGAATGTCCCACCCCATTCATCGGGTCGTCTCCTTCGAAGCGTTTGCCGCCTACACGTTGAGGGTCGCGTTTGACGACGGATCGGAGCAAACGATCGACTTCTCGCCGGTCCTCGAAGGAGAGATGTTCGGACCCCTGCGCGACCCGGCTCTCTTCTCTGCTGTTCGCCTCGACCCGGAAGTGCAGACGCTCGTCTGGCCGAACGGGGCCGACTTCGATCCGGCGACGCTTCACGACTGGCCGAAAGTCGTCGGGAAGCTGGCGGCGAAAGCCCGAGGTTGGATGCGGTCGACTCAAATTTCCGGGTGAGAGCGGAGCTCGTCCGCAGTCGTCCGGAGGGCCTCCAGAACCTCCGCTCGATCGACCTCGTCCCGGAATGCCTCACTCCTCGCGCTTCGACGCGACGCGACGTGCCGTGCCGTGCCAGGTCGCGTCTGCGTGCTCGAGAGGGAGGGGTTGGGTCAGCTTGAGGCAGTATACGCCAAACACCAGACCTGACCCCGTGATCGGGTGACCCCGTGATCGGTAGCTTCCGACGGCCCCTTCGCTTCCCCGGGCCCTCGCCGGGCCCCGGGAGGCAAGCGGGACGAGGCGCCCGGGCCGGGACTCAGCGGTGGCGGCGGGGAAAGGAGCTGGAGCCGGCCGAGCCCTTGATGTCGGCCATCACGGTCCTCAGGTCGCCGTCCATCCCCTTGGTCGCCTGCTGCAGGATCATGAAAGCGGCCTCGGAGACATCCATACCCGCCAGGCCGGCAGAGTTGATGACTCTTTCCAGACCGCCTCCGGCGACCCGCTCGAGCTGCGAGTCCGAAAGCTCGTTCCCGGGCAGGAGGGCCTTCACGTCGTTGAGGGCGAAGCAATACCCCCTCGAGTTCGCGAACGCCACGGCTGCCTCGGCGTTGGTCCCGAATCCGAGGAACCCCGCCTTCAGGTTCTCGTCGGAAACGAGGTCCTTGCCCAGTCTCTCGATCTCGGCTCTCGGGTCCATTGCACCCTCCTTCCTCGTGCCGGGGTTGCACTCGATCCTGCGTTCCCTGGAGATCGAAGCGCCCGGGACTGTCGTCCCCCTTCGCTGTGGAAACGATAGCATCCCGGGAACGCCTCTTGGATGGATGCAGCCGGTCCACCCCTTCCCGGAACCCGGATGGCCCAGGGAACCGGGAAGAGGACCCCGGGGAGGAGACCCGGCCATTCCGGACGAACCTGTCCGAGCCCTGAAGCGGCCCGCGCCGCTCGACGATCAGCCGGAGGCCGCGGTGGGACCTGGCTCGAACGCCCTCTGGCTCTGGCAGACCGACCGCGAGCTGATGGCCGTGGCGGCCGGCGAAGAGCAGGGCTTTCGCCCCGGGATGGTCGCGATGTCCCAGACGTTCGGGGATCAGCTCAACATCCACCCGCACGTACACGCGCTCGTCACCCGCGGCGGCTGGACCGCCTCCGGCGAGTGGGTGGGCGTGCCGTACGTCAGCTCCTCGGCCGCCGAGCAGCTGTTCCGGCACAAGATCATCCGCCTGCTCCAGCGGGCCGGTCTGCT
>CAIMWE010000051.1 GCA_903845115.1 uncultured Acidobacteriota bacterium | reverse complement strand
TGGTGGGCCCGGGGAGACTCGAACTCCCGACACGCGGTTTAGGAAACCGCTGCTCTATCCACCTGAGCTACGGGCCCTCTCGGCATCGAGCGGCCGCCGATTCTAACGGACGGGAGGCCGTTCCGGGGCGCGATTCAGTTCGTCGGCCCTTCTTCCATCCGGACGTGGTCGATCCGCAGGACGCGGTTGGCCCGGACGGCTCCGGTCTCCCCGAGCGGGAGGAAGTCGTCCTCCTGCCGGGCGACGTACTTCGCGAACGTGTCGGTGGCCTCGGCGCTGTCGTCGACCTCGAGGAACATCTTGAACTCGATCGGCTCCGCGAGACCCTCGACGGTCAGCCGGAACGTATGCAGGAAACGGTGCTCCATGGGCTCTCCTCTGCGTCGTATCCTCTCACCAGTGAACGCGAGGGCCGAAGAGAACCGTTTCCTGGGGACGGCGCTCGGCCTGGCGGCGGCGGCGTTCGCCCTCTACATGGGCGCCGCGTCGGTCCGCGATTTCTGGTCGCCGGACGAGCCGGACTTCGCGGAGGCGGTCCGCGAGATGAAGGAGCGGGGGTCCTTCCTCCTCCCTTACCAGAACGGCGTTCCCTACTCCGAGAAGCCGATCCTCTTCTACTGGGCGGTCGCGGCCACGCTCCCGCTCTCCGGCGGCGACGTCCAGCCGGCCGCCACCCGCCTTCCGTCGGCACTCGGGGCCGCCGCGCTCGTCTTCGGGGCGGCCGCGATGGCGGGCCTTCGCGGGGGGCGGCGCGAGGCGCTGCTGGCAGGGGCGATGACGGCCGTCGCCCCGATCGTCTTCTGGCAGGGACAGTTCCTCCAGACCGACGCCATGTTCTCGGCCCTGGTGTTCGCGGCGCTCTGCGCGGAGTTCATGGTCGAGGAGGACCGGGTGCGGTCGGAGCGGTGGGTCTGGGCCTTCCACCTCCTGCTGCCGCTCGCGGTCCTGACGAAGGGGCCCCTCGCGATCGTCCTGACCGGGCTCGTCGCGGTCGTCCGGGCGGTGTGGAAGCGCTCGCTCTCCCCGATCCTGGATCTCGCGCCGCTCCGCGGGGCGGCGGTCTTCGCGGCGGTCGTCGTCCCCTGGTACGTGCTGGCCTCGCGCGCCGGCGGGCCGGCCTACACGTACGACCTGATCGTCAACCAGAACTGGAACCGCTTCTTCACCGCGTTCGACCACATCCAGCCCTGGTGGTTCTATTGCGAGAGCATCTGGGGCGACTTCTCCCCCTGGACCGTGCTCGCAATCGCGGCTCCGTTCGTCCTGGCCGCGAGGGGGCTGTTCTCGACCCGCCTGGAGCTCCTCTTCTCTGTGCAGGTGGTGGGGGCGACCTTCCTCTTCCTCTCGTCGTCGGAGTCGAAGCAGGGGAAGTACCTCCTCGTGGCCTACCCGTTCGCCGCGGTCCTGGCGTCCGCTGCGATCGTGGCCCTGGAGCGAGAGGGCCGGGCCGGGCTGCGCTGGGTCCGCCGCTATCTCCTCCTCTCTGCGGCCGTCGTCTTCGGGGCGGGGATCGCCCTCGTCCCGGTCGCCGCTCGAAAGGCGCCGGCCTACCGGAACCTGGCTCCTCTGGTCGCCCTGCCGCTCGTGGTGGCGGGCGCCGGGACGGCCGTCGTCCTCTTCCGGCGCCGGAAGGAGGCGGCCCCCGCCGTCCTGGCCCTCGCCGCGGGGCTCGCGGCGGCGGAGGCGTGCGCCGCCCTGGCGGTCTTCCCGGCGATCGACTCGCTGAAGACGGGCCGCCCTTTCTACCAGCGGATCGCGCCCCTCGTCGGGGGAACCGGACCCCTGGCCTACTTCGGCGGGACGTACCGCTGCTACCCGATCCTGGTGCTGCGGCGGCGCACGGAGCATTTCCAGAAGGAAGCGGACCTGGCGGCCTGGCTCCGGCGGACGCCTTCGGGATACGTCCTCGCGGACGAGAGCGAGAGCCGGAACTGGACCGATCCGCTCCTGAAGGGGCTGAAGGTGGTCGACCGGCAGCCGGTGGGCGGGGACGTGGCGCAGCTCTTCTCGCGATGATCGAGTCGATCGAGGCCCGTCTCGAGTTCCCCGCGGAGGGGGGCCGCCGCTATCCGGGCCGGCACGAGGTGGTGGACGCCCTGTTCCACGACGGAGGCCTCGCCGTGCCGGCCGTCGTCAAGAAGATCCGGATCGACTGGAAACAGAGGCTCGCCGGAAAGACGAAGGGGGAGCGGTCGTTCGAGACGGCCCGAGCCATGAAGTCCAGGGGACTCCCGACGCCGGACCCGCTCGCTCTCGGGATCTTTCCGGGGGAGACCTGGTTCGTCTGCCGGCGGGTGGAAGGGGGGGAGCAGGTCCGGGCCTGGTTCCGGCACCGCTACGAGGAGGGGATGCCCCCCCCGGCGCTCGCGCTGACGTTCGAGCAGGTGGTGAAAGGCCTGGGGCGGCTGGCCCGCTCTCTCCACGACGGCGGGGTCTTCTTCCGGGACTTCACCGACGGCAACGTCCTCGTCACGGCCGACCAGGGGGAGCCCCGGTTCTGGCTCGTGGACCTCGAGCGGGCCCGGATCCTCGAACGCCCGCTCGGGAGCTGGAAACGGCTCCGGGACCTGGCGCGCCCCGGCCTGAACTCGGCCGTCGACCGCAACCTGCTGCTCGACAGCTACTTCTCCCCCGAAGCGCCCCCGGCGGGGGCCCGCCTTCTCCTCTCGTTCCTCCGGTTCCGCATCCGGGTGTGGGACGACCTGAAGCGGGTCCTGCGCCCTTGGCGGAAGTGACGCCGGACTCCCTCCGGCCGGGAGTCGGGGTATCCTGCTGGGGCGAAAGCAGCTGCCCGTAAACCGGGAAGGGCCGGGAGCGTCTAACGGGGCGTGAGGAACGTCCCAGCTCCGGTCCCTTCCTGTTTCGCCGCGGCGATGCCGGAGCCAGAGAACTTGAGCGGCGAAGAGCCCAGAGACACCAAAGACACCAGAAGGGCTCCGGGCCCGGCTCAGGCGGGGCGGATCGGCAACCTGGTGGAGCGGGCCCGCGAGGCCGCGCTGATCGAGCGGATCCGGCGCGGAGAGGTCGACCTCTTCGAGCACTTCGTCCGGACCTACCAGAAGCGGGTCTTCCGGCTCGTCTACACGCTGGTCCGGGACGCCTCCGAGGCCGACTCCACGACCCAGGACGTCTTCGTGAAGGCGTTCAAGGGGCTCCGGGACTTCAAGGGGGAGGCCGCGTTCGAGACCTGGATCACGCGGATCGCGATCAACTCGGTGCGGGACGGGATCCGGCGCAAGAAGCCGGCCGTGGCCTTCGGCGACCTCGGCGGGCTGGACGGGGGCGACGAGATCCCGGCCGCCTTCGACCCGGGAGACGGCACGTCGCCCGAGCGCGACCTCCTCTCGCGGGAGATCCGGAAGAGGATCGGGCTGGCGCTGGTGGACCTCTCGCCCCGCCAGCGCGCCGTGTTCGTCATGAAGCACTACGAAGAGAAATCGATCGCCGAGATCGGCGAGGTGACGGGGCTCGACGAGGGCACCGTGAAATCGCACCTGTTCCGGGCGGCCCGGAAGCTCCGCGAACGGCTGGAGGACCTGCGATGAGCGCAGTAGGATTCCATGGACGCCACCTGACCAGCGAGGAGATCGTGGCCCGGGTCTTCCCGGTCCACGAGGGGGCCCTGCCCGTCCCGCTGCACCTGTCGGTCTGCCCCGAATGCCAGGAGAAGGTCGGTCGGCTGCGCGAGGCGTGGCTGCTGGACAAGGGGGCCGTGGCCGGCGTCCTGGAGGAGATCCCGCCGGGTTTCTGGGCCCAGCAGCGGCAGTCGGTCCTCTCGCGGGTGCAGGACGAGGCGGGCAAGGCGGCCGGACTGGCCCCCTTCCCGCTCCGCTGGACCGCCCGCGCCGTCCGGCGGCCGGCCATCGCCGCCGCGAGCCTGGCCGCGGCGATGGCGCTGGTGGCCGGCATCTCGGTCTTCTGGCCGCACGGGACGCCGGTCGCCCCGGCCGTTTCGACGGCGGCGGCGCCCCGGGCCGCGGCCTCGAGAGATCTCGTGAGCATGGTGGACGTGCGGGACGACGAGCTCCTCAGGGGAGTCGACCAGTCCCTGTCGGAGGACGTCTCCTTCCGTCCGTTGATCCCCGAGGAGGTCTGAGATGTCCCTGCGAGCGATCCCTCGCGCGCCGGCGGTCCTCGCCGCGCTGCTGCTCGCCGTCTCGGCCGCGCCGGCGTTCGCTCAGCTCCCCGACATGCCGATGGGGAAGTGGTGGAAGCGGCCGAAGGTCGTCGAACGGCTGAAGATCAAGCCCGAGCAGCAGGAACGGCTCGACGAGATCTTCGGGAAGAACCGGCGCGCGTTCATCGACCTGAAGGCCGACGTCGACCGGAGGGCGGTGGACCTGGACGAGCTGCTGGCGAAGAAGGACACCGAGCCGGCGAGGATCGTCGCGGCTACCGACTCCCTCGAGCAGGCGAAGGCCCGGCTCGGGAAGACGCGGACCCTGATGATCGTGGAGATGAAGGGGGTCCTCTCGGACGAGCAGTGGCAGAGGATCCTGGAGCTCCGGGACGAGTGGCGCAAGGAACGGGCGGAGGAGCATCGCGGCGGAGGGGGCGGATGGTTCCGGGGGGCTTCGGCCGGAAGGGGAGACAAGGGGAGCCCGGCTCCGACTCCCGCCCCTCAGGCCACGGCAGCCCCTCCCAGGTAGGCCCCGGCTCACACCGCCTTCGCCAGGACGATCCACCGCGCCCCCGGGGGGGAGAAGGACATCCATCCAGAGGCGTCGGCGAAGAGCCGGACGGCGAAGCCGGCATCCTTCAGGGACGCCACGACCTCGTCTTCCTCCCACGCGATCTCGCGGTACTCCTCCACGAGGCGCCGGCAGGTTCCCCGCCGGCCCGGGAGCGGAAGGAACCAGTCCCGGTGGATCGTCCCGACCCCGCTGTCCCGGTCGTACGCTCCGCTCTCGGCCGAGAGGATGCCGCCGTCGAGCCGGACGACCCGGTGGTGCTCGGGGAACAGCTCGATCGTCTCCGGCGTGTTCAGGTCGAACAGGAAGTGGCCGCGGTCCCGGAGCGCGGAACGGACCGACCTGAAGGCGCGGGGGAGGTCGTTCCGCCTCTCGAGGTGATTCAGGACGTCGAAGGTGGCGATCGCGAAGTCGAACGGCTCGCCCGGGCGGAGCGGGAGATCCGGGAGGGCGCCGGCCCGCACCTCGATGTCGAGCCGTTCCTCGCGGGCGGCGGCCCGGAGCTTCGCGAGGAACGGCCGGACCGGGTCGACCGCGACGACCCGGGCCCCCCGGCGGGCGAGCTCGAGCGACTGCCAGCCGCTTCCGCAGCCGATGTCGATCGTCGTGGCCCAGGAGACCTTCCGGGACCTGAGGATCTCGTCCCGCGCCGTCGAGAGGAAGCTGCGCCAGACGGCGTAGACCTCGTCGTAGTGGGCCGAAAGGACCGAGTACGGGCGCCGGACCGTCACGGCGCCCCCCCCGCCCTTGCCGCCACTAGAAGTTGCCCCGGGGGATGGCCACCTTGCCGGCCTCGATCTTCTCCTTGACGCTGGCCACCTCGTCCACGACGGGCGCCGGGACCCGCGAAAGGGCCGCCGGGTTCCAGACGAAGGAGATCACGCCGCTCCTGAGGCCGTACCGGATGGGCGTTCCGTCGAACCGGCCTTCCTTCACGATCCGGGCCGTCTCCACGAACGCCCGCGGCATGTCGATGACCGCCGAGGCGAGGATGGAGGGGGAGATCGCGTTCTGGTCCTTGTTGGCTCCGAAGGTCCAGAGGCCGCGTTCGGTGGCGGCGCGGAAGACCCCGAGAGCCGCGGCGTCCGCGTTCTGGAAGAGGAAGTCGCACCCCCTGTCGGCCAGGGCCAGCGCGGCGGTCTTGGCGCCCGCGACGTCCTCGAAGGAGCCGGTGAAGACGGCGGTGGCGCTCGCCCCGGGGTTGCCGGCGCGGAGGCCCGCCTCGAACGCGAGGAACGTCGACCTGATCGACGGGAGCTCGGCGCCGCCAATCATCCCGGCCTTCGCGCTCTTCGACATCCTGCCGGCGGTCAGGCCGCAGAGATAGGTCGCCTCCTCCAGCTCGAAGACGATCGGGGCGAGGTTCCTGGCCGTCCGCGAGCCGGAGGTCGTCACGAAGACGGTGGCGGGATACTCCTTGGCCACGCGCGCCGCCGCGTCCTGGAACTCGAAGCCGTGGCCGATGCAGAGGGCCGCGCCGCGCGCGGCGTAGGCGCGGAACTGCTCCTCGAACTCGGACGGCGACTTGACCTGGACGTGGGAGACGGACGCCCCGAGCTCCTTCCGGATGGCCTGGAGGCCCTCGTACGCTCCGGCGTTCCATCCGGCGTCGGAGATCGGCCCCGGGGTGAGGAGGGCGACCTGGAACCCGGCTGGCTTCTCGGGAGCGGAGCCCCGGGAGCAGGCGACGAGGGCGAACGCGAGAAGGACGGCGGGGACAGCGAGAGGAGGGCGCGTCACGTCTCGATTATGCCGTCCCGACCCTCACCCCACGGACCGGCCGGCGTCGACCGAGACGACCTGGCCGGTCACCGAACGGTTCTCCACGAGCGCGAGCGCCATGGAGATCAGGTCCTCGACCGCCACGATCCGCCGGAGGGGCGTCCGGGCCACCAGCCTCTCGACCTCCTCGGCCGGGAGAGTGTCCGGAGGGAGGACGATCCCCGGGGCGAGGCCGTTGACACGGACGCGGGGCGCCAGCGCCACGGCGAGGTTCCGGACGAGGGCTTCCAGGGCCGCCTTGGCGGCGGCGTGCGGGACGTGGCGCGGCCACGCCTTCGTGGCCGCCACGTCCGACACGAAGAGGATGGCGCCGTCGGAGGAAGCGAGCGCCTCGGCGGCCCCCTGGGCCAGGAAGAAGCCCGCCCGCGGGCCGACCGAGAAGGTCTGGTCCCAGTCGGCTCCGGTCACGTCGACCACCGGCTTCTCGATCCAGACCGAGGCGGAGTGGACGAGGGCGTCCAGACGGCCCAGCTGCAAGGCCACCTTGGACGAGAGCCGGCTCGCGGCGTCCGGCTTCGAGAGGTCGGCGTGGAAGACCGCTCCGTCGCCCCCAGCCTCCTTGAGGAGCTCCAGGGTCCTCCGGGCGGAATCGGGCTCGGTCCGGTAGTGGACCGCCACGGTGAAGCCGGCCCGCCCGAGCCCGAGGGCGAGCTCTCGCCCCAATCTCCTGCCTGCGCCGGTCACGAGGGCCACTCTCATGGACCGAGTTTCGCATTTCGGCTGCCCGCGGAGGCGGTCCTCTGCCTATAATCGAGAAAGACTTTTCGATACTGGGGAGGGTGAGATGACGCCTCGGACGCTGGTCGACATTTTCAGGAACCTCGAAAGCCTGAACAAACCGGACCTTCATCTCTACAAGAAGGGCGGAGCCTGGCTGCCGATCTCGTCGAACGAATTCGTCGAGCGGGTCAAATGGCTCTCGTGCGGTCTCGAGACCCTGGGCGTGAAGCCGGGCGACCGGATCGCCCTCCTGTCGGAGAACAGGCCCGAGTGGTCCACCATCGACTTCGCCTGCCAGTGCTACGGCGTGCCGCTCGTCCCGATCTTCCCGACGATGGTCGCCTCGCAGGCCGACTACCTGCTGAACGACAGCGGCTCGGTCGTGGCGTTCGCCTCGACCCAGGACCAGGCCCAGAAGGTCCTCGACGCGAAGTCGAACTGTCCGGGCCTCAAGCACGTGGTCGTCATCGACGAGGTCGCGTTCGGCGGGATCCTGCCGTACTCGACGGTCCTGGCGGACGGCAAGGCGGCGTACGAGAAGGACCCGTCGGCCTTCGACCGGCGGGCCGACGCCAGGATGCCCGACGACCTCGCGACCCTGATCTACACCTCCGGGACGACCGGCGAGCCGAAGGGCGCGATGCTGACGCAGAACAACTTCGTCTCGAACACGCTCGCCGGCTGCTCCATCCTTCCGTTCGACTCGGCCAACGTGGGCCTGTCGTTCCTCCCGCTCTCCCACGTCTTCGAGCGGCTGATCGAGTACTGCTACTACTACCGGGGCGCCACCATCGCGTTCGCCGAGTCGCTCGAGAAGGTGAAGGACAATCTCCTGGAGGTGAACCCGACGTTGTTCGGGGCAGTGCCCCGCGTCTACGAGAAGGTCTACTCGCGAATCCAGGAGAAGGTGGCGAAGGGGTCGCCGTTCAAGCAGAAGCTCTTCGCCTCGGCCCTCGAGGTGGGCAAGGAAGTCCTCGCGCTCAGGGCGAAGAAGCAGACCCCGGGGGCGCTGCTCGCGGCCCAGCACTTCGTGTTCGACCGGCTGGTCTACGGGAAGATCCGGGAGGCCATGGGGAGCCGGTTCCGCTTCGCGATCTCGGGCGGGGCGCCCCTGTCGAAGGAGCTGGCGGAGTTCTTCTGGGCGGTCGGCATCGAGATCTACGAGGGGTACGGTCTGACCGAGACGAGTCCCGTGATCGCGGTCGACTGTCCGTCGGCCTGGCGGCTCGGGACGGTCGGACGGATCCTGCCGGGCGTCGAGGCGAAGATCGCCGACGACGGCGAGATCCTCACCCGGGGCCCTCACGTGATGAAGGGCTACTTCAAGAAGCCCGAGGCGACGAAGGAAGCGATCGACCCGGACGGGTGGTTCCACACCGGCGACATCGGCCTGATCGACGAGGACGGCTTCCTGAAGATCACCGACCGGAAGAAGGAGCTGATCGTCAACTCGAACGGGAAGAACATCGCGCCGGCCCCGATCGAGAGCGCCCTCAAGAACGAGGCCTTCGTGTCCCAGGCCGTCCTGATCGGCGACCGCCGGAAGTTCCTCTCCTGTCTCTTCGTCCCGGACCCGGAGAAGCTGTCGGCCTGGGCGGAAGCGAACGCGGCGGGAGGGAAGACCCCGGAGGAGCTGATCGCGGACCCCCGCATCCTCGCGCTCTTCCAGGAGATCGTCAGCCGCTGGAACAAGGGGAAGCCCCACGAGCAGATGGTCCGGAAGTTCGCGCTCATCGCCTCGGAATTCACGATCGAGGGGGGAGAGCTGACGCCGAAGCTCTCCGTGAAGCGGCGGGTGGTCGACACGAAGTACCGGGACCTGATCGACGCCCTGTACGCGGGCTCAGGCGACTGAGGCTCGGGCCGGCCGCTTCTTCCAAGGAGGGGTAGCGCTGGAGGCGCGCAGGGGAACACCGGCGGCGCCGGGTTCCCCTGTTTCAAGTTGGCTGCCCTCGGCGAGGCGCGAAGCGTCTCGGGCGTCTCGCCGGGAGACCCTTGACAGCGGGGTTCGTTTCTATAGCATTGAGTGATGGCTCATTCAGTAAGGGACGCCGCTCCGCCGGCTGAAGGCGCGTCCGACCTCCCGGAGCCGAGGGCCCAGGCCGGGGCGGACCCGGAAAAGCGGAAGCGGATCCTGGCCGCAGCCGTCACCCTGTTCGGAAAGAAGGGCTTCCACGAGGCGCGGATCGCGGAGATCGCGGCGGGAGCCGGGGTGGCGGAAGGGACGGTCTACCTCTACTTCCGGAACAAGGAAGACCTCCTCGCGGCGGTTTTCGACGACACCATGGACGAGGTGCTGGCCAAGGGGCGCGAGATCGCCTCGTCGGACGCGCCCGCTCCCGGACGGCTGGTGAGGATGCTGGACATCCACCTCTCCTTCCTGGCGGCCGACCGCTCCCTCGCGTCGGTCTTCCAGATCGAGCTCCGCCGGAGCGCGCGCCTCGTCGAGCGGTTCTCGCGCTCGAAGCTGGTCGGCTATTTCCGGATGCTCGAAGGGGTGATCCGGGACGGCATCGCCCGGGGGGAGTTCCGGACGGACCTGGTCCCGCGGCTGGCCGTCCGGATCCTCTTCGGAGCGGCGGACGAGATCCTCTCGGAATGGCTGCTGTCCGGTGAGGCGACTCCCCAGGCCGACGCCCGGCTCCTGACCGAAACCGTGTTCCGCGGGTTCAACGCACCTCCCGGCCCCGGCGGGGAGAGGCCCGTCCCGAAACTCCGTACGCGAAGGAGGATCCCGGCTTGAGCGAAACCGTCTACATCCTGAACGGGGCGCGGACCCCCTACATGAGAGCGGGCACGGACTTCAAGGACGTGTCGGCCGCCGACCTCGGGCGGTCCGCGGCGGTCGAGGCCATGGCGCGGGCTGGGATCACTCCGGACGCGGTCGACCAGGCGATCTTCGGGAACATCGCCACCCCGGTCGACGCGGCCAACATCGGCCGGATCGTGGCCCTCCGGGCGGGAGTGCCGAAGGAGAGGCCGGCGCACTCCGTGTCGAGGAACTGCGCGTCGGGGATCGAGTCGGTGGTCCAGGGGACGCGCCTGATCCGCACCGGAGAGGCCTCGGTGGTGCTGGCGGGGGGCGTCGAGAACATGTCGCAGATCCCGTTCCTCTACCGCGAGCCGGTGAAGGCCGCGCTCACGGAGGCGGCCATGGCGAGGACCACGGGCGCCAGGGTGAAGGCCTTCTCCAGGCTCCCGTGGGCTCAGCTCCTGAACCCCGTGATCGGCCTGAAGGAGGGTCTCACCGACCCGGTCTGCGGCCTGAACATGGGAGAGACGGCGGAGCTCCTCGCGAAGGAAGGGAAGATCTCCCGCGAGATGCAGGACCGGTTCGCCCTCGGCTCGCACCTGAAGGCCGCGGCGGCCAGGGCGAAGACGGCCGAGGAGATCGTGCCGGTGCCGCTGCCGCCCGCCTTCGACCGGGTGGCCACCGCCGACAACGGGATTCGTGAGGGCCAGACGATGGAGGCGCTCGCCAAGCTGAAGCCGTTCTTCGACCGGAAGTTCGGGTCGGTGACCGCCGGCAATTCGTCCCAGATCACGGACGGCGCCGCGGCGGTGGTTCTCGCCTCGGAGGCGTTCGTGAAGGCGAACGGCTCGAAACCGATCGGACGGGTCGTCTCGTGGGGGTTCGCCGGGCTCGAGCCGGAGCGGATGGGCCTCGGTCCGTCGCGGTCGACGCCGGTCGCGCTCGAGGCGGCGGGCCTCGCGATGAAGGACCTCGGCCTCGTCGAGATGAACGAGGCCTTCGCGGCGCAGGTGCTCGCGAACATCCAGGCGTTCGAGAAGGACCCGGCGCTCGGCCCGCTCGCCGAGGAGATCCTGAACGTGAACGGCGGGGCGATCGCGCTCGGGCACCCGGTCGGATCGTCCGGCACGCGGCTGATCCTGACCCTCCTCTACGAGATGAGGCGGCGGAAGGTCCGGTACGGCCTCGCCACGCTCTGCATCGGCGGCGGGCAGGGAGCCAGCATCATCGTGGAGGCGGTATGAGCCAGCCCGGCACGGCGTTCCGTCTGCAGGTCGAGCCGGACGGTCTCGCCGTCCTCACCTTCGACCTCCCCGGAGAGAAGGTCAACAAGTACTCGGCCTCGGTGGTGAAGGAGCTGGACGGACTCCTGGACCGGCTCGCGGCGTCGAAGGAGGTCAAGGCTCTGGTCCTCTTCTCCGGCAAGCCCGACATCTTCATCGCCGGCGCCGACGTCAAGGAGTTCTCGGCCGCCAGCGAGGCGGCGGTCCGCGAGACGATCGAGCGGGGCCACCGGGTGTTCGGCAAGCTGGCGAACCTTCCGTTCCCGACCGTGGCGGCCATCCACGGCCCCTGCCTCGGGGGCGGCTGCGAGACGGTCCTCGCGATGGACTGGCGCCTCGCGTCCGACTCGAAGAAGACCCAGGTCGGCCTCCCCGAGGTGAAGCTCGGGATCATTCCGGCGTGGGGCGGGACGACGCGGCTTCCGCGGATCATCGGCCTGGCGGGGGCGCTCGACATCATCCTGAACGGGAAGGCTTTGGACGGGAAGCGGGCGAAGAAGGCCGGCCTCGTCGACGAGGTGGCCCCCGAGCCGTCCCTCCGGGATTTCGCCCTGGCGTTCGCCCGGCAGAAGTTCGGGACGAAGAAGCGCTCGAACGCGGGGCCGGGAGGGGGCCCGCGGCGGGCCCGCCCCGCGACGACGCAGGAGAAGTTCTTGGATGGCGTCGGCAAGCGGGTCGTCTTCTCGAAGGCCCGCCAGGCCGTGATGAAGCAGACGCGAGGGCACTACCCGGCGCCGCTCGAGGCGATCGCCGCGATCGAGAAGGGGATCGGAGCCCCCCTCGACAGGGCGCTCGCCCTGGAGGTGGAGGCGGTTCTCCGGCTGGTGAAGACCCCGGTCGTCCGGCACCTCGTGGGTCTCTTCTTCCAGATGGAGGAGGTCAAGAAGGAGACCGGAGCCCCCGGGGTGAAGCCGCGGAAGGTCTCCCGCATCGGCGTCCTCGGGGCCGGCGTGATGGGCGGCGGGATCGCGCAGCTCGCCGCCGACAAGGGCTACCCGGTCCGGATGAAGGACATCAAGGCGGAGATGCTGGCCGGCGGCTACGCGGCGGCGGCGAAGATCTGGCGGGAGAAGGTGAAGAAGCGCCGGATGACCCGGTCCGAGTTCGCGGGGAAGATGTCTCTCCTCTCCGGGTCGCTCGACTGGGCCGGATTCGGCACGACCGACGTGACGATCGAGGCGGTCCTCGAGAAGCTGGCCGTGAAGCAGGCGGTCCTGAAGGAGTGGGAGGCGATCTCGGCCGACTCGGCGATCTTCGCCTCCAACACCTCGACGCTGCCGATCACCGACATCGCCTCCGCGGCCCGGGTCCCGGAACGGGTCGTGGGGATGCACTTCTTCAACCCCGTCCACAAGATGCCGCTCGTGGAGGTGATCTGGGGTGCGAAGACCGCCCCGGAGGTCACGGCGACCATCTTCGACCTGGCGAGGCGGATGGGGAAGACGCCGGTCGTCGTGAAGGACGCCCCGGGGTTCCTCGTCAACCGGATCCTGGCCCCCTACCTGGGGGAGGCGGTGAGGCTCCTCCTGGAAGGGAGCTCGATGGAGTCGATCGACCGCGCGATGCGCGCGTTCGGGATGCCCGTCGGTCCGATCGAGCTGCTGGACGACGTCGGGATCGACGTGGCGACGAAGGGAGCCGAGATCCTCTCGGCCGTCTGGCCCTCCCGCATGCCGGTGGATCCGTCGTTCGGGAAGCTGGTCACCACCGGGCGGTGCGGCCGGAAGACGAAGAAGGGCTTCTACCGTTACGAGGGCGAGAAGCGGGTCGGGCCCGACCCGTCCGCCTACGGCGAGCTGGGTCTCCCGGCGCAGCCGAGGGGGAAGGCGACGCCCCAGCAGATCGAGGACCGGCTGATCCTGCCGATGGTGAACGAGGCGGCCTGGTGCCTGGCCGACGGCATCGTCGAGAGCCCGGCCAAGCTCGACCTCGCCATGATCTTCGGGACCGGGTTCCCGCCGTTCCGCGGCGGTCTCGTCCGCTACGCGGAGTCCCGCGGCCTCGCCGCGGTCGTCGCGACCCTCGACACCCTCTCATCCGAGAAGGGGGCCCGGTTCGAGCCGGCCCCTCTTCTCGTCGACCTTTCTAAGGCCAACAGAACTTTCTACGGGAAGGAGTGAGCCATGTCGACAGTCAAGCCCGAAGTCGAAGTCCAGTCGTTCCTCAAGGCCCTTTTCGAGGGGTACATCGAAGAGTCGCTGATCTTCCCGTTCCCCGAGGTCTCCGATGAGACGAAGGAGACGGTGCAGGCGTTCAGCGACGCGTACAAGGACTTCGATGCGCAGTTCATCGACTCCGACAAGATCGACGCCGAGCACCACTTCCCGCGCGAGGTCGTGAAGGGCCTCGGCGACCTCGGGGCGATGGGGATGACCATCCCCGAGGAGTACGGCGGGAGCGGCTTCTCGGCCGCCGCCTACTGCAAGATGATGGAGCTGATCGGGCCGCTCGACGCCTCGGCCGCGATCGTCATCGGGGCCCACCAGTCGATCGGCCTGAAGCCCCTCCTCCTCTTCGGGAACGAGGAGCAGAAGAAGAAGTGGCTGCCCGACCTCGCCGCCGGCAAGCTCGTGGGGGCGTTCTGCCTCACGGAGCCCGAGGCCGGCTCCGACGCCGGCTCTCTCAAGACGACCGCCGTCCTCGACCCGAAGACGAACGAGTACGTCCTGAACGGGACGAAGCAGTGGATCTCCAACGGCGGGTTCGCCAGCTTCTTCACCGTCTTCGCGCGGATTCCGTCCGACCTCCCCGACGACAGGAAGGTCAAGGAGATCGTCTGCTTCGCGGTCGTCTCGGACCCGAACGCCGACCTCCCAGGCCTGACCCGCGCGCCCGAGGAGAAGAAGCTGGGGCTCTGCGCCTCCTCGACCTGCCAGATCATCCTCGAGAACTGCCGCGTCCCGGCCTTCAACCTGATCGGCGGCGTCGGTCAGGGGTTCAAGGTGGCGGTCGAGACGCTGAACACCGGCCGCACGTCGCTGGGGGCCGGGTCGGTCGGCGGCTCCAAGGTGATGATCAAGCTGGCGGCCGAGCACGCCACGCAGCGCAAGCAGTTCAAGACCCGGATCGCCGACTTCGAGATCATCCGCCACAAGATCACCCGGATGGTGGCGAACACCTACGCGCTCGAGTCGATGGTCTACCTCACGACGGGGCTCGTCGACCGGAAGATCGGCGACTACTCGCTCGAAGGGGCCTGCTGCAAGGTCTTCGGGACCGAGACGCTCTGGCAGAACATCAACGACGCCCTCCAGATCGCCGGCGGCAACGGGTTCATGAACGAGTACCCGTACGGCCGGGCGCTCCGCGACAGCCGCATCAACATGATCTTCGAGGGGACCAACGAGATCCTCCGCGTGTTCCTCGCCCTCTCGGGGATCAAGGAGCTGGGAGAGAACCTCAAGGAGGTCCAGGTGGCCCTCAAGAACCCGCTCCGCGACCGCGGCATCCTGACCACGTACGCCCAGAAGCGGATGAAGGGGACCATCACCCAGGACCGGCTCACCAAGGTGGCCCCGGCTCTCGCCCCCGAGGCCGACCAGGTCGCCAAGTACGCCGGGGTCTTCTCGAACGCGGTCGAGACGATCGTCCGGAAGCACGGCAAGAAGGTGATCGAGAAGGAGTACCAGCACGAACGGATCGCCAACGTCCTGATCGACCTCTACGCCCAGATCGCGACGCTCTCGCGGACCACCGCGACCATCGCGAAGAAGGGGGAGGAGAAGGCGGCCGGCGAGATCGCGATCGCCCGCTGGTTCTGCCACCACGCGCACCACCGGATGGTCGGCAACCTCAAGGCGCTGGAGCGGAACCG
Source organism: uncultured Acidobacteriota bacterium (assembly GCA_903845115.1). Taxonomy (GTDB): domain Bacteria; phylum Acidobacteriota; class Thermoanaerobaculia; order UBA5066; family UBA5066; genus CAIMWE01. The sequence continues at coordinate 37,505 of CAIMWE010000051.1, read as the reverse complement.
CGACGCCGACACGACGGCGATCTCGGACAGGGTCTACGAGGCGCTCGAGTACCCGTACGACCTCTGGAGCTGAGAGAACGTTGAAGCCTGGAGGGGGCGGGGTCGTCCGGACGCGGGTCCGGACGATCCCGGTCCCCACCCCGTTCCCGGTCGGTCCGGTCAACGTCCATCTCGTCGCGGCCGACCCGGTGACGCTGTTCGACACGGGCCCGATGACGGACGACGCGTACGCGGCCGTCGCGGCCGGCCTCGCCGCGGAGGGGCTCGCGGTGCGGGACCTCGAGCGGATCGTGATCACGCACGGGCACCAGGACCACTACGGGCTCGGCGCCCGGCTCGCCGCTGAATCGGGGGCCGTGCTCTTCGGCAGCCGTCTGGACCGGGCCCACTTCCGGGGAGGCCGGAACACGAGGGCCCTGCTCGACGACCTGGCCCGCTCGGGCTTCGGGCTACCCATCCGGGCCGCGGTCGTCCTCGGAGTGGCGGCGGTCGGCCGCTTCGCCGAGCCGTTTCCTCCCCACACGGAGCTGGAAGGGGGGGAGACCCTCCCCGGCGACGGCTGGTCGATCGAGGTCCTCTCCACGCCGGGCCACACCCCGGGGAGCCTTGTCTTCCGCCTGCCGGAGGCGGGCCTCCTCCTGACGGGCGACACCGTCCTCCGCGACATCACCCCGAACGCCATCGTGGACGAGGATCCCCAGAGGCCGGGAGAGAGGTTCAGGAGCCTTTCCCGCTATTTCGAAACCCTCGCGAAACTGCGGGATCGGGACCGGGGTGAGACGGCCCTGACCGGGCACGGAGAGCCCGTGACGGACCTCCGAGCCCACATCGACCTGCTCGAGGAGCGATATCGGCGGCGGGCCTTCAAGATCGAGGCGGCGCTGGCCAGGGGTCCCCTCACGGCGCGCGAGCTCGTCACGGAGCTCTTCCCGCGCGTCAAGACGCTCAACGTCTTTCTCGCCTGGTCCGAGGTGACCGGTTTCCTCATGTACCTCGAGGACCTGGCCCGGGTCGAGAAGATCGAGGAGCGGCTGCTGGATCGGTACCGGCTCGTCGCCTGAACGGCGGGGGAGCCCGGCAACGGCCGCCGACCCCGGCGGCTCGCGCCCGGGGATGCCGGCGGGCCGACGTGACCCTGGGTCAGGGGCGCGGGCCGACGACCCTGAGGCGGACCGTGTTCGTGGCTCCTTCCGCGTAGGCCGCGCCGGAGACCTCGACGATCGTGCGGCCCTGGAGCGGGACGATCGTCGCGAGGACCTCGTCGCCGGCCCGGATCATCTCCTCCACGCTGAGGGCCCGGGCGATGCGGGCCGAGAAGACGTTCCGGAGGATCGTCATCCGCCGGCGGACGTGGTCGGAGGTGGTGATGGCGAAGACCGGGATGGAGAGATGGGCCTTGGAGACGAGGCGGGCGGTCCGCCCGCTCTCGGTGTAGACGACGATCGCGGCGGCCTCGGCGGAGGCGGCGGCCCGGACGGCGGCGTCCGCGACGATGGAGGAGAAGTCCCCCGGAGGGATGCGCGGCTTCGGGGGTGCGTCGGACGAATCGGGGAGCTCGGCCGTGATCGCGATGTCCGCCATGGTCCGGACCGCCTCCTCGGGATACGCCCCCATCGCCGTCTCTCCGGAGAGCATGACGGCGTCGGCCCCGTCGTGGACGGCCCCCGCGACGTCGGAGACCTCGGCCCGCGTGGGGGTCGCGTTCTCGATCATCGACTCGAGCATCTGGGTGGCGACGATCACGGGGACCGCGTACCGCCGGCCCGCCTCGAGGATGCGCCGCTGGAGGCGGGGGACCGCGGCGAGGCCGACCTCGACCCCGAGGTCCCCGCGGGCGACCATCAGCGCGTCCGACGCCTTCGCGATGGCCGCGAGGTCGGCAACGGCTTCCGGCCGCTCGATCTTCGCCACGATCCAGGGACGCTTCGGCTCCGGATGGAGGTCGATCAGGCCCCGCAGGTGCTCCACCTGGCGGGCGGAGCGGACGAACGAGAGGCCGACGAAATCGACGCCCGCCTGGATCGCCTCCGCCAGGTCGAGCCGGTCCTTGGCCGTCAGGGCGGGAGCCGAGAGCGCGGAACCGGGGAAGTTGACCCCCTTGGCCGTCTTGACGACCCCTCCGGTCAGGACCCTGGCGATCAGGGAGTGCGGCGTCCGTTTCTCCACGAGGAGCCGGATCTTCCCGTCGTCGATCCGGATCTCGGCCCCCGGGTGGACGTCCGAGAGGAGGGCCGGGTAGGTGATGAAGATCCGGTTCCCGGAACCTTTGCCGGACCCCGGCACGATCTCGATCCGGTCCTCGTTCTTCCAGGTCTCCCCTCCGTCGGCCAGGGGACCGACCCGGATCTTCGGCCCGCCGAGGTCGAGCAGCACCCCGATCGGCTTGCCAGCCGACGTCTCGATCTTCCGGATGAGGGCGATCCGGGAGGCGATCTCGCCCCTCCGGGCGTGCGCGCCGTTGATCCGGAGGAGGTCCGCCCCGGCCCTCACCAGGCCTTCGAGGTACCCTTGCTGGTCCGGCCTGGGTCCGATCGTCGCCACGATCCGGGTCGCCCGCAGGACCGGGACCGGTTTCGGGCCCTTCTTCGTCGTCGCATTCCGTCTCGCTTCCAGCGTCATCGGACCCTCCGTGAAGGGATCATGCCGCCGAAAGCGGTCGGATGTCGAACGGTTCGGCGAGGCCGATGCACGGCCGAAGATCGTGAAGGAGAGGACGCGCGAGGGCTTCGGGGGCGTTCGGGAACGTCTCGCAGGCTCGTGTGCAGCGACCTCCGGGCCGGCGGAGGATAATCGGGGAGTGAAACGAACCTCCCCCGAAGACGACGCCAGGAAGCCCGTCCGTATGGTACGGGTCCTTCGCGCCGCCTCCGAAGACGACGGCTCCTTCGACCTCGAATTCTGGCGAAAGGTGGGCGCCCAGGGGCGTCTCGCGGCCGTCTGGCAAATGGTGGGCGAGGCCCGGGCGCTCCGGGGGGAGGTGGGCCCTGAACCCAGACTTCAGAGATCTGCTGTCCGCGTTTTCCGTCGCTGAGGTTCGCTACCTCGTCGTCGGGGGGCACGCCGTCTCGTTCCACGCGGTCCCCCGCTACACGAAGGACATCGACCTCTGGATCGAGCCGTCGTCGGAGAACGCCCGGCGGACATTTGAGGCTCTCGCCTGCTTCGGCGCACCCCTCGAGGGAGTTTCCGTGGAGGACCTGCAGACTCCCGGGACGGTCGTACAGATCGGCGTCGAGCCGAACCGGATCGACCTCCTCACCCGCGTGGCGGGACTCGACTTCCCGACAGCGTGGAGTCGCCGCGTCCCGTCGACGTACGACTCGGTCCCGGTGGCGTTTCCTTGCCTCGACGACCTCCTCCTGTCGAAACGGGCTTGCGGGCGGCCCCAGGACCTCCTCGACGCCCAGTGGCTCGAGAAGTCCAGGAAGAGCTGAAGCCTCTGCGTCCGTGAAGAGCAAGGACAGGGATACACCTGTCGGGCCCGCGGAGAGCTCGGATCTGTGCCTCAGCGTCTGCGCCGATCTGATCGGTGTCTGAAGCTCCCCGAGCCCGAGGGAAGGGACCTCGTTCAGCCGCAGAGCAGCATCTATCCGAGGTCGCAGTCGTGCACCCTGGTGCGGCTACTTCCTGGCCAGGTTCTTCGCGGCGAACTCCCAGTCGAGAAGACCGTCCACGACCGCGGTCAGGTAGTCCTTCCGGCGGTTCTGGTAGTCGAGGTAGTAGGCGTGCTCCCACACGTCGATCACGAGGAGGGGCGTCTGGCCGGACGTGAGGGGCGTGTCGGCGTTGGCGGTCTTGACGACCTTCAGCTTCCCGCCCTCCGCGACCAGCCAGGCCCAGCCGCTCCCGAACTGCGTCATGCCGGCCTCGAGGAGCTCCTTGCGGAACCCGTCGAAGCTCCCGAAGGCCGCCTCGACCCCTTGCAGGAGGGAGCCCTCCGGTTTCCCGCCTCCCTTGGGCTTCAGGCTGTTCCAGTAGAAGGAGTGGTTCCACGCCTGAGCCGCGTTGTTGAACAGTCCTTTCCTGGCCGGGTCGGACGCCGCGGCCCTGACGATCGCTTCGAGGGACTGGCCTTCGAGCGGCGTTCCGGCGATCAGCCCGTTCACGTTGTCGACGTACGCCCTGTGGTGCTTCCCGTAGTGGTAACCGATTGTCTTGGCAGAGATTACGGGGTCGAGGGCGTTCTCGGCCCAGGGGAGCGGGGGAAGCGACAGCGGGGCAGCTCCCTCGAGGATGGCCGGGAAGCCTGCCGAAGCCGCGACTCCGGCCGCGGTGACGGCGAGGGCGGCGGACGAGACGAAATCGCGCCGCGTGGGTCCGGGGTTGCCGGTCGAATCGATCATGGGGTCCTCCTGTCACGGAAAGATACGAGATTTAGTCTCATCCGGATGCCCGGTCGACGGCCCTGCTCGCCGGCTGGTAGTCCTGCTATCCTTGAAACCCTGGAGGACAGAAGAGATGGCCGAAGAGATCAAGCCCCCCGTCGTACTCGCCCCCGGGTCACCGGCTCCCCATTTCTCGCTCCCTGGCCGGTCCGGGAACACCGTTTCGCTCTCGGACTTCGCCGGCCAGAACGTCGTGCTCGTCTATTTCTACCCGAAGGACGACACGCCGGGGTGCACGAAGGAAGCGTGCAGCCTTCGCAACGCCTGGGGCGCGCTTCAGGCTGCGGGAGTCGTGGTCCTCGGGATCTCCCGGGACGGCGCCGATTCCCACGCCGCGTTCGCGTCGAAGTACAGCCTCCCGTTCGAGCTGCTGACCGACGCCGGCCACGCGGTGCACGAGGCGTACGGCGCGTGGGGACAGAACCCGAACCCGACTTGGGGCGTCGGCGTGCTCCGGAAGTCCTTCCTCGTCGGCAAGGACGGCAACATCCTCCACGTCTTCGACAAGGTCAACACGGAGCACCACGCCGACCAGGTCCTCAAGGCGCTCGGCGCGGAGGCGAACGTCGGAGGGGCGGTGAAGGAAGTGGTCGAGGCCGTGAAGAAGGTGGCCGAGGAGGTCCGCAAGACGCAGGTCGTCAAGGATGCCGAGACCGCGGTGCGCAAGGCCGAGACGGCGGTCTCGCAGGCGGTGGACGACGTCGCCCAGAAGCCGGCGGTCCAGAACGCGGCCAGGGCGGTGAAGAAGGCCGTCGCCGACGCGAGGAAGAAGCCGTCCGTCAAGAAGGCGACCAAGGCGGTGAAGAAGGCCGTCGCGGAAGTGAAGGCGGGCGTCAAGGCGGGCGTCAAGAACGTCAAGAAGGCGATCGCGAATGCCCGGAAGAAGGGGCCGGCGAAGAAGGCGCCGAAGGCCAAGAAGGCGCTGCCGAAGAAGGCCGTGAAGCCCGCCGCGAAGCCGGCGAAGAAGACGGTCAAGAAGGCCGTGAGCAAGGCCGCCAGGAAGCCCGCGCCGAAGAAGAAGGTTGCCAAGGGCAAGGGGAGGCGTTGACCGAAGGGCCGTCAGCCTCCGATCGGACAGAGATCCGGGTAACGGAGCGGGCGCTCGTCGCCCTCCGAGGCGAGGGGATCGAGCCGTCCCGCTCCGTTCTGGTCATCCGCTACGTCCTGGAATGCGGCGGATCGGGCTACAGGATCACGTTCGCCGACCGCGCTCCCGAGGAGGGGACGGTCGTCGAGACGGCTGGCGGCCTCGAGGTGAGTCTGGACGACACCGCGAGGTCTCGCCTCACCGGCGCGGCCATCGACTACGACGACAAGGAGAACGAGGGGTTTTTCCTGGACCATCCGGACGCCGCCTTCGCGGCGTTCTGCTGAGGAGGGACCGGCCCCGGACTGAGGAAACATGGCAAGACACCACCTGACGAAGAAGGAAATGCAGACCGACGAGCTCCAGCACGCCCTCGAGGGCGCGCGCGACTACGTGTCGTCCCACCAGTCCCAGACCAAGAAGTGGGCGGCGATGGGGGTCGGCGGCGTGCTCCTCGTGGCCCTCGCGTGGGGAGGCCTCGCGTGGCGGGGGAGGAGCCTCGAGTCGCGGTTCTCGAAGGCGATGGGGGTCTTCGACGCCCCGCTCGTGACGGACGGAGTGACGGGGACCGGCTCCCAGAAGATCTACAAGGACCCCGCCGAGAGGATCAGCGAGGCCCGGAAGGCTCTCGAAGAGATCGTCCGGGACGCCCCCTCCTCGGGCCCGGGGCGCGCCGCGTCCCTCGTGATTCTCGGTCTCGACGGAAAGAAGGGGGTGACGGGAACGGTGCTGGACCGCGTTTCCGCCTTCGCCCAGAGCGACCCCGGCTCGATGCACTCGGGCTATGCCGCCATCGCGCTGCTCGAGGCGCGCGCCGCGTCCGGGCAGACGAAAGAAGCGATCGACACGGCGAAGAAGTACCTCGACTCCTCGTCGTCCCCGCTCCCGAAGGACCTGCTGATCTTCACGCTGGGCCAGCTGTCGGAGAAGGCGGGACTGGCCGCCGAGGCGAAGAGCTACTACCAGCGGATCGTGACGGACTTCCCGGACTCCTCGGTCCGGGGGGAAGCGCAGCAGAGATCGCAGGCCCTGTGAGGGCGGCGGGGCCCCGGGCCAAAGGAATCATCTTCTTCCTTCCGCTGGCCCGCGCGGCCGTCTAGCGGCGCCGCGGCCAGCGGTTTCTCTTTCTTCGAGGAGGTCAGGTTGGCACGTTTCACGGGTTTCATCGGACTCGCCGTCATGCTGGGCGTGGCGTGGGCCCTGTCGAAGAACCGGAGCCGGATCCGCTGGGCGACGGTCGTCTGGGGCGTGGTCCTTCAGTTCGTGCTCGGCGGCATCGTGATCGCCTGGCCGGCCGGCGCCGCCGCGCTGAAGTCGTTCTCCGACGGGATCACGGGGGCGATCGCCTTCTCGGACAAGGGCGCCGAGTTCGTCTTCGGCTGGCTCTCCAACCCGGCCATCGGCGGGCAGATCGGGAAGGCGACGGGCGTCGACTTCTCGCCGTTCATCTTCGCCTTCAAGGTGATGCCGATCGTCATCTTCATCGCCTCCTTCTTCACGATCCTCTACTACCTCGGGATCATGCAGCGGGTCGTCCAGGGCTTCGCGGTGGTGATGACGAAGCTCCTCCGGATCTCCGGCGCCGAGTCGCTGGCGGTCGCCGCGAACATCTTCATCGGGCAGACGGAGGCGCCGATCATCATCGCGCCCTACATCCCGAAGATGACGAACTCCGAGCTGCTGACGATGATGACGGGCGGGATGGCCCACATCTCGGGCGCCGTCCTCCTCGCCTACGCGGCGATGGGGATCCCGGCGAACTACCTGATCACCGCGTCGGTCATGGCCGCGCCGGCCACGATCGTCATGGCAAAGCTCCTGCGCCCCGAGGTGGACGAGCCGGTGACCGCCGGCACGGTGAAGCTGAAGATCGAGAAGGAGCACGCGAACGTCGTCGAGGCGGCCGCGGCGGGCGCCTCCCAGGGGGTCTCGCTCGCGATCAACATCGTCGCGATGCTGATCGCGTTCATCGCGCTCATCTCCCTCTTCAACGGCGCTCTGGGCTGGGTCGGCGGCAAGTTCGGGTTCCCCGAGCTCTCGCTGCAGTGGGTCTTCTCGCGGGCCCTCTGGCCGCTCGCGTGGATGATGGGGGTCGCGAAGGAGGACTGCTCGACCGTGGCCCGGCTGATCGGGTTCAAGACGGTCCTCAACGAGTTCGTGGCGTATGCCGAGATGTCCAAGGTGCAGGTGTGGGGCAGCGAGAAGTCGCGGCTCATCGCCTCCTTCGCCCTCTGCGGCTTCGCGAACTTCTCGTCGATCGGAATCCAGATCGGCGGGATCGGCGGCCTGGCCCCGACCCGCAAGAGCGACATCGCACGGCTCGGCTTCTGGGCGCTCCTCGGAGGGTCGATGGCGACCTTCATGAGCGCCACGATCGCCGGCATCCTGATGGGGTGACAAGCATGGACGCGAAGCTGAAGAAGGCGGTCGAGTACCTCAACGCCAGGATCCCCGTCCCGCCCGTCGTCGGGGTCATCCTCGGCTCGGGGCTGGGGGAGTTCGCCTCCGGAATCGAGGAGGCGACCCGGATCCCGTACGGGCAGATCCCCGGTTTTCCCGCGTCGGCCGTCGTCGGCCACGCAGGCGAGCTGGTGGCCGGGAAGTGCCATGGCGTCCCGGTCGTCGTCCTTTCGGGAAGGGTTCACTTCTACGAGGGGCACGCGATGAAGGACGTCGTCTTCCCGGCGAGGGTACTCGGCCTCCTCGGTTGCCGGACCGTCATCGTGACGAACGCGGCCGGAGGCGTCGACAGGTCGTTCAAGGCCGGCGACCTGATGCTGATCGAGGACCACCTGAACCTCTTCGGCACCAACCCGCTGGTCGGGAAGAACGAGGACGACCTGGGGCCGCGGTTCCCGGACATGTCGGACGCCTACCGGGCGGACCTCCGGAAGGCCGCCCTGGCGGTGGCGAAGCGCGAGCGGATCCCGCTCCGGCGCGGCGTCTACGCGGGCGTCCACGGTCCCTCCTTCGAGACGCCGGCCGAGATCCGCGCGTTCCGGACGATGGGCGCGAACGCGGTCGGGATGTCGACGGTCCCCGAGGTGATCGCCCTGAGCCAGATGGGCGTCGGCGTCGTCGGGATCTCGTGCATCACGAACATGGCGGCGGGCGTCCTGAAGCAGCCGCTCTCCCACCACGAGGTCATCGAGACGACGGCCCGGGTGAAGGACCGCTTCGTGCAGCTCCTCGGCGCGCTCGTCGCCGCCCTCGGGGGCGGCCGTTCGGGCGACACGTTGATGGAGGAGAAGAAGAAGATGCCCTCCGCCCGCAAGCCTTCTCCCCTTCCCGCCGGGAAGCGCGCGAGGAGCTGATGACCGCCCCGCGTCCCCTCACGCCGGGCGAGGAGGAGCGGCTCGTGACGGCGGCGAAGGCCGCCCGTGCGAAGGCGTCGGCCCCCTATTCCGGGTTCCACGTGGGCGCCGCGCTGCTCGCCGAGGACGGCTCCATCCACACCGGGTGCAACGTCGAGTCGGCCTCGTACGGCCTCACCGTCTGCGCCGAGAGGATCGCCGTGTTCAAGGCCGTCTCGGAAGGGGTCGGAAAGTTCCGGGCCGTCGCCGTCGCGACCGGGGCCGAGACCCCGACGCCTCCCTGCGGCGCCTGCCGCCAGGTCCTCTGGGACCAGTGCCGCGAGATCGAGGTCCTGATGGCCACCGTCTCGGGCCTCCTGGAGAGGCGGACGCTGTCGTCGCTCTACCCCCACCCGTTCGAGTTCGGGGGACCGAAGTGACCCGGCGCTGGCTCGCCGCCCTGCTGCTCGCGGCCTCTCCCGCCCTCCTCGCGGCCGACGCCGTGAGCCCTTCCCCCGGCGCCGGCAAGGCCGCCGCCGCGAAGGCCGCGGTGCACGAGAAGAGCCGGTGCGACCTGATCGTGACGGCCGCCTCGGTCGTCACCGTCGACTCCGCGTTCCGGGTGGTCCCGGACGGGGCCGTCGCCGTGAAGGACGGGGCGATCGTGGCCGTCGGGACCCGGGCCGAGGTGACGGCGAAGTGGGCGGCCAGAGCGACGGTCTCGCGCCCCGGGGCGGCGCTGATGCCGGGCCTCGTCAACACCCACACCCACGCCGCGATGAGCCTGCTGCGCGGGGTGGCCGACGACCGGCCGCTGATGGAGTGGCTGGAGAAGTCGATCTTCCCGGCGGAGGGGAAGAACGTCTCGCCGAAGTTCGTGACGGACGGGACGCTCCTGGCCGCCGCCGAGATGATCCGGGGCGGGACGACGACCTTCGCCGACATGTACTACTTCGAGTGGGACGTGGCGTCGGCGGTCGAGAAGTCAGGCCTCCGGGGAGTCCTGGGAGAGACGTGGCTCGACTTCCCCGTGGCGTCGCACAAGGACCTCCCGGAGTCGATCCGGGTGACGCGGGCGTTTCTCACGAAGTGGAAGGGCCACCCGCGCGTCACCGCGGCGGTCGCCCCGCACGCCCCGTACACCTGCTCGAAGGAGACCCTCCTCGCCGCCAAGGCGCTCGCCGACGAGTTCGGCGCGCCGCTCCTGATCCACCTCTCCGAGACGCGGGACGAGCAGAAGACGATCCTCGGGAAGTACGGGGCCTCGCCGGCCAGCTGGCTCGACTCGATCGGGTTCCTCGGGCCCAACGTGCTGGCCGCCCACGGCGTCTGGCTGGACGCGGAGGACCTGAAGCTGCTGGCCGCCCGGAAGGTGAAGCTCTCGCACAATCCGGAGTCGAACATGAAGCTCGGCTCGGGAATCGCCCCCGTCGTCGCCGCGATGAAGGCGGGCGTCGTCGTCGGCCTCGGCACGGACGGCGTGGCGGGCTCCAACAACGACCTGGACATGTTCGACGCGATGGACTTCGCGGGGAAGCTGGCGAAGGTGCAGGCGCTCGACCCGACCGTCCTGCCGGCGCGCGACCTGATCCGGATGGCCACGATCGAAGGGGCGAGGGCGCTCGGCATGGAAGCGCGGATCGGTTCGCTGGAAGTCGGGAAGAGGGCCGACCTGGTGGCCGTGGACCTGGCGACGAGCCGGTCGCAGCCCTGGTACGACGTCACCTCGGCCGTCGTCTACTCGGTCAAGGCCTCGGCGGTCTCCTTGACCGTCGTGGACGGGAAGGTCCTGTGGGACGGCCGGAAGGTCAGGACGCTCGACGAGGCGCGCCTCCTCCTGACCGCGGCGGAGTGGCGGTCGAAGATCGCGGCCCAGCTCGCGGGCGGAGCCGAGCCGGCGAAGGCCGAAGGTCCGGTGGCCAGGTGAGCCTCTTCGTCCGGACCATCGTGAGGAAGCGCGACGGGGCGGAGCTGACGGACGGGGAGATCGCCGACTTCGTCCGGGGCGTGACGGAAGGGGAGATCCCGGACGAGCAGGCGGCCGCCTTCCTCATGGCCGTCTGCTGCCGCGGGATGTCGACCGCCGAGACGGCGGCCCTCACGTTCGCCATGATGCGGTCGGGCGAGACGTGGGACCTCTCCCGTTTCGGATTCGTGGGCGACAAGCACTCGACGGGAGGGGTGGGGGACAAGGCGACCCTCTCCCTCGCTCCGCTCCTCGCGGCGGTCGGCGTGAAGGCCGGCATGATGTCGGGCCGCGGACTGGGCCACACCGGCGGGACGCTCGACAAGCTGGAGTCGATCCCCGGATTCCGGACGGCTCTTCCGAAGCCCGACTTCGACCGGCTGCTCGACACGGTCGGCTGTGCCCTGATCGGCCAGACCGATTCGATCGCCCCGGCGGACCGGCGGCTCTACGCCCTGCGGGACGTGACCGGGACCGTCGAGTCGATTCCCCTCATCACCGCGTCGATCCTCTCGAAGAAGCTGGCGACGGGCGCCCACGCCACCGTCTTCGACGTGAAGACCGGCAACGGCGCCTTCATGCAGAGGACCGAGGACGCCCGGACGCTGGGGAAGGCCCTGGTGGAGACGACCCGCGCCACCGGACGGAAGGCGTCGGGGTACATCACGGCGATGGACCGGCCGCTCGGCGAGGCGGTCGGGAACGCGAACGAGGTGGAGGAGTCGATCGCCTGCCTCCGCGGCGAGGGACCGGCGGACCTCCGGGAGTGCGTCCTGCTGCTCGGCACCGACCTGGTCCTCGCGTCCGGCGTCGAGAAGAGCCCGAAGGAGGCCAGGCGCCGCCTGAACGCCGCCCTGGCGGACGGGCGGGCCCTCGAGACCTTCGCGCGGCTGATCGCGGCCCAGCACGGCGACGCCGGCGTCTGCGACGACCCCTCCCGGCTCCCGGCTCCGGTGCGGCGGGAGGTCGTGGCTGCCGCGACCGCGGGGGTCGTGTCGCGCGTGGCGACCCGCGAGCTGGGGCTGCTCTCGATCGAGATCGGCTGCGGCCGGTCGAAGAGGGACGACGTCGTCGACCCGGCGTCCGGGTTCCGGGTCAGGAAGAAACCGGGTCAGGCCGTGCAGAAGGGGGAGCCGCTGATCGAGATCGAGTACGGCCCCACGGTCACGCCTCCCGACGGCTTCGCCCAGCGGGTGGCCGCCTGCTTCCGGATCGGAGACGAGGGAGAGACCCGGGAGATCCTTCCGTTCGTGGTCGAGACCCTCTGAAGCGCGGCCGCGCCGTCGCCCTCGTGCCGTGCCTGGCCGTGGGACTGGTCGCCTTCGCCCTCCAGGTGGAGAGCGTGAGGACGATGTGGGCGCGGATCGGGACGTTCGCCGGGAAGAGCGCCCGCGACGCGGCACGGACGGTCTACGGCCCGGAACTGGCGGGGAGCTTCGAGCTCCTGGCAGGGCAAGTCCCCGCCCGCAGCCACTACCTGGTAACCGACGGACCGAACTGGGGCGAGGAGATCAACTGGATGCGGTTCGCCCTGGCCCCCCGCCGTCCGGTCCTGGTGACGCGGCTCGAGGAAGGCCGGGAAATCATGGTGGCGCCGTCGGTCCCGCGGGACGCTCCCGTGCTGATCCGGTCCGGCGCCGGCGAAGGACGACCTCCCGTACTCCTCGACCCGGTGCTCCACTTCTCGGGCCTTCCCACGGTCCGTCCCGAGGTGGAGGATCTCGGGCTCCCGTCCGGCCTCTCGCTCCCCGAGGAGGGCCGGCAGGTCGAGGGAGACCTCCAGGTCGAGGCCTGGTGCCTGGGGCCGGGCGGCCGCCCCTGCGCCGGCTTCTACTTCAGGATAGACGGAGAGTGGAGGCTTCCCGACTCGTTCGAGAGGAACCTGGGGCCAGGCCTGGAATCGGCCGCCTCGACGGGTGACGCCCCTCCGGCCGAGCGATTTCGCGCCTCCTTCGCAAGCCTGAAGCGCCTGGAGTCTCACGAGCTCGTCGTGCTGGCGGTGACGAACGAAGCGAACTTCCGGAAGCTCGGGCCACGCAGCTTCTTCTGGAGGCGGCGTCCTTGAGCGAGCTTGCGAGGATGGCAGTCTCGGCGTTCGCCCCGGCCCTGTTTCTGGTGCCGGGCTGGGCTCTCACCCGTGGGGTCGACGGCCTGGCTTCCCGCCCGTCGCGGACGGCGAGGGTGGCGTGGGCCTGGCTCGCCGGGGCCGCGTGGACCGGTGCCGCGGGATTCGCCGGGTCATTGCTGTTCCGGGTGGCGCTGAACCGGACCGCGTTCGTCGTGATCGGGCTCCTGCCGGCACTGGGCGCCGCAATAGCCTGGCTGGCCCGAGGTGCAGCGCGGCTCGCGGCACGTCGTCCGGGTGCGGGCGGGCCCCGCCGCGAGTCGCTCGCCCTGGCGGCGTGGGCGGGCCTGGTCTTCCTCTCGCTGCTGCTGGAGGCCGCCACCGCCCCGGCCTCCGATTTCGACGGCCGGATGACCTGGGGGCCTCTCGCACGCCACATCCGCGCCGAGCGGAGCGTCCTGCCAGCGGCGCTGACGGACGGAACCTGCTACATCAGTCACCCCCAGTACCCGCCGCTGGTCCCGCTGCTTCGGGTTGCGCTGGAGGAAACCCTCGATTCGCCGGCGGACGAGCGCTGCTCCCGCCCTCTCTACGCGTGGTTCTTCCCGGTCTTCGTCCTCGTCCTGTTCGACTCGGCGAAGCAGCTGGCCGGAAGACGGGCGGCGCTCGCGGCGGCTTTCGGGGCAACCCTTCTCGGGCCCCTGACGTTCGGGTCGAACGGAGGTCCGGCGGGCACCTACTCCGACTTCCCGCTCGGTCTCTTCGTCGGCGGGGCGACGGCGATCGGCCTGCTGGGCCGCGGGGCGTTCGGGTCGTCGGCGATCTCCGGGCTCTTGCTAGGCGCCGCCGTGCTCTCGAAGAACGAGGGGCTGCCGCTCGCCGCCGCCAGCGCCCTCTTGATTGCGGTCCGGCACTGGAAGGGGGCGGGGCGGCTGGTTTCCTGGCTCGCGCGGGCCGCGGGTCCCGCGGCAGGCGCCTCGATGGCGGCGCTCCTCCTCTCCACCTGGCGCGCCCGGATTCCGAATCGCTTCGACGAAGACTACGTGGCCTCGCTGCTGCACCTCAGGTCGTTCGGTCCGTCGCTGGATCGGCTGGCCGACGGAGCGGGCGCGATAGGCCGCGAGTGCCTGACGCTCCGGGGTTGGTGGCCGCTCCTCGCATGCCTGGCCATCCTCGTTGCGCTGAAGCCCTCGGGATCCCGATCCCCCTGGCTGCGCCCGCTCCTGCTCCTCGCCGCGGTCGCTCCGCTCGCCGGACTGGCGGCCTACGCGGTGCCGGGGTGGCCGGTGCGGGAGCTCGTCGGGTCGACCTGGGACCGGCTCCTGACCCAGGTCTCCATGCCTCTCTTGATCGTGCTGGCGCTGCTCGTTCGCCCCTGGATGGTCCGCGCGGGAGGCGGCGGGACCGAAGAACCGTCGAGGCGCTCCCGCTCCGCGGCCGGCGTCGCCCTCGCTGGGCGGGGTGCGGCCCTGCTTGACACCGGCTCTCACTCCCCGTAGCCTCCGCGCGATGAACCCGCCCCTCGCCCGAAAGCGGAAGACCACCATGACCAAGACGACGCCGAGAGGCGGGCGAGCGAGTGGTCCTACGATCGGGAACGGCTGAAGCCGGAACCGGTCGCGAACGGAAGACGAAGCTCAAGCCCGCCGGCGACGGCGGGCTTTTTCGTATCTGCCCGCCCTGGACGGTAGGGATCGAAAGGACGAACGACATGGCCCCTCAATCGAAGTCACCCGCCCCGGAGCAGAGGATCCCGGTCGCCGTGCTCGGCGCCACCGGTGCCGTCGGACAGCGGATGATCCAGCTGCTGGAGGGGCACCCGCTCCTCCGCCTCGCGGAAGTCGCGGCCTCCGAGCGGTCGGCGGGCAAGCGGTACGCCGACGCGACGCGCTGGATCCTCCCGGGCGACATCCCGGCCGAGGCGAGAGACCTGATGGTGACGGGGGTCGAGCACGAGCTGTCCTCCCCGCTCGTCCTCTCGGCGCTCGACGCCGCCGTCGCCGACACGGTGGAGCCGCTCCAGGCCGGCCGCGGGAAGCTGGTGGTCTCGAACACGAAGTCGTTCCGGATGCGGGAGGACGTGCCTCTCCTGATCCCCGAGGTCAATGCCGACCACCTCGCCCTTCTCGACGGGCAGAAGTGGTCGGTGGCGGGCGGCGGCATCGTCACCAACCCGAACTGCGTCGTCGTGGGGCTCGCGATGGCTCTCGCTCCGCTGCACCGCCACTTCGGCCTGGAGGCGGTGACGGTGACGACGATGCAGGCCCTCTCGGGGGCCGGCTATCCGGGGGTCCCGTCGCTCGACGCCCAGGGAAACGTCATCCCGTTCATCGAGGGCGAGGAGGAGAAGATCGAGAAGGAGCCGAAGAAGATCCTCGGCTCGCTCGTGGACGGCAGGGTGGTGAACGCCCACTTCCCGATCTCCGTCTCCGTGAACCGCGTGGCGGTGCGGGACGGCCACACGGAGTCGGTCTTCGTGAAGCTGGGCCGCCGGGCCTCGCTCGAGGAGATCCGCGCCGCGCTGGAAGGGTTCACGGGAGAGCCGCAGCGGCTCGGGCTCGCCTCGGCCCCGCCGCGGCCGATCGTCGTGAGGGACGAGCGGGACCGCCCGCAGCCGATCCGCGACGTGGACGCCGGGGCGGGGATGACCGTGAGCGTCGGGCGCCTCCGGAAGGACCCGGTCTACGACGTCCGGTTCACGCTCCTCGTCCACAACACGGTGCGGGGCGCGGCCGGGGCGGCGATCCTGAACGCGGAGCTGCTCGCGGCCACGGGCCGCCTCGGGAGGAGCTGACGCGTGCTGGTGATGAAGTTCGGAGGGACCTCGGTCGGGGACGGGGACCGGATCCTCCGCGTCGCCGGCCTGGTCGGCCGCCACGCGGACGACCCGCCGCTCGCCGTCGTCTCGGCCATGGGAGGGGTGACCGACGCGCTGCTCGCCCTCTCGAAGGCGGCGCAGCAGGGGGAGTCCTCGGCCGCCGACCGCGCGCTGGAGGAGATCGGCGCCCGGCACCGGGGCGCGGTCGACGCCATGTGTCTGGCGCCGTCCGCCGCCGCGGCGTGCCGGGAGGAGATCGGCCGCGAGCTGAACCGGCTCGAGAAGCTGGCGACCGGCGTCTCCCTCCTCGGCGAGCTTTCGCCCCGGACGTCGGACGCCATCGCGGCCGCCGGAGAGATGCTCTCGGCGACGCTCCTGACGGAGGCTCTCCGGAAGCTGGGGACCCGGGCCGTGAAGATCGACCCGCGGGCGTTGATGGCCACGGACGCCTCCTACGGCGCGGCCGTCCCGGACGAGGCCGGGATCTCGTCCCACCTCTTCGAGAGGGTCCTTCCCGAGCGGGCAGCCGGCCGGACGGTCGTGACCGGCGGATTCGTCGGGTCCGCTCCCGACGGGTCCTTCACGACTCTCGGGCGGGGCGGATCGGATTTCTCCGCGGCCCTGTTCGGGGCGGGACTCCGGGACGCCGGGGTGCCGGTGGAGGCGATCGAGATCTGGACCGACGTCGACGGGATCCTCACCGCCGACCCCCGGATCGTCCCGGACGCCCGGCTGATCCCGGAGGTGAGCGCGGACGAGGCGGCGGAGCTGGCCTTCTTCGGGGCGAAGGTCCTGCATCCCGCGACCATCCGGCCGGCGGTGACGCGCGGGATCCCCGTCGTCGTCCGGAACACGTTTCACCCGGGGGTGTCCGGCACCGTCGTCCGGGCCGACGTCGCCGGGCGCGGCGTCAGGGCGCTCGCCGCGCGCAAGGGGGTGGCGGCCCTGTTCGTGGGAAGCCCCCGGATGCTGATGGCCCACGGGTATGCGGCGCGCGTCTTCGGCGTCTTCGAGGCGCACGGAGTCCCGGTCGACGTCATCGCGACGAGCGAGGTCTCGATCTCGACCACCGTGGACGAGAAGGCCCCGATCGACGCGATCGTCCGCGACCTGTCGAAGTTCGCCGAGGTCCACGTCCTGCGCCACCTCGCGGTCGTCTCGGTGGTCGGGAAGGGCCTCCGGACGACGCCGGGCGTGGCCGCCCGCATCTTCTCGGCCCTCGGCGACGTGAACGCGGTGATGATCTCCCAGGGCGCCTCGGACACGAACGTCACCTTCGTCGTGTCGGCCGACGAAGCCTCGGACGCCCTTCGGCGCCTGCACGCGGAGTTCTTCAGGGAGGACGTCCGGTGAGGGCCCTCGTCGTGGGCCCGGGAAAGATGGGAAAGACGATCGGGTCGATCCTGGCGGCCAGGGGCCATTCGGTGGCGCGCGAGGTCGACGTGGGCGACCTCCTCACCGAGGCGGACCCGGCGGCCGCCGACGTCGCGTTCGAGTTCACCGAGCCGTCGGCGGCCGAGGCGTGCGTGACGGCGCTCCTGTCGCTCGGGATCCCCGTGGTCTCGGGAACGACCGGCTGGGACCCGTCGGCGGCCCGCCGGCTCGCTCTGGCGAAGGGGGTCGCCTTTCTCCACTCGGCCAACTTCTCCCTCGGAATCGCCGCGGCGCGGCGGGCGGCCGCCGCCGTCTCCCGCCTGCTGGCCCCGTTCCCCGCGTACGAGCCCGGGATGGTCGAACGCCACCACTCCGCGAAGAAGGACGCCCCCTCGGGGACCGCGAAGCTCCTCGCGGCCGAGGTGTCGGCCCAGCGCGGCGGGGCGGAGGTCCCGATCGTCTCCCTCCGCCACGGCGGTCAGCCGGGCGAGCACACGATCATCTTCGAGGGGCCGGACGAGTCGCTCGAGATCGTCCACCGCGCCCGGTCCCGGGCTCTCTTCGCCGCCGGCGCCGTGGCCGCGGCCGAGTGGCTCGTGGCCGCCCGGCCGCCCGGCCCCGTCTCGTTCGACGATTTCCTCGACGCGGCCCTGACGTCGCAAGGCGAGGGGAACGCCCCGCAGGGCGAAAGGAACCGGCCGCAGGCCGGAAGGGAGCAGCCATGACCGACCTCGCGAGACCTCTTTCGGGAGTGTTCACCGCCCTGATCACGCCCTTCACCGGCTCCGGCGCCGTCGACGAGGCCGCTCTCCGGTCCCTCGTGAAGCGTCAGGTGGACGGGGGCGTGGCCGGGGTGGTTCCCTGCGGGACCACCGGCGAGGCGGTGACGCTGGACGCCGACGAGCACGAGCTCGTCGTGAGGGTCACGGTCGAGGCGGTGCGCGCGGCGGGCCGGCCGGTCGCGGTGATCGCCGGGTGCGGGTCGAACGACACGCGGAAGTCGGTCGACCTGGCGGCCCGGTGCCGGCGCGCGGGCGCCGACGCCCTCCTGGCGGTGACGCCGTACTACAACAAGCCGACCCCGGCCGGGCTGATCGCCCACTTCTTGGCGATCGCCGACGCCGGACAGCTGCCGGTCGTCCTCTACAACGTCCCGGGCCGGACCGGCCTGAACATGCTGCCGGAGACGGTCCTGAAGCTCGCGGCCGACCGCCGGTTCGTCGGCGTGAAAGAGGCCTCGGGGAACCTCGAGCAGGCCTCCGAGATCCTCCGCTCCCGTCCGCCCGGCTTCGCGGTGCTGTCGGGGGAGGACTCGCTCGCCGTGCCGATGGTGGCGCTCGGCGGCGAGGGGGTGATCGCGGTGGTCTCGAACGAGGCACCGGCCCTTCTCGTCGAGATCACCGACGCGGCGCTGAAGGGGGACCGGCCGCGGGCCGCCGCCCTTCACGCGAAGCTCTTCCCGCTGATGCGGGCGAATTTCCGCGAGTCGAACCCGATCCCGGTGAAGTGGGCGATGGCCCGGCTGGGGCTCTGTGGCGGGACGCTGCGGCTCCCGCTCGTGCCGCTTTCCGAGGCGCACCACGCCCCCATGGAGGAGGCGCTCCGCGCCGCCGGCCTGCTGCCGGAGGGGCGATGAACCGCGACGAGGTCCTCGCCCTCCTCGGAGCGCTGGAGCGCGGCGAGGTCAGGGCGGCGGCGCCGGACGCGTCGGGGACCTGGCTCCCGAACGCGGCGGTGAAGGAGGGGATCCTCCTCGCCTTCCGCCTCGGGGTCGACCAGGAGAGCGGCGACGGGATCTTCCGCTTCCGCGACCGCGACACGCTCCCGCCGCGCTCGCTGCCGGACGGGGTGCGCGTCGTCCCGGGCGGGAGCACGATCCGCCGCGGCGCCTTCCTCGCCAGGGGGGTCGTGGTGATGCCGCCGGCGTACGTGAACGTCGGCGCCTACGTCGACGAGGGGACGATGATCGACAGCCACGCGCTGGTCGGCTCGTGCGCCCAGGTCGGCAAGCGGGTCCACCTCTCGGCCGCCGCTCAGGTGGGCGGCGTCCTCGAACCGATCGGGGCCCGTCCCGTCGTGATCGAGGACGACGTCTTCGTCGGCGGCGGCTGCGGGATCTACGAGGGAGTCCTCGTCCGGCGGCGCGCGGTCCTCGCCTCGGGGACGATCCTGACGGCGTCGACGGTGGTCTTCGACCTCCCGAACGAGCGGGAGCTCAGGGGCGTTCCCGGACAGCCGCTGGAGATCCCCGAGGGGGCGGTGGTGGTGCCGGGAAGCCGGCCGGCCCCGGGCAAGTGGGCGGCGGAGCGGGGGATCTCGCTCGCGGCTCCGGTGATCATCAAGTACCGCGACGCGAAGACGGATGCAAAAACCGCCTTGGAAGGAGCGTTGCGTTGAGGAATATTCACGGCGTGGGGGGTCCGGGGAGCACAAGGAAACGTGCCCCCCGGGAAGCGACCGCCTTGGAAGGAGCGCTGAGGTGAGACGGGACCGCCGATGAGCCTTCCCTCCAAGGTCCTCGCGGAGATCGCGGAGCGATTCGGGACCCCGTTTTACGTCTACGACTTCGGCGCGGTGGAGTCCCGCGTCGCGGCGCTCCGGGAGACCGTCGGTCCCCGTTTCGAGATCGCGTACGCGGTGAAGGCGAACCCGTCGCTCGGCCTCCTGACCGTCCTCGCCCGCACCGGCATCGGGGCGGACGTGGCGTCCCGGGGCGAGCTGCGAACGGCCCGGAAGGCGGGGTTTCCGGCGGCCCGCCTGCTGGCGACCGGACCGTCGAAGAGCGACGCGGACCTCGAGGCGCTGATCGGCGCCGGGGTGGGGCAGATCCACGCGGAGGGTCCGGAGGAGCTGGAGCGGATGGAGGCGATCGCCGCCCGGCTGGGCCGCAGCGTCCGGGTCGGTCTCCGCCTCAATCCGGAGTGGGGAATCGAGGAGAGGACGGCGATCATCGGCGGTCCGGGAGCCAAGAAGTTCGGCTTCGACCTCCCGTCGGCGCGGCGGGCCCTCCGGGACCGCGCCCGCTTCCCTCACCTCTCGATCGGGGGATTCCAGGTCTTCAACGCGTCGAACGTCCTCGACGCCCGGGCTCTGGTCGAGAACGCGCGGCGCGTCCTGGAGCTCGCGGCGACGCTCTCCCGCCGCTACGACGTCCCGCTCCGGGTCGTCGACTTCGGCGGGGGCCTCGGGGTGCCGTACCAGGACGGCGAGAAGCCCCTCGACCTGAAGGTCCTGGGCCGCGGCCTCGCGCGCCTCGCCTCGAACGTGGCCCGCGTCGCCCGCCTGGAGAAGACCCGGCTCGTCTTCGAGCCCGGGCGGTTTCTCGTGGCCGGGGCGGGGGAGTACGTCGTCCGGGTCGTCGGCACCAAGGCGAGCCGCGGACGGCTCTACGCCCTCGTCGACGGAGGGGTCCACCACCTCCTCCGGCCGGCCCTGATCGGGACGCCGCACCGGGTCAGGGCCGTCGTCCCGCGCCCCGGCCCGTCGAGGAAGTGCACCGTGGCCGGTCCGCTCTGCACGAGCGTCGACCTCCTCCACCCGTCGACGCGGATGCCGGTTCCCCTGGCTGGAGACCTCCTCTCCGTCGAGAACGCGGGCGCCTACGGGTACACCGAGTCGATGCCGCTCTTCCTCTCCCACGAGTGGCCGGCCGAGGTCGGCGTCCGGGAGGGACGGATCGCGCTCCTGAGGCGGCCGCCGGCCGTCCGCGACCTCCTGGCCCGGCAGTTCCGCCCGTTCTGACGGGAGGAATGGGGCGGCGACGGCCTGTTACGCGGGCTTGACGCCGGCTTCTTTGTCCGGCGCCGACTCCCCGTGGATGACCGGACCGCAGCGGATGACGTTCGAACGGAGCTTCTGCCCCAGGATCGCCTCGGCCCGGAGGCCGGCGTCGATCAGGGTCTCCACGTCGATCCCGGTCCGGACCCCCATCTCGGAGAGGATGGCGATCAGGTCCTCGCTGCAGGTGTTGCCGGTGTACCCGGCCGAGTACTTCGCGGCCCCCGTCGCCGGCTGGCCGCCGATCGCCCCGACCGAGCAGTCGACGTACCGGACGCCGAGCTCCAGCATCGCGAGCGTGTTGGCGACGCCCGACCCCCGCGTGTCGTGGAAGTGGGCGATGAACTCGGCCTTTGGGAACGCCGCCATCAGCTCCCCGACGCGCTCCCTGACGAGCCGCGGGTTCGCCACCCCCGTGGTGTCGCCCAGCATGATGGTCTGGGCCCCTTCCTCCAGGTAGAACCGGACGATCTTCGCGACCTCGGCGGTGGTGATGTCCCCGGCGACGGGACAGCCGTAGACCGTCCCGGCGCAGCCGATCACCCGGATCCCGAGGGGGTGCGCGCGCTTCATGATCGCGGCGTGCTCGGCCATCGCCTCGGCGTGGGCCATCCGGAAGTTGAGCTCGTTGTGCCGCTCGCTGGCCGAGATCATGAGGATGATCTCGTCGGCGCCGCGCCCTTCCTTCTGGCAGGCCTCGAGCCGGTCGAAGCCGCGCGTGTTCGGCATGAGGACGACGTAGGAGACGCCGGGCTTCCGGCGGATCCGCTTCAGGACCTCCTCGGCGTCCGCGAACTGCGGGAGGAGCTTCGGGTGCGAGAACGACGTGACCTCCAGCTTCGGAAAGCCGGCGTCCACGATCCTCTCGATCATCTCCACCTTGTGCTCGGTGGAGACGAGCACGGGCATCGACTGCAGCCCGTCCCTGGCCCAGCACTCGCAGGCGACGACGGACCCGGGAAGGCTCGCAGGGGTTCCCTGGCGTCCCGGGTCGCCCGGTCGAGCCCGCCGCCTCGCCTCCTCGACGACGAAGGCGTGGACGCCGAACGTGGCGGCGACCGACCCCAGGAAGCCGTTCATCAGGTAGTCGACGCCGAGCGGGTGGGCCCGCACGGCGGCCAGGAGGCCCTCCACGGCGGCCGGGTCGACCCGGGTTTCTCCGGCTGCCGCCCCGGCGGCAGGGTCGCCGGACACGGGCGAGGAGGGGGTGTCGCCTTCGCTCATCTCTTTCGCTCCGTCCCCCCGGTCGCCGGGGAGGGCCTTCTTTCGAGTCGGGCTGTTCTCACACAGTGCGGAACGGGTGTCAACCGTTCGCCGCCGGGTACGGTCCTTTCACGGAGGGTCTCGTGAGAGTGAAACCCCTCTTTCAGGGGTCGCGTTGACTCGCGGCGGAGGGAGGCGGTTCGCCTACAATCCACACTCATGAGCACGAAGACCCCCGCTGACGTGGTGAGTCCGGCCACAGCCGAAGAGGAGAGGATCCGGAAGGCCAAGGACGCCTGGAAGGAGAAGGTCGCGGCCGCGTTCTCCCGGCGGCCGGCCTGGAAGAAGGACTACACGACGATCTCGTCGGCCGAGGTCGACCCGCTCGCCACTTCCGCCGACCTGGCGGGTCACGACTACGAACGGGATCTCGGGTGGCCGGGGGAGTTCCCCTACACGCGGGGCGTGCAGTCGACGATGTACCGTGGGAAGCCCTGGACGATCCGGCAGTTCGCCGGATTCGGCACCGCGCGCCAGACGAACGAGAGGTTCAAGTACCTCCTGGCCCACGGGCAGACCGGGCTCTCGACGGCGTTCCACCTCCCGACGCTCTACGGCTACGACTCCGACCACAAGATGTCCGCCGGCGAGGTCGGGAAGTGCGGGGTGGCGATCGACAGCCTGAGGGACTTCGAGATCCTCTTCGACGGGATCGACCTGGGCGTCGTGACGACGTCGATGACGATCAACTCGACGGCGCCGATCGCCCTGGCCATGTACCTCGCCGTCGCGGAGAAGAACGGGACGCCCTGGACCAAGGTGGGCGGCACGCTCCAGAACGACATCCTCAAGGAGTACATCGCCCAGAAGGAGTTCATCTTCCCGCCGCGCCCCTCGATGCGGCTCGTCACCGACCAGTTCTCCTTCTGCGCGAAGCAGGTCCCGCGCTGGAACACCATCTCGATCTCCGGGTACCACATCCGGGAGGCGGGCTCGACGGCGCTGCAGGAGCTGGCCTTCACCCTGCGGGACGGGATGGAGTACGTCAAGTACGGGGTCGACGCCGGGCTCGACGTGGACGAGTTCGCGCCGCGCCTCTCGTTCTTCTTCAACGCGCACAACGATTTCTTCGAGGAGATCGCGAAGTTCCGGGCCGCGCGGCGGGTCTGGGCCAAGGTGATGCGGACGCGGTACGGGGCCAAGAACCCCGAGAGCTGGAAGTGCCGCTTCCACACCCAGACCGCCGGCGTCAGCCTGACGGCGCAGCAGCCCTACAACAACGTGGCGCGCATCGCGGTCCAGGCGCTCGCCGCGGTCCTCGGCGGGACGCAGTCGCTCCATACGAACGCCCTGGACGAGACGCTGGCCCTCCCGACCGAGTTCGCCGCGAAGATCGCCGTCCGGACGCAGCAGATCCTCCTCCACGAGACCGGCGTGGCGAACACGATCGACCCGCTGGGCGGCTCGTACTTCGTCGAGGAGGCGACGAACCGCATGGAGGAAGGGGCGTTCGACTACTTCCGGCGGATCGACGACTTCGGCGGGATGGTGGAGGCGATCGAGGCCGGCTTCCCGCAGCGCGAGCTGATGGACGCGGCCTACCGCTTCCAGAGGGCCCTCGACTCCAAGGACAAGCTGATGGTGGGGGTGAACGCCTTCACGGAGTCGGTCCCCGAGGACGAGGTCCCGCTGCTCCGGATCTCCGAGGAGATGGCCGCCGAGCAGCTGGCGATCCTCGGGGAGGTGCGGCGGACCCGGGACGGCAAGGCCGTGGCCCGGACGCTGGGCGACCTTCGCACCGCCTGCAAGGACGGCACGAACGTGATGCCCCCGCTGGTCGAGGCGGTGAAGGCGTACGCGACGGTGGGAGAGATCTCGGACGTCATGCGGGACGTCTTCGGGACGTGGGAAGAGCCCGCCATCTTCTGAACGGGGGAGCGGGCCGGACGTCGGCGCGGATCTTGCGGGTTAGACTCGGTGTGATGCCTGTGAAGTCATTTCGGCTCGTCTTCTCCCTGGCCGCGGCGCTCGGATCGCTCGCGGCCCCGGACCTCCTCGCGGCGCCTCCGGGAGCGGAGGGCCAGCCGGTGGCCCTCTCGCAGCAGGAGGCGGCGCGCCGGGACTCGGTGGAGCACTACCTCCGTGGCAAGATGCTGGTGGGCGAGGGGGAGTACACGGAGGCCCTGAAGGAGTTTCGGAAGGCGGTCGACCTCGATCCGGAGGACGGGCACCTTCGCCGCGAGTACGCGGAAGCCCTGCGGGAGGTGCAGATCCTCCCGGAAGCCGAGACGCAGGCCCGCAAGGCGGTGGTCCTCATCCCTGACAACGCGGCGGCCCACCGAGCGCTCGGGCAGATCCTCCTCGCCTCCGGGAAGGACAAGGAGGCCCTGGAGGAGGCGGCCTCGGAGCTGAAGAAGGCGAACGACGCGATGCCGATGGACCCGGTCGGCTCGGCCGCCCTCGCTCAGGCCCTCCTGAGGCTGGACCGGCCCGCCGAGGCCGTGACGGTGCTGGAGAGGGTCCTGGAGAAGGGGAGGGGGAGCTCGATCCCGCTCCTCTACGGCGAGGCGCTGGAGAGGGCGGGGAGGTACGGCGAGGCCGAGGACGTCTATCTCTTCCTCCTCCGGCAGGATCCGGACAACCCGGCCGTCTCGTTCGCGCTCCTCCGCGTCTACGAGAAGTCCCGCCAGATCGACAAGGCGGCGTCGCTCGTCGACGCGTACCTGCGGAAGCACCCCAACAACGTCGCGCTGAAGACCCAGTACGGGCTTCTCCTCGTCCGGGCCAGGAGATTCTCGGAAGCCGAGAAGGTGCTGGCCGAAGTGCTCAAGGCCGATCCTCAGAACCGGGACGCTCTCCGCAACTATGCCGCGCTCCTGACCGAGACCAACCGTCCGGAGCAGGCCGGGGAGGTCCTGAAGAAGCTCCAGGAGCTGGACCCCGACGACCCGGACGTTCCGTTCCGCCGGGCCCTGTTCCTCCTGGAGGCGCGGAAGATCGACGAGGCGGTGAAGATCCTGAAGGAGCTTCGGGCGGGCCTCGTGGTGCGGAAGGTCGGGCCCGAGGGTCTCGTGCAGGTGGACGCCCAGCTGGCCTACGCCGCCTATCTCCGGAAGGACTACCGCTCGGCGCGCGCCCTGGTCACCCCGTATCTCGAGGCGTCGGGTCCGTCGGGCGCCAACGTGCAGGCCTTCAACCTCCTGATCCAGATCGCCCGGGACGAGAACGACGACGCCGAGGGCCTCCGGATCGCGCGGAAGGCGGTGAAGGCCGGGAATCCTTCCCCGGTGATCCTCTCCACGCTCGCGGAGTTCCTCCTCAAGTCGAAGGAGGCCGCGGAGGTCCGGGAGGGCGAGAAGATCCTGGCCGACCTGGCGGACCAGGACCGGCCCGGGGCGCTCCTCGCGGCCGACACGTGGCAGAGGATCGAGAGGTTCGACCGGGCGGCCGCGGTCGCGAAGGCGGCGCTCGTGAAGTACCCCGAGGACCCGGACCTCCTCTTCAGGCTGGCGGCGTCGCTCGAGCGGGATCACAAGGGCGACGAAGCCGTCGGTGTCTTCGAGCGCCTCCTGAAGGTGAAGCCGGACCACGCGGCGTCCCTGAACTACCTCGGCTACTACTGGGCGGACCGCGGAGAGAACCTCGAGAAGGCGCGGGCGATGATCCAGAAGGCGGTGGACCTGGACCCCGGGAACGGCGCCTACCTCGACTCCCTCGGATGGGTCCTCTACAGGCTCGACCGGCCCGACGAGGCCGAGAAGTTCCTGAACGAGGCGGCGGTGCTGACGCCCGACGACTCGACGATCATGGACCACCTCGGAGACGTCGCCATCAAGAAGGGCGACGTGGCCAGGGCGCGGGAGCTCTGGAAGAAGGCGCTGACGATGAAGCCCGAGGACGGCGGCAAGAAGATCGAGGAGAAGCTCCGGAAGGCCGAGGGCGGCGGGTCCGGCCCGAAGTGATCCGGGCGGGCCGTGCCGGAGCGGCGGCGACGGCGCTGATCGTCGCGGCGCTCGGAATTTCCTGCTCCTCGGGGCCCTCCTATTCCCCGGCCGCTCCCGAGGCGGCCGCGGCGGCCCGGGAGCGGCTCTCGGAAGCCTGCCGGAAAGCGTGGGCCCCCCGAAGGCTGAAGGCCCTCTACGCCGTCGAGGTGTCGCCGGTGGTCGGAGCGGTCCAGCGCGGCTTCCTCTCCCTCTTCTGGGACGGTCGGCGGCTGCTCTGGCGGACGTCACTCCCGATGGCGGGGCAGGTGGGCGAGGGCTCCCTGGAACGGGGCGCCGCGTCGCCGGGAGGCCTCGCGTCTGCCCTCTCGTCCCGGCTGATCGACTCGGACGCGCTCTCGGTCCTGCTCGGCGCGCCCGAGTGCCCCGGGTCGGCGCCGGCGGTGGAGGGAGACGGGGTCTCCTACCGGCTCCTTCTGGACGGGGACGGCCGGGAAGCGGTGCTGGGGCCGTCCGGGCGGGTCATCGCGATGGGGTTCCCGGGCGGGGTCCAGGTGATGCTGGGGCCGGGGGACGAGGTTCCGGCCCGGATCGAGGTGAAGAGCCGCAAGGGGCGCGCCGTCCTGAAGCTGGAGGCGGCCGGCGACTGGCCGGTCCAGGAGCCGGGTCCGGTCGGGGCGGAGTGATCCGGTGAGATTCCAGCTCGAGGCGTTCGCCAAGGTCAACCTCTCCCTCCGCGTCCTCGGGAAGCGGCGGGACGGGTTCCACGAGCTCGATACGCTGTTCCAGAGCGTGGACCTGTCGGACACGCTGACGTTCGAGGAGTCCGGCACCTTCGAGTTCGGCTGCGACGATCCCGAGGTCCCCTCCGGAGAGGAGAACCTGGTGGTCCGGGCGGCTCGGGCCCTGGCGGAGGCGGCCCACCAGCCGATGCGCGGCCGGATCCACCTCGCGAAGAGGATCCCCGCCGGGGGAGGGATGGGCGGCGGCAGCTCGGACGGGGCCTCGGCCCTCCTCGGGCTGTCGGCCCTCTGGCTGGGGCGGGTCGACCTGGGGCTCCTCGTCCCGGTCGCGGCCAGCCTGGGGTCGGACGTCCCGTTCTTCCTCTTCGGCGGGACCGCGCGCGGGACCGGACGGGGCGAGAGGGTCACCCCCCTGGAGGACGCCGGGCCGGCTCACCTCCTCCTGATCTTCCCGCCCTGGCCCATCCCGACCGCGGAGGTCTTCCGGACCCTGGGCGCGCCGGCATTGCCCGACTCGCCGGAATTGACAGACCCGGAGTGCGCCCGTAACCTTCGCGGTTCCGGTCCGGACTCTTTTCCGGACCGGAACGATCTGGAAGGGGCGGCCGAGCGCCTCAGAGGGGAACTGGCGGTTTTGCGGAACGCGCTCACGGAGGCCGGGGCGACGCAGGCGCGTCTTTCGGGAAGCGGCTCGACGCTCTTCGGAGTCTTTCCGGACCGCCTCTCGGCGGCCGCCGCGGGGCGGGAGATCGAGCGGGGGCATCCAGGCGTCCGGACCGCGTGCGCGAGATCGGTGGGTCGTGGGGAGTTCTCCCGCAGGGCGATGCCGGTGGCCGGCTCGAGAGGGATTCGATGAAAATCAGCGGGATCGGGACCCGCTGGGGAGTCGACAAGTGGTAAGTCAGCAGTCTTTGGAACTGCCTATCGGAGGTTCGAATCCTCCCTCCCCAGCCAGCTCCGTCCGGCGTGCGGAACTCCTGACAGGGGAGCGGTGATGGAGCGCCTGTCCTACGGCGAGCTCAAGGTCTTCGGCGGCCGCGCGCACCCGGCCCTGACGGGGGAGATCTGCCGGACGCTCGGGAACGAGGCCGGGCGGGTGACCCTGTACAACTTCTCGGATGGCGAGAACTACTGCCAGATCGAGGAGAACGTCCGGGGCGGGGACATCTTCATCGTCCAGCCCACCTGCCCCCCGACGAACGCCAACCTGATGGAGCTCCTCATCATGCTCGACGCCTTCAAGCGCTCCTCGGCGTCGCGCGTGACGGCGGTCCTGCCGTACTACGGATACGCCCGCCAGGACCGGAAGGACAAGCCGAGGGTCCCGATCACCGCCAAGCTGGTCGCCGACCTGATCACCGCGTCCGGCGCGGACCGGATCCTCTCGGTCGACCTGCACGCCCCCCAGATCCAGGGCTTCTTCAACATCCCGGTCGACCACCTCTTCGCGGCCCCCGTCCTCCTGGACGCCATCCGCGACTCGAACCTGGACCCGCTCACGGTCGTCTCCCCCGATGCCGGGGGAGTCGAGCGCGCCCGCGCGTTCGCCAAGCGCCTCGGGTCCAGCCTCGCCATCGTCGACAAGCGGAGGAAGGGGAAGAACGAGGTGGAGGTCCTCCACGTCATCGGCGACGTGAGGGGCCGCAACGTCATCGTGGTAGACGACATCATCGACACGGCCGGGACCCTCATCAGCACGGTCCAGGCCCTCAAGAACGCCGGGGCGGAGCGGGTGTTCGCCGGCTGCGTCCACGCGGTCCTCTCCGGCCCCGCTATCGAGCGGATCAACGGCAGCCCCATCGAGCGGATCTTCTGCACGAACACGATCCCGCTCGACGAGAAGCTCGTCCGCTGCCCCGTCCTCGTCCCCCTCTCGATCGCGCCGCTCCTCGCGGAAGCGATCCACCGCATCCACCAGGGAACGTCGGTATCGTCCCTGTTCGTCTGACCCCCCGTTGAACGGACCGGGCGCCCCGGGATGTTCCCGGGACCGCCCGCCCTCGAGAAAGGACACCATGATCCAGGAAAACGTCATCGTCGAAGTCGAGAAGAGATCAGAAACCGGGAAGAACGCGTCGAACAGGTACCGCGCGTCCGACCAGATCCCCGCCGTGCTCTACGGCGGAGGCGCGACCATGGACACGATGTCGCTCCTCGTGCCGCGCAAGACGCTCGTCACGCTGCTCCGGAAGGGGCTGCACGAGAACGCGATCTTCGAGCTCCAGCTGAAGGGGACGGACCAGAAGCGCCACGTCATGATCCGCGACCTGACGCTCCACCCGATCACCCGGTCCCTCCTCCACGTCGACTTCGTCCGCATCCTCCTCGATAGGAAGCTCCGCGTGAAGGCCTCGGTCGAGATCGCGGGCATTCCGAACGGCGTCAAGATCGAGGGCGGGGTCCTCAACGTCGTCACCCACGAGCTGGCCATCGAGTGCCTCCCGGCGGACATCCCGCCCTCGATCATCGTCGACGTGACCAGCTTGAACGTCCACGACTCGTTCCGGGTCTCGAACCTCTCGCTCGGCGACAAGGTCAAGATCCTGGAGGCTCCTGACCGCGTCATCGTCCACGTCGGGTACGCGAGGGCCGAGGAAGTCGCCGCCGTCGCCGCCACCACCACCGAGGTCGCTCCCACGACCGGGGAGCCCGAGGTGATCAAGAAGGGCAAGAAGGAAGAAGAAGAGGCCGCCGCGGACGGGAAGGCAGCCAAGCCCGAGAAGAAGGAGAAGAAATAACTCCTGGCCTCTTCCTCGTGGCCGGCCTCGGGAACCCGGGCGACAGGTACACCGGGACCCGTCACAACGCCGGCTTCGAGGTCATCGACGCGCTCGCCCGGACGGCTCCTGGAGGGGCCGTCCGGGTCGATCGCCTGGATTGTCGCGCTCTCACGGGCAGGACCAGGGTCGGCGAGAGCCCCGTCCTCCTCGCCAAGCCCCAGACTTTCATGAACTGCTCGGGCGAGTCGGTCAAGGGACTGCTTAACCGTTACGAGATCCCCCTGGAGCGTTTTCTGGTCGTGGTGGACGACGCGGCGCTCCCGGTCGGGCGGATCCGGATCCGGGCCTCCGGGTCGTCCGGAGGGCAGAAGGGGCTCCAGAACATCATCGACTGCCTCGGGACGAATGCCTTCCCGCGGCTGAGGCTGGGCGTGGCAGGGGCGCATCTCGTTCAATCGGAAGACCTTGCCGACTATGTCCTGGCCCGGTTCGGCAAGGCGGAACGGTCCCTTTTCGACGGCGCCGTGGGAAATGCCTGCGACGCCGTCATCTCTTTCTTGACCTCTGGGCTGGAAACAGCTATGAATACGTTCAATCGTCCGCCGGAGGACCCTCCGACGGCTCAGTGAAACCTTGGCTCCGTCACAGGACGGCGCCTCGCAGCTCGACGGAAGTCGTCTGCGATCCAGAAGGAGGAAACCCTTGGCTTCTCAGCGTCTGTACGACCTCGTCTTCCTCGTCGTCCCCGAAAAGGACGAAGCGGAGACCGCCGCCATCGTGGACGATTTCCGCAAGCTCCTCGTCGACCAGGGCGCGACCATCGACAAGGACGAGTCGATGGGCCGCCGCCGGCTGGCCTACGTCATCAAGAAGCGGAACGACGCGACCTACCACAACTTCCTCTTCCGGGCCGAGGCCAAGGCCGTCGCCGAGGTCCAGCGGAAGATGAGGCTCTCCGAGAGCATCCTCCGCTTCCTCACCGTCCGCGTGGACGAGGAGATGAAGCATGGCCAGAAGGTGGCGCGGAACACCAAGGTCCGGACCCCGCGGCCCGTCCCCTCGTACGACGGAGGCATGTCCCACGCGCCGATCCAGCACGTTCCGGAAGCCCCCGCGCCGGACGCCATGAAGGCCGAGGAGTAGGCCATGATGAAGAAAGGATCCGGTCCGATGAACGGGAATTCCGCGCGGAAGCCCGCCAAGAAGAAGTTCTTCGTCCGCCGCAAGCGGGTCTGCAAGTTCACGGTCGAGAAGATCGGGTACATCGACTTCAAGGACGTCAAGCTGCTGGGGAGCTTCGTCCCCGAGCGGGCCAAGATCCTGCCCCGCCGGATCAGCGGGACCTCGGCCTTCTACCAGCGGAAACTCGCGACGGCGATCAAGAGGGCGCGGTACCTGGCTCTGCTCCCGTACGTGGCCGATTAGCAGTCCGGCGCCCCTTCCGCCTCCCGCGCTGCCCCGGCGGTCTCTCCGTCTCGGCCTGACGCTCGTCCTGAGCCCCGTTTCGGCGGGTTTGTCGGCCGCCGTGTCGCTGCTCTTCCCGGTCGCCGGGCCGGTCCTGATGCCGCTCGCGGCGGCCCGGCTGGCCAGGACCGGCGCGGCGCTGAGGGGGAGCGGGGCCGGCGCGGTCCTGCTGTGCGCCCTCAGCGTCCCGTTCGCGCTTCTCTTCGGGATGCTGGGAGGCGCCACCGGGAGCGTCCTCGCGCCGGCGCTCGTCCTCGTCTCGGCCGCCCTTCCGGCGCTCGCCCTCCTGGCCTCGGCCCGGGACGGGCGCCGGCTCGACCTCGTGTCGATCGTGGTCGGAGCGGTGGCGGGAGCCGCGGGCCTCGCCGGCCTCCTCGGGATCGGCCTGGCGACCGGCCAGGGCGCCGGCGAGGTGCTCGCGGGGCGGCTGGACTCCACCCTTCCCGAGCTGCTCGTCTTCTACCGGACGTCGGGCCTCAACGACGCCTCGGTGGCGGCGCTGCAGGGGCTCTTCGAGGCGACGACCTGGGTGGTCCGGCACCAGCTGCCGGGGCTCGTCCTCCTCTCCTCGTTTCTCTACGGCGCTCTCGTGACGTATCCCGTGGGAAGGATGGCGGGGGTCCCGGGCTGGGGCGTGTCCGCGGCCAGTTTTACCGAATACCGGACTCCGCTGGCCGCCGTGATCGTCTTCGTGGCCGCCGGCCTTCTCGCCGGAGTGGGTCCGGAGGCTGTCCGGGAGGCGGCCGTCGACCTGCTCCTTCCCGTGTGCGCCTTGTTTTTCCTCCGCGGCCTCGCCATAATCCGCGCGTTTCTCGATCGGGGCGGAATCGGCCTCATCGGGCGTGCTCTCGTCTGGGCGCTCGTCCTCCAGATGCCGGTTCCGGTCTTCGTCGCTCTCGGCGGTCTCTTCGACGAGTTCATCGGGTTCCGGGAGCGCTTTCTCAATCCGGCCGGGCCGGATGGTAGCGGCCGTTCAACCTGAAATGAGAATGAGTCGGGGCCGGCGCGGCCCCGGACGGTATTGAAAAAGGGGACCCCAGATGAAAGTCATCCTGACAGACGAAATCAAGGGACTGGGCCACCGCGGCGAAACCGTGACCGTGGCCGCGGGATATGCCCGCAACTTCCTCCTTCCCAAGGACCTGGCCCTTCCCGCGACCGAAGGGAACAAGAAGAAGCTCGAGCAGCAGAAGCTCCGCTACGACGCGAAGGTGGCCAAGGAAAAGGACCAGGCGTCGGAGGTCGCGCGGGCGATGGAGGGGATCACCCTGGTCCTCCGGAAGAAGGCCGGCGAGCACGACACCCTCTACGGGTCGGTCACGTCGTCCGAGCTGGCGGACGCACTGGCCGCCAAGGGGGTCACGGTCGACAAGCGCCGGATCGACCTCGAAGAGCCGATCAAGCGCCTCGGGACGCACACGGTCCACGTCAAGCTCCACCGGGACGTCACGGTCGGCGTGACGGTCGAGGTCCAGGCTTCCAACTGACCCTTCAGCCGGGAGGCCCGCCTTCGGCCGACGACTTGGCCGGAGGCGGGAACTGCCCGGGAGGCGGAGGCGGAAGACCGGGAAGCTCCACCCGGTCCCCCTTCGGCTCGCCGGCCCGGGGGACGTACACGGCCTTCTGAAGGTACCCGGGGAGGTTCGAGACCGTGTGGGGGCGTTCCCCGCACAGTTCCGTCGGCTCGGTCCCCTTGAGGAAGGCCATCAGGACCGGTTTGCTGCAGGACGGCGTGGCCCGGTAGCCGGTCCTCAGGTCGATCGGGACGAAGATGACCCCGGGCGGGACGTCGTAGTCGTCGGTCTCGTGGACGAGGCCGGCCCCTTTCATCTTCCGGACGATTCTCATCCAGATCGGAAGGGCGGTCTCCGCTCCCGTCGACTTGGGCCCCAGGGTCTTCTTCGCGTCGTGGCCCACCCAGACGCCGATCGTGTACCTGGGGGTCATCCCGACGAACCACGCGTCGGTGTAGTCGTTGGTGGTCCCGGTCTTTCCGGCGAGGGGGAGCTTGAGGGAGGCGGCCGCGGCGCCAGTCCCGCGCTGCGTCACGCCCCTCAGCATCGCCAGCATCACGTACGCGGCCCCCGGGGTCGTCGCTTCCTTGGCCTCGGCGACATTCTCCTCCAGGAGGACGCCGTCCGCGTCCCTCACCCGCTCGACGAGACGCGGGGCGAAGAGAAGGCCCTGGCTGGCGAAGACGGAATACGCCGCCGTCATCTCCATCGGGGTGACCTCGAAGGCTCCCAGCGCCAGCGAGGGGTAGGCGAGGAGGTTCTGCCGCACCCCGAGCCTCCGGGCCGTCTCGATCACCCTTCTCGTGCCGACGAGGAGGTCCACGCGGACGGCCGGCACGTTGATCGACTGCTCGAGGGCGGCCTGGTAGGTGACGATGCCGTTGTACTTCTTGTAGTAGTTCTGGGGCTGGTACGGCGGCTGGCGCGGATCGATCACGATGGAGATCGGAGCGTCGAGGATGGTGTCTGCCGGGGTGTATCCCTCCTCGAGGGCGGTCAGGTAGACGAACGGCTTGAAGGACGACCCCACCTGGCGCACCGCCTGCACGGCCCGGTCGAACTTGGAGCGGTTGAAATCGTACCCGCCCGCGAGCGCCCGCACCGCTCCCGTGCCGTTCTCCAGGACGACGACCGCCCCCTCGACCTGCGGATCCTGGGAGATGAAGGTCTCCTTCTTCCCGTCCTCGGCCTCGGCCGTCTCGATCAGGACGAGGTCGCCGCGCCGGACGGCCTTCGCGGGGCTCTCGGCCCGGGTCCAGCGGAACGCGCTCGCGGGGAGCGAGAACGTCTTCCGGCCCACCCGGAGCTCGGCCGCGCTCCTGGAGGTCGAAAGGACGACCGCGACCTCCACGCCGGGCCCTTTCCCTTCGCCGGAGCGCTCGTCCCACGAGGGGTCCCGGTAGCTGTCCGGATCGACCCCTTCGTCCACGATGTTCCTCGGCTTCCTGAACGCGGAACGGCGGTCCTGCTTCCGGAGGCCCCAGCGGAGCGCCTCCTCCGCCCACTCCTCGATCTTCGGGTCGAGCGTCGAGTCGACGCGGAGGCCCTGGCGGTAGAGGCCTCGGTTCCCGTACTTCTTCTCGAGGTACTGGCGGACCTCCTCGCAGAAGTAGGGGCCGACGTTCGACTCGTGGCTCGCGCGGGCCAGGACGACGGGCGCGGCCGAGGCCTGGGCGCGGGCTCCAGCATCGATGTAACGTTCCTCGGCCATCCGCCGGAGGACCAGGTCGCGGCGCTGGCGGGCCGAATCGGGATTGCGCAGGGGAGAGTAGTACTCCGGCCGCTGGATCAGTCCGGCCAGGAGGGCGGCCTCCGGCAGGGTCAGCTGCTTGGCCGGGTGCCCGAAATACCAGGTTGCGGCCGCTTCGACGCCGTAGTTCCCGTGTCCGAAGTAGATCTGGTTGAGGTACATCGTCAGGATCTGGTCCTTCGAGTAGCTCTTCTCGATCTCGATCGTCAGGAAGACCTCGTTGATCTTCCGGAGGAACGACTTCTCCGGGGAGAGGAACACGGAGCGGGCCAGCTGCTGCGTCAGCGTGGACGCACCCTGGGCGAGGCGCCGGGTCGCCAGGTCTTTCAGCGCCGCCCCGCCGATCCGGATGATGTCGATCCCGCCGTGCTCGTAGAACCGGGCGTCCTCGGCGGCGAGGACGGCCTTCACCATCACGTCCGGGATCTGGGTCCTGTTCACCAGGAAGCGGCGCTCGATCGCGTACCGGGCGACCGTCGTGCCTCCCACGCCCCGGATCTCCGTCACGATGTCGGGCCGGTACGAGGCCAGCTCGGAGACCCTGGGGACCTGGATGAGGCGGGACATCGTGTAGCCCGCGGCCACCCCGAGGCCGGCCGTCAGCGCGATGGGAAGGAGGAGGACCAGGACTGCGGCTGCACGGCGGCCATGCACGACCCCGATTCTCGCACGCGCCGTTGATGCCCCGCGCCGTGTCGGCTATCGTCCTCGGGACCTCGCCGGGCGGCAGGCGAAAAGGAGATCCCGATGACGTTCGGACAGGACTCCGGCATCCCGGACCCGACCATTCCCCGGCCACCGGTTGCGGAGGCGGCAGGGAGGTCGGGCGTCCTGAAGTGGGGCCTCGTCGGGTGTACCTTCCTCTCGGCCGTCCTGATCGTGGCTCTCGTCGTCCTCGGAATGAAGGCGAGGTCGATCCTGGGGTGGGCGCTCGCCCGCGTGGAGGACCAGGTGATGGAGGGGAGCGCCCCGGACGTGACCGCGGCCGAGAAGCAGGCGTTCCGGGACGCGTACGGCGGGTTCGTGGACCGGGCCAGGAGCGGAAAGGTGTCACCGGAGGAGATCCGGGACTTCCAGAAGAAGGTCGTCGAGGCCATGGCCGACGGGAGGATCACCCCGGAGGAGCTGCAGGCCCTCACGTTCGCGGCCGGCCCGAAGAAAGGACCCTGACCGGGGGGTCCCGTGCCGGATCTGAAGGTCGTCTCCCCGTTCTCGCCGCAGGGAGACCAGCCGCAGGCGATCGAAGCGCTGACCAGGGGGCTCCGGGACGGCCAGGCCCACCAGGTGCTGCTCGGCGTGACCGGGTCCGGCAAGACCTTCACGATGGCGAAGGTGATCGAGGCGGTGAACCGCCCGACGCTCGTCCTCTCGCACAACAAGACCCTGGCCGCCCAGCTCTACCAGGAGTTTCGCGCGTTCTTCCCGGAGAACCGGGTCGAGTACTTCGTCTCCTACTACGACTACTACCAGCCGGAGGCGTACGTCCCCCAGTCGGACACCTACATCGAGAAGGAAACGCAGGTGAACGAGGAGATCGACAAGATGCGGATCTCGGCGACCACGGCGCTGTTCGAGCGCCGGGACGTCGTGATCGTCGCGTCGGTGTCGTGCATCTACGGGCTGGGGAGCCCGGAGTCGTTCGGGAAGATGGCCGTGACCTTCGAGACGGGCGCCCACTTCGGGATGACCTGGTACCTCCGCCGGCTGGTGGACGCCCAGTACGAAAGGACGAATCTCGACCTGGAGAGAGGGAAGTTCCGGGTCCGCGGGGACCTCCTCGAGGTCGTGCCGTCGTACGAGGAGACCGGCCTCCGGGTCGAGTTCTTCGGCGACGAGATCGAGAGGATCAGCCGCTTCGAGGTCGTGACCGGGAGGCGGACCGAGACGATCGCGAAGTTCGACCTCTACCCGAAATCGCACTACGTCACGCCGGAGGAGGTCCGGCAGAGGGCGCTCGGCTCGATCGAGGCCGAGCTGGTGACGCGGGTCGCCGAGCTGGAAGGGCAGAACAAGCTCCTCGAGGCGCAGCGGATCGAGCAGCGGACGCGGTTCGACCTGGAGATGATCAAGGAGGTGGGCTACTGCTCGGGGATCGAGAACTACTCGCGGCACCTCTCCGGCCGGAGCCAGGGAGAGCCCCCGCCGACGCTCCTCGACTACTTTCCGTCGGACTTCGTCACGATCATCGACGAGAGCCACCAGACGATCCCCCAGGTCCGGGCGATGTACAACGGCGACCAGGCCCGGAAGAAGACCCTGGTGGAGTTCGGGTTCCGCCTCCCCTCGGCTCTCGACAACCGCCCGCTGAAGTTCGAGGAGTGGCTCGAGCGGGTCGGCCAGCGGATCTACGTCTCGGCGACGCCCGCCGCGTACGAGCTGGAGGCGGCCGGCGGGGAGGTCGTGGAGCAGGTGATCCGGCCGACCGGGCTCCTCGACCCGCCGATCGTCGTCCGGCCCGTGAAGGGACAGGTCGACGACCTTCTCGGCCGGATCCGCGAGCGCTCGGCGAAGGGGGAGCGGGTCCTCGTGACGACGCTCACCAAGCGGATGGCCGAGGACCTGACGAACTACCTCCTCGACCTCGGCGTCCGCGTCCGGTACCTCCACTCGGACATCGAGACGCTCGAACGGGTCCAGATCATCGGGGAGTTCCGGAAGGGGACCTTCGACGTCCTGGTGGGGATCAACCTCCTCCGGGAGGGGCTGGACCTCCCCGAGGTCTCGCTCGTCGCCGTCCTCGACGCCGACAAGGAGGGGTTCCTCCGGTCGGGGACCTCGCTGATCCAGACGGCCGGCAGGGCAGCCCGGAACCTGCGGGGAGAGGTCATCTTCTACGGCGACGTGGTGACCGACTCGATGCGGAAGGCGATCAGCGAGACCGCGCGCCGCCGCAAGGTCCAGGCCGCCTACAACGAGGAGCACGGGATCGTCCCCGAGTCGATCGTGAAGGCCCTCGACTCCCCGCTCGTCCGGATGTCCGATCTCGACTATGCCGAGCCCGCTTCCCTCTCCCGGCGCCGGACGATGGTGGCCGAGAGGCCCCTGGCGGAGGAGATCGCCTCGCTCGAGAAGGAGATGCGGGCCGCCGCCAAGGACCTCGAGTTCGAGGTGGCGGCAAAGCTCCGCGACCAGCTGAAGGAGCTCCGGTCGCTCCAGGTCTTCAGGTAGGCCGTGGCGTGAGCGGGCCCGAGAAGCTCGCGGCCGCGCCCCGCTGAAAAAGGCCGAAGGATATCGGGAAGTGGGCGCCGGACCTTGCGGCCCGGCGCCCCGGCGGCTCGATGGAACCGGCTCTCCCCTCCCGTCAGCGGGCGGACTCCGGCAGCCCGGGAGAGAGGACCGCCGGAAGGGTGGTGACCTCGGGAGGAGCCACCTGCTTGCAGGCCTCCCCTCCCGACAGGCACGCTT